>JAODMY010000023.1 GCA_025465535.1 Glaciihabitans sp.
GGTGGCCGTGGTCGTGGCCCCGGCGGCGGTACCGCCGGCGCGTTCGGTCGCGGTGGCGGCAAGAGCAAGGCGCGCAAGTCGAAGCGGACGAAGAGGGCCGAATTCGAGATGCGGCAGGCGCCGTCGCTCGGTGGCGTCAGCGTCCCGCGCGGCGACGGCTCCACGATCGTCCGTCTCCGCCGTGGCGCGTCCATCTCCGACTTCGCCGACAAGATCGACGCCAGCCCCGGCAACCTCGTCACCGTTCTGTTCCACCTCGGTGAGATGGCGACGGCGACCGAGTCGCTCGACGAGGCCACCTTCGAGGTGCTCGGCGAGGAGCTCGGCTTCAAGATCCAGATGGTTTCCCCAGAGGACGAGGATCGTGAGCTGCTCAGCGGCTTCGACATCGACCTCGACCAGGAGCTCGAGGACGAGGACGAGAGCGATCTCGAGATCCGTCCGCCTGTCGTGACCGTCATGGGCCACGTCGACCACGGTAAGACGAAGCTCCTCGACGCGATCCGTAAGGCCAACGTCGTCGCAGGCGAGGCTGGCGGAATCACCCAGCACATCGGTGCGTACCAGGTCTGGACCGAGCACGAGGGCCACGATCGCGCGATCACCTTCATCGACACACCGGGCCACGAGGCGTTCACCGCCATGCGTGCCCGTGGTGCGCAGGTGACCGACATCGCGATCCTCGTTGTCGCGGCGGACGACGGCATCATGCCGCAGACCGTTGAGGCCCTGAACCACGCCCAGGCGGCCAACGTGCCGATCGTGGTCGCGGTCAACAAGGTGGACAAGGATGGCGCAAACCCCGCAAAGGTTCGCCAGCAGCTCACCGAGTTCGGCCTTGTCGCCGAGGAGTACGGCGGAGACACGATGTTCGTTGACGTGTCGGCGCTGAACAACCTCGGCATCGACAGGCTGCTGGATGCGGTGCTCCTTACCGCAGACGCCGGCCTCGACCTCCGTGCGAACCCGAACAAGGATGCGCGAGGGGTAGCCATCGAGGCCCGCCTCGACAAGGGACGCGGCGCGGTTGCGACCGTCCTCATCCAGTCCGGAACGTTGCATGTCGGGGATTCGATCGTCGCCGGTACCGCGTACGGCAAGGTCCGCGCAATGACCGACGAGGACGGCACAGCCGTTCACGAGGCCCAGCCGGCGCGACCCGTTCAGGTGCAGGGACTGTCGAGCGTGCCTCGCGCAGGCGACACATTCCTTGTCATCGAGGACGACCGCACGGCCCGCCAGATCGCCGAGAAGCGTGAAGCGGTCGAGCGTAACGCCCAGCTGGCCCGTGCCCGCAAGCGCATCAGCCTCGAGGACTTCACTCGCGCTCTCGAAGAGGGCAAGGTCGACGCGCTCAACCTCATCATCAAGGGTGACGTCTCCGGTGCTGTCGAAGCACTCGAGGAGTCGCTGCTCAAGATCGATGTCGACGATTCCGTCGCCCTTCGCATCATCCACCGCGGCGTCGGTGCCGTCACCGAGAGTGACGTCAACCTCGCAACGTTCGACAACGCGATAATCATCGGATTCAACGTCCGCCCCGACACTAAGGCGCGCGAACGTGCGGCTCGTGAGGGTGTGGATGTTCGTTTCTACTCGGTCATCTACGCCGCGCTCGAGGACATCGAGAACTCCCTCAAGGGAATGCTCAAGCCCGAGTTCGAAGAGGTGCAGTCGGGTGTCGCCGAGATTCGCGAGGTCTTCTCCTCGTCGAAGTTCGGCAACGTGGCCGGTGTCGTCGTGCGATCGGGAACGATCACGCGAAACGCCAAGGCCCGCGTCATCCGCGACGGCATCGTCGTCGGAGACAACCTCGCCATCGAATCGCTTCGTCGATTCAAGGATGACGTCACCGAGGTCCGCACGGACTTCGAGGCCGGCATCGGGCTTGGTCGCTTCAACGACATCCAGATCGGCGACGAGATCGAGACGATCGAGCTCAAGGAAAAGCCCCGCGTTTAGCAATCTATAGATCGAGCCTGCCGAGAAATCGGCAGGCTCGATCGATGGCTTTAAGGAGTAACTCATGGCCGACCCAGCACGCGCAGCCAAAATGGCGGACCGCATCAAGGTCATCATCGCCAAGCGGCTCGAGCGCGGCATCAAGGATCCGCGGCTCGGTTTCGTGACGATCACGGACGTCCGTGTGACGGGCGACCTGCAGCACGCCAGCGTCTTCTACACCGTCTACGGAACGGATGAGGAGCGCGCGGATTCCGCTGCCGCACTGAAGTCGGCGACCGGAATGCTCCGCAGCGAGGTCGGTAAGAACATCACAGCGCGGTTGACGCCGTCGCTCGAGTTCATCGCCGACGGAATCCCGGAAAACGCCGCGCTCATCGACTCGCTTCTCGCCGAGGCTCGCAATCGCGACACCGAGGTTGCCGCCCTTGCCACCTCGGCGTCGTACGCCGGTGACGAGGATCCCTACGTCAAGCCGCGCTCGTTCGAGGAAGACGAAGATGACGAAGACGAAGACGACGAAGAAGAAGACGACGACGACGACGAAGAACAGGATGTGCGTTAGGCCGTCCAGCCACTAGATTCGTCCCGTGTATTACGTGACTTTCTATCATCCGGACCCCGTGCCCGACCCCGCCAACATGGCGCGCCTTCGGGAGGCCTATCCGCGACATCGCGCCAACCTCGACGAGTTCGCGAAGGGTGGCCAGGTCTGGATGATCGGCACCTTCGGGGATCCCGCGACCCAGGGATCGATGGCGATCTTCCGTTCGCGCGCTGCCGCCGAGACCTTCATGGCGAGTGATCCGTTCGTGCTCGAGGGTCTCGTGCACCGCACGGAGATTCGTGAGTGGGAGCCGCTGGAGTTCTAGCCGGCACGGTCTTTGTCGGCACGGTCTTGGCTGGCACAGTCGCGGCCGAGGTGACACTTGTTGTCGCGTCAGGCCCGGTTTAGGCGACAACTTCTGTCGAGTCGGCCAGCGTTCCCCGCCATCAGGCTAGGGGAGTTCGTAGCCGGTGTCCGGTGAGCCGACCACGAGCCCGTCGATGATGAGGCCGTCGAGCGCTCGCCCGCGTTGGATCGGCTCAGGCCAGAGTGACTCGATCTCGGCGGCGGACACCGAGCGGCTCGCCCGAAGGGCCGCGAGGATCACGCCGCGCACCTGTCGATCCGATCCCTCGTACCTCTTCTGCGCGACGCGACGGACACCGTCGTAGGCCGGATATCCCGCGGCCCGCCACGCGCACTGGCTCGCGATCGGGCAGGCGTCGCAGCGCGGTGCGCGCGCGGTGCAGACGACTGCGCCAAGCTCCATCGCAGCGGCATTGAAGAGCCGGGCATCCGCATCGTCAGTGGGCAACTGGGCTTCCATGGCGGCCAGGTCGCGTTTGGTGGATGGGGGACCGGCATCCGCGACCCCGTCGACCGCGCGGGCGAGAACTCGCCGCACGTTGGTGTCGACAACGGGATGCCGCCGGCCGTACGCAAACGCGGCGACGGCGCGCGCGGTGTAGTGGCCAATTCCGGGCAGGGCCAGCAGCTCGTTCACATCGTCCGGCACGACGCCGCCGTGTCGCTCGGTGATCGCGACGGCCGCGGCGTGCAGGTTGAGGGCGCGTCGCGGATAGCCGAGTCGCTCCCAGGCGCGGACCGCGTCACCCGGGGATGCGTCGGCCAGCGCCGCGGGCGTCGGCCAGCGCTCGAGCCACTGCTCGAGGCGCGGGATGACCCTGGCGACGGGAGTCTGCTGCAGCATGATTTCGCTGACGAGGATGCCCCAGGCCGGATAGCCGGGCGCACGCCAGGGCAGATCGCGCTGGTTGGCGGCAAACCAGTCGTTCACGGCAGAGGCAATCGTCACTCCCCAAACCTAAACTGGGCGCATGGCCAAAACCGCACCAGCACCGGGCAAGGCAGCACCCGCACAGGGACCGTCGAGGAGCGACGTGATCGCGGCGCTCGCCGACGACATCCTGCAGCACTACAGCGAGGGTCGCGTGATCGTCGCGATCGACGGGATGGACGGTGCGGGCAAGACCGAGTTCGCGGATGCCCTCGCCGCTCACCTGAGGATCGGCAATCGATCCGTCTTCCGCGCCTCGATCGACGACTTCCACCGCCCGCGCATCGAGCGCTACGCCCGCGGCAGGGATTCGGCCGAGGGCTTCTACCGGGATTCGTTCAACTACCGCACGTTCCAGCGGGTGCTCATCGATCCCTTCCGCATCGGTCACTACGGCTCGTTCGTTCTGCAGGCGTTCGACCTGAGCCGCGACGCCGCCTTCGAGCCGAAGTGGTCGTCGGGGCCGGATGACGCGATCCTCATCGTCGACGGAATCTTCCTGAACCGGCCGGAGCTCAAGGGAATCTGGAACTATTCGGTCTGGCTCGAGGTCGACCGGAAGGTCGCAGAGGCTCGGATGCGCGCCCGCGACGGCGAGTCGGCCAATCCCGAGCGTTACACTGAGGGCCAGAATCTCTATCTCAAGGAGGCCAACCCCCGGGCCGCCGCCTCCGCGATCATCGACAACAACGACTTCGACCACCCGCGGCGGATCTTTGCCGATTCGTGTTAGCCGACCGTCGTTATTGCACGGGCCGCGACCTCATCCGGAGCCAGGAATCGGTGCGTCTGTTCCACCTCGTGGACTAGCGCAACGAGTGAGGCATTGACGGGCGTCGCGACGCCCACCTCGGCCGCGGCGGAGACGACCGCACCGTTGAGATAATCGATCTCGGTGAGCGCCCCGCGTCGAATGCTCTGCAGTGTGGACCCTGGGTTTGGCGTTGCGCCCATGCGCCGTGCCATTAGTTTCGGCAGCGATTCCGCGAGCCAGAGCGGCGCGCGGGAAAAGAGCTTCAGACGGCCGCTGGTAAGCCCCTGGACCTCCGCGAACGTGACGCCGGATCGCAGTCCGACGCGCACGTTTTCTCGCATGCTGAGCGTCATGATCCTGCGCAGTTTCGGGTTGGCGATGACCTCCTGCACGCTCAGTCCGGTGATCGCGGGCAGCGCGTTTACCTGGTTGATGACAAGCTTCGTCCACTGCGCACCGACGAAATTGTTCGCGACGCTGGTGGGCATCACCGTGTTCAAGACACTGCTGATGAATCGCGCGGGCAGGTCCCTGCCGCCGCCGATGTAAGTGTTGCCGGGAGTCGTGATGGCAATCTCGCCAGGGGCGACGAGCGACGACGCGTAGAGCGCAAGGACACCGACGACATCCGATCGCGGCAGGAGCGGTGCGGTTGTGCTTACGCTTCCGAGCCCGTTCTGCACGACGGCGGTCGGGACGCCCGTGAGCAGCCGCTGGTTGGCGCGGATCGCGCGTTCCGCATCCTGCGCCTTCGTCGCAATGAAGGCGATCTCCGGCGCGCGGTTCAGCTCGCTCGCCGCCGCGACGTGCGCGGTGAAGTCGCCCCAGCCGCCGGTGAGCCGGATGCCGTTGGCCTCGATCGCGCGCAGGTGTTCACCGCGCGCGGTGACCTCGACCTCGTGGCCGGCCCGCGCGAGCATAGCGGCGATCGCGCCTCCGACCGCCCCCGCCCCGATCACCCCAATCCGCATGCGCCCAACCTTATTGGATCAACCACGCTCATCCGGATCGGCCAGAACTAGTTGGATCGGGCAGACGTGGCGCCAACGAGGGCGTTCAGGAGGGCTTGGACGTCCGCGAAATCCGGCCGGAGGGGAGCGCGAGCGAGAACAGGGTTGTCACGGCGACGACGGATGCACCAACCAGTACGGCGGGGATCGCAGCCCCTACATAGCCGGTCGGCGTGAGCTGTCCGTTCGCGCCCGTGAACACCGCGGTCAGGACCGCAACCCCGAGCGCGACGCCGATCTCCCTGAGGGTCGAATTGGTGCCGCTCGCCTTCGCCCGATCGATCTCCGGCATGGTGGCGAGGACCGCCGTCGACGATGGCGAGAATACGAGTCCCATGCCGATTCCGGCCAGGATGAACGGGAACAGCATGGTCGTGTACGGGACCGTCGCCGACATCGTCCCCGCCAGCCAGAACAGCGCGATCGACTGCAGCGCGAGACCCGCGGCGATGAGCAATCGGGTGCCGACGCGGGGTGCGATCAGGCCGGCGAGTGGCGCGACGATCATCGGGGCCATGGTCCACGGCGTCGTCTGGATGGCGGCAGCCAGCGGGCTCGCGCCCTTCACCACCTGCAGGAACTGGATCAGGATGAACACCGATCCGAACATCCCGAAACTGAATCCGAAGCCGACGATGTTCGCGATCGAGAAGCTGCGGTCGCGGAACAGCCGAAGGGGAAGCAGGGGAGCGGCGGCGCGGTTTTCCCACCACAGGAAGGCCAGGATCAGCACGCCGCCCGCGATGAGCGCGATAAGCACCTGGGCGCTGTCCCAGCCGGCGTCGTTGCCGCGCACGATTCCGAACACGACTCCGAGTACACCGAGGCCCACGAGGACAACGCCGAGGATGTCCGCACGCACTCGCGCGCCGAAGCTGTTGGGGAGCGCGATCAGGACGAGTGGGACGGAGATGATGCCCACCGGAACGTTGATCCAGAAGATGGCCTGCCAGTTCCAGCCCTGCACGACCGCACCGCCGATGAGCGGGCCGAGCGCGACACCGAGGCCCGCGACACCGCCCCAGATGCCGATCGCGAGTGGACGCAGCCGTGGAGCCACAGATCCGGCCAGAAGCGTCAGCGAGAGTGGCATGAGCGCCGCGCCGCCGATCCCCTGGACGGCACGGGCGGCGATGAGCTGGCCAGGGTCGGTGCTGAACCCTGCGAACACCGACGCGACCGTGAAGATGCCGATTCCGATCGCGAAGACCGTGCGGCGGCCGAAGCGGTCACCGAGTGCGACGGACATGAGGATGAACGTCGCGAAGCTGAGCGTGTACGCGTTGACGAACCACTGCAGCTCCTCGACGTTCGCACCGAGGTCGCGGTGGATCACCGGGAGCGCATTGGTCATCACGAGGTTGTCGAGGCTCGCCATGAACATCGGGATGCTGGCCGCGAGGATCGCGAGCCAGACCGGAATGCGACGCCTCGGTGTCGGTGTCGGTGTCGTGTCGTCGGGTGTCCGCAGATCTGTGGCGGTAGTCATCTGCCTATTCCAATATGAGGCGGTGTTGTAATCGGATGATTACTTATTCGACCTTAGTAATCGACTGATACCATGTCAAGTATGAGCGCCGAAGCCAGCATCCCGATTCCTCGAATGGCATCCGATGAGCGCCGTGAGCTCGTACTCAAGGCCGCGACCGAAGTCTTCGGCCAGCGCGGCTATGCGGGGACGACGACCGACCAGGTCGCCGCTGCCGCCGGCGTGAGCCAGCCGTACGTCGTGCGCATCTTCGGCACGAAAGAGAAGCTGTTTCTCGCGGTTCTCCAGCGAGCCCTCGACGTCATGATGGTGGCGTTCCGTCAAGCTCTCTCCGAAGAGCCCGAGCTTCCCGTTTCCCAGCGCATGGGGCGCGCCTACGTTGACCTTCTGCAGGATCGCGGGCTCCTGCTCTCGCTCATGCACGGATTCGTTCTCGGCGCGGATCCCGAGATCGGAAGGGTCGCACGCTGCGGATTTCTCGAGGTGTACAAGTTCCTGAAGGCCGAAGCCGGTCTCGGCTCGGTGGAAGCCGCCGAATTTCTCGCTCACGGCATGCTCCTCAACACGCTCGTCGGCATCAGGATGACGGACGAGTACGACACCAATCCGGATGCGCGGGAGATGCTCGAGGGTTCCCTCGGCGCGAAGCTGCCACTCCTCCTTGCACTCGACCACACCCGTACGGCCTCGTGACCAGCGGCATCCTGCTCGTCGACAAGCCCGGCGGGATCACCAGCCACGATGTCGTGTCGCGAGTCCGTAAGCTCGCGGGAACTCGCAAGGTCGGGCACGCGGGAACACTGGATCCGATGGCGACCGGACTTCTCGTGCTCGGCATCGACAGCTCGACGCGACTGCTCACCTACCTGGTCGGCCTCGACAAGGAGTACTTCGCGACCATTCGGCTCGGTTTCGCGACGACCACGGACGACGCAGAGGGCGAACCAACGGGCCCCGTGACGGAGAAAATCGACTTCACCCAGGAGCAGATCGCCGCGGCGATCAGGCCGCTCACGGGAGCGATCGAACAGATTCCGAGCTCGGTCAGCGCGATCAAGGTCGACGGCAGACGGTCCTACGATCGCGTTCGCGAGGGCGAGGAAGTGGTTCTCAAGGCGCGCGCTGTCACCGTAAGCGCCTTCGAGGTGCTCGAGCGCCGCGGCGCGGAACTGGATGTTCGGGTCGAGTGCACATCCGGCACCTACATCCGTGCCCTTGCCCGTGATCTCGGTGCCGGTCTCGGCGTGGGCGGGCACCTCACGGCGCTCCGCCGCTCCCGGGTCGGGCCGTTCGATGTGAGCGATGCCGGCCAGCTGGGGGAGGGGCTCATGCAGTCGCTGCTGACTCCGGCGTCCGTCGCACAGCGGCTGTTCGCGAGCGTCACCGTCAGCACGGACGAGGTCCTTGCACTGAGCCAGGGCAAGAGGGTCAGGCTCGAACACGTTGCGGACGACAGTACGGCACCGGTCGCGGCGATCGGACCCGATGGGCGGCTCGTCGGCTTAGTAACATTGTCCGACGGCGTCGCGCGTGTGCTCGTCAATTTTCCGACAGGCGAACTGATCGCCCCGTGCTGATCAAAACCGAGCCGAGGTAGCTGCATGATCTCCTGGTACGCCGACATCGAGATAGCGGTCGCCGTACTTGCCGGTTTGCTCTGCCTGGTTCTCGGGCTCGTTGGCAGGAAGCCCGGTGACCTGACCATGGGTGCGGCGGCGCTGGTCGAGCTGTTTCTCGTTGCCCAGCTCGTCATCGCGATTGTCTCGCCGCTGGTCGGAAACAGCCCGACGGGCAGCCTGGTGGAGTTCTACCTCTATCTCATCGCTGCGCTCGTCATCCCGCTTCTTGCCGGTTTTTGGGCGCTCGTCGAACGCGATCGCTGGAGCACGGTGGTCCTCGGCATTGCGTGCCTTGCCATCGCCGTCATGGTCGTGCGGATGAACATCATTTGGACAGTTCAAATCGCTTAGGGTTATCAGCGATGTCCGCAACTGATCCCGCCTCGACTACCGCGCCACAGCGGTCCCCTGGCACGAAGCCGCCGCGTCGCAACAAGTCCCCGCGTCGCATCGAGTCCCCGCGTCGCATCCATGGCATCGGTGCAGTGCTTGTGACGATCTACGCGATCCTCGCGATCGGGGCGACGAGCCGCGCCGTGTTCCAGATGCTCACCGAGTACTCCGTCGCGCCGATCTCGATTACTCTCTCTGGGCTCTCCGGCGTTATCTACGTGCTTGCGACCATCGCGCTGATTCTGCCTGGACGCTCCTGGTACCGGGTCGCCTGGGTCACGATCAGTTTCGAACTTCTCGGCGTCATCACGATCGGAACGCTGAGCCTCCTCGTCCCGAACATCTTCGCCGACATGAACTCCGTCTGGTCCTACTACGGGTTCGGCTACGTCTTCGTCCCGCTGGTGCTTCCGGTGCTCGGGATGCTGTGGCTGCGCCGCCACCGTCCAGGCGGTAACCCTGCTCTTTCCCGCAACACCGGCTCCGCGGGCGACTGAGGTGCAGTTCTTCGACGGACTCAGTGCCGTGCCACAGGGATTCGGACCGAGCGCGGTCACGATCGGCAAGTTCGACGGTGTTCACGCCGGCCATCGCGCGGTCATTGCCGCGTTGAAGCAGGTTGCGGCAGAGCGCGGACTTGTCTCGACGGTCGTGACCTTCGACCGGCATCCGCTCAGTGTGCTGAATCCGGCGAAGTGTCCGGATGCCCTGGTCAGCATCGCGCAGAAGGATGAGCTTCTCGAGGCCACGGGACTCGACGCCACGCTCATGCTCACCTTCGATCGCGCGTTCAGCGAGCAGACGCCCGAGGAATTCGTCTCTACCGTCCTCGTGGACGCGCTTCACGCCCGCGTCGTCCTCGTCGGCGCGGACTTCCGTTTCGGCAACAAGGGCAGGGGAGATTTCGCCATGCTGCAGCGGCTGGGACCGGAACTCGGGTTTGAGGTGCAGCTGATCCCCGAGGCCAAGTTCGGTGCGGAGGGTGCGGAGAGCGCAGCGGGTGCTGACGGCGCCAGGCGCGCATCATCCACCTGGATTCGGGAACTTCTCGGTGCCGGAGACGTCGCCAGGGCGACCGAACTGCTCGGACGAATGCCGAGCCTTCGGTCCATCGTCGTGCACGGCGAGCAACGCGGGCGCGAGCTCGGATACCCGACCGCGAACCTGTCACCCGACCTCGAGGGACTCATCCCAGCCGACGGCGTGTACGCCTGCTGGGCGACGATCGACGGCGTCAGGTACGGCGCCGCGGTCTCCATCGGCAATAACCCCACGTTCGTCGGAGTTCCGCAGAAGCGGGTGGAGGCGCACCTGCTCGACCAGGATCTCGACCTCTACGGCAAGTCGATCGAGCTGGAGTTCGTGCGCTACATCCGTTCGATGGAGAAGTTCGATTCCGTGGATGCGCTGGTCACCCAGATGCATCGGGACGACGACGACATCCGCTCGGAACTGAGCCTGGCTCCGCGCCCATAAACTTGGCGAGTGCCAGACCGTTCTCAACAGCCTGACCGTCGTCAACAGCCTGACCGTTCGCGACCGCCACAGCGTCCCCAACTCCCACTGTGGGCCGGGCGCACCGCGGCTCTTCTCGGCATCCTGCTGATCGCGCTGAGCCTCAGGTCGGCCGTTGCCGCACTTTCGCCGATCATCGACCAGATCTCCCACGACATCCCGCTCAACCCCCTGGTGATCGGGATCATCGGTGCCGCTCCGCCCGTCACGTTTGCACTCACCGGACTCGTGACGCCGTGGGTCTCGCGCAAACTCGGCCTCGAGGGAGCACTGCTGCTCGCCGCCGTCGTCATGGTTCTCGGCCACCTTGCGCGAGCGTTGGCCCCGAACGCGGTGATGCTCATCGTCGCGACCACGCTGACTCTCGTGGGCGCTGGCATCGGCAACGTGCTGCTGCCGCCCGTCGTCAAGCGCTATTTCCCTGACCGCATCACCCAGATCACGACGTTCTATGCCGTTCTCATCGCGATCAGCACGGCCCTGCCCGCGCTCGCCGCCGTTCCGGTCGCTGATGCGTTCGGCTGGCGGGCATCCCTCGGCGTCTGGGCCCTGCTCGCCGTCGCGGCCGTCGCCCCGTGGGCCGTCGCGTCCGTTCGGCACCGCCGTGCTGCCGCCCGCGCGAGACTCGCGGACGACGGTGGCGTCGAGACCGAGTTCGCGCTCGAGGGCAGACTGCTGCGCTCGCCGGTCGCCTGGGCGGTCACCATCGTCTTCGCGATTTCGAGCATCAACGTGTATGCGGCCTTCGCCTGGCTGCCGAGCCTGCTCGTGCAGAGCGCGCACGTCTCGATGGCGCAGGCGGGATCCCTGCTGTCCCTCTACGCGTTCGTCGGGTTCCCGACCTCGCTTTTGACCCCGTACATCGCCGCAAGGGTCAAGAACGTCGGGGTGCTCGTCTACTTTGCGCTCGCCTGCATCCTGATCGGTTACGCCGGCCTGATCTTCGCGCCGGCCGCGGCCCCCGCTCTATGGATCGTGATTGCGGGGCTTGGGGGGATGCTGTTCCCGCTGTCCCTCGTGCTCATCAACACGCGGACTCGCACCCACGCGGGCTCGGTCGCACTCAGTGGATTCGTGCAGGGCTTCGGCTATGTGATCGCTGCCGCAGGTCCGCTCCTCTTCGGAATCCTCGACCAGTCGACGGGCGGATGGAGCGTTCCGCTGATCTTCCTCTGCGTGGCAAGCCTCGCGACGATCCCCGCCGCCATCATCCTGACGCGCGGGCGCTTCCTCGAAGACGAGCTCGGCGCACAGGCCTAAGGCACGCCTCACGTGCGGGCGGGCGCCGTCTTACGGGACGAGCTGCGGGCGGTGGACGAGCGCGGCAGCGCCGATCAGCGGGCCGTCGCCGGACAGGGCGGAGGGGACGACCTTCACCTTGGTCACGAATCCGAACGCGGTGCGTTCGGCGATCGTGCGGCGGATGACGTCGAACAGATCCGGCGTCACGTGCGAGAAACCGCCGCCGATGGCGACAACCTCGAGGTCGTCGAGGGAGGTCGCGGATGCGATGGCCTGTCCGAGCGCGCGTCCGGCGCGTTCAACGGCCGCGATGGCGGTGGCGTTCCCGGCCGAGTAGGCGGCCGCGAGCTCTTCGCCCGTCTCGCCCGTCCAGCCCTGCGTGCGCGCCCAGGCGACGCTCTTCGGACCGGAGGCGATCGCCTCGACGCAGCCGATGCCGCCGCAGGCGCACCGATCGTCGAATCCGCCGACCTCGATGTGGCCGATGTGGCCCGCGTTTCCGGTCGGGCCCGGGACGGTGAGGCCGTCGAGGATCAGCCCGCCACCCACGCCCGTTGAGACGATCATGCCCATGACGTTGTTGTAGCCCTGGCCTGCCCCCACCCAGTGTTCGGCGAGAGTGATGCAGAGGCCGTCCATGCGCAGCCGGGTCGGCATTGCGCCCAGGCGTTTTTGCACGTGGTCAAGGAGCGGAAAGTCGCGCCAGGCCGGAATGTTCAGGGGGCTCACCAGTCCGCCGGAGACGTTGATCGGCCCGGCGCTGCCGATGCCGGCGCCGATGATGTCAGCTCCGGATGGGGCGGCGGCAAGTACGGAGTCAATGACGGAGTCGACCGCTGCCGCGAGTTGCTCAGAGCTCGAATTCCCGCCGGTTGGCTGGCGGAATCGCGTCCCTTCGAGCACGGAACCGGTGTCATCGACGAGAGCCCCTTCGACCTTGGTTCCGCCGAGGTCGAGAGCAAGGGCAAACGTCATGCGCTCAGCGTATCGAACGTTCCGTAGGGGGTCCCGCCGCATGTCGGCCGGCGAACGTACACTGGCCCGATGTCGTCGAACACCCTGGTCTTGGCTCGAGACTTTGACCTGCCGCGGGCGATCGTCTGGGACGCCTTTGTCGACGCCGACCTCGTCGAGGGCTGGCTGGCGGTTGCCTACGTGGATGCCCGCGAGGGCGGCGAGTATCGCCTCGAGTGGCAGGGTAATCCGCTCGGGCCGACGACGGGGGTGATCACGGTGTTCGAGCCGTTCGATCGGCTGGTGATCGAGACCGACAACGCCGGGATCCTCGACTTCGGCTTCGTACCGCTTTCTGGTGGAACTCGCGGCAGCGCGACGACGGTGACGCTTGCCCTGACCGTCGCGACCGAGCGCCGGCTCCTCGCCAGCACGATGGCGAACTGGCGCAGCAACTTCGACCAGCTCGAGGGGCTGCTGCGCGGGCACCCGGTCGACTGGGACACCTGGCAGCAGGATCGCGGCGCGATCTGGGCGACCTACCTCCACGAAGCCGCCGCGCACGAAGCTGCAGACGGCGCCTGATTTGCCCGCTTCGCGCGTACTGTAGTCGCGGGAGAAATGACAATGACGATTTCACAACCGGTGACTCTGGCGCCGGCCGAGCGGGCCATCTCGATGCTCGGCGGCGACCTCACGGAGCGCGCGCTTCGGCTACACCTCGAGGGTCTTTCCGGCGTTGATGCGGTGGGGTTGGAGCAGCGGGCTGCCGATCTTGGCACCCGTTCGATCAAGACGACCTCCAAGGCGTGGGCGCTCGACCGCATCATCCAGCTCATCGACCTGACGACGCTTGAGGGAGCCGACACCGGGGGAAAGGTCCGCTCGCTGGTGGCGAAAGCACTGACACCGGACCCGAGTGACCCCGGCACGCCCCGCGTGGCAGCTGTGTGCGTCTATGGCGACATGGTTCCGTTCGCCGTCGATGCGCTCGCCAGCGCGAACGCCCCGCACGCCGTCAATATTGCCGCGGTCGCAACGGCTTTCCCGAGTGGGCGCGCCTCGCTGCGGGTCAAGCTTGCCGACACGGCGGATGCGGTAGCTGCGGGCGCTGACGAGATCGACATGGTCATCGACCGTGGTGCGTTCCTCTCTGGGCGCTATGGCGAGGTGTTCGACGAGATCGTCGCGGTCAAGGAGGCCTGCCGTCGGGAGGATGGAACCTACGCCCACCTCAAGGTGATTCTCGAGACGGGGGAGTTGAACACGTACGACAATGTGCGTCGGGCATCGTGGCTTGGCATCCTGGCCGGCGGGGATTTCATCAAGACCTCGACCGGCAAGGTTGCGCCGGCGGCGACGCTGCCCGTCACGCTGCTCATGCTTGAGGCTGTGCGCGACTGGCATCGCCTGACGGGGGAGCGGATCGGCGTGAAGCCGGCCGGTGGTATCCGCACGTCGAAGGATGCGATCAAGTACCTCGTCACGGTTGCCGAAACCGTCGGCGAGGAGTGGTTGACCCCGCAGCTGTTCCGCTTCGGCGCTTCGAGCCTGCTCAACGACGTGCTGCTGCAGCGCCAAAAACTCACCTCAGGCCACTACAGCGGCCCCGACTACGTAACGGTGGACTAGACACATGTCATTTCTGGAATACGCGCCAGCGCCGGAGTCGACGGCGATCCTTAACCTGAAAGACAGCTACGGCCTATTCATCAACGGCGACTTCGTCCCGGGCCACGGCACCCCGTTCGAGACGATCTCCCCCGCGACCGAGAAGCGCATCGCCACGATCGCCAACGCCAACGAAAAGGATGTCGACGCCGCCGTCGCGGCCGCACGGCGCGCCTACGAGAAGACGTGGTCGAAGCTGTCCGGCGCCGATCGCGGCAAGTACCTGTTCCGCATCGCGCGCCTCGTGCAGGAGCGCGCCCGGGAGCTTGCGGTGGCCGAGAGCCTCGACAATGGCAAGCCGATCAAGGAGAGCCGCGACGTCGACATCCCGCTGGTCGCCGCGTGGTTCTTCTACTACGCCGGTTGGGCAGACAAGCTCGACTACGCCGGTCTGGGAGCTGCGCCTCGAGCGCTCGGCGTCGCAGCGCAGGTCATCCCGTGGAACTTTCCGCTGCTCATGCTGGCCTGGAAGATCGCGCCGGCGCTCGCCGCGGGCAACACGGTCGTCCTGAAGCCTGCGGAGACCACGCCGCTGTCGGCGCTGCTGTTCGCCGAGATCCTGCAGCAGGCCGAGCTTCCGGCCGGGGTCGTCAACATCATCACGGGCGCGGGGGACACCGGGCAGGCCCTCGTTCAGCATCCGGATGTCAACAAGGTCGCCTTCACCGGTTCGACCTCCGTTGGTCGCGCGATCGCGAAGTCGACCGCGGGCTCCGGCAAGAAGCTCACGCTCGAGCTCGGCGGCAAGGCGGCCAACATCGTCTTCGATGACGCGCCGATCGACCAGGCCATCGAGGGCATCGTCAACGGCATCTTCTTCAACCAGGGGCACGTCTGCTGTGCGGGCTCGCGCCTGCTCGTGCAGGAAAACATCCACGATGAGGTCGTCGATCGGTTGAAGCAGCGCCTCTCGACGCTTCGACTGGGGGATCCGCTGGATAAGAACACCGACATCGGGGCGATCAACTCGCGCGAGCAACTCGACCGCATCCGCGAACTCTCCGACATCGGCGAGGCCGAGGGCGCCGAGCGCTGGACCGCCGAGTGCGCCATCCCCGAGAACGGGTTCTGGTTCGCCCCGACGATCTTCGACAACGTCTCCACCTCGTCGCGGATCGCCCGCGAGGAGGTCTTCGGACCCGTGCTGTCGGTGCTGAGCTTCCGCACCCCGGCCGAAGCGATTGCGAAGGCTAACAACACGCCGTATGGCCTGTCCGCGGGAATCTGGAGCGACAAGGGATCGAAGATCCTCGCCGTTGCCGACCAGCTGAAGGCCGGGGTCATCTGGGCCAACACGTTCAACCGATTCGACCCGGCGTCGCCGTTCGGCGGCTACAAGGAGTCGGGGTATGGCCGCGAGGGCGGCCGCCACGGGCTCGCCGCCTACCTGAAGACAGGAATCGACGCATGACCCGCCTCGCCGTTCCCAAAACCTACAAGCTCTACATCGGCGGCAAGTTCCCGCGAAGCGAGAGCGGACGAACCTACGAGGTCGTCTCCTCGAAGGGCGCATTCCTTGCGAATGCCGCGAAGGCGAGCCGCAAGGACGCCAGGGATGCCGTGGTCGCCGCGCGCGCAGCCCAGGCTGGCTGGTCTTCCGCGACCGGTTACAACCGTGGCCAGGTGCTGTACCGCATCGCCGAGCTGCTCGAGGGGCGTCGTGCCCAGTTCGTCGAGGAGATCGCGGCGGCCGAGGGCGTGAGCGCGGCAGCCGCGTCGAGACAGATCGATGCGGCCATCGATGTGTGGGTCTGGTACGCGGGCTGGGCCGACAAGTACGTGCAGGTCGCTGGCAACGGCAATCCCGTCAGCGGGCCGTACTTCAACCTCTCGACGCCGGAGCCGACGGGAGTCGTGGCGTCCATCGCCCCGCAGGGATCATCGCTGCTCGGCCTGGTCAGCGTGATCGCGCCGGTCATCCTGAGCGGCAACACCATCGTCGTCATCGCGAGTGAGCCGTACCCACTCAGTGCGATCAGCCTGTCCGAGGTGCTCGCGACGAGCGACGTTCCCGGCGGTGTCATCAACATCCTGACCGGCTCGGCGGCGGAAATCGCACCGTGGCTCGCGAGTCACGCCGACGTCAACGCGCTCGACCTCACCGGGGCTGAAGCCCTCGAATGGATCGACCTCCAAATCAGCGCGGCCGACACGCTCAAGCGCGTCCTTGCCCCCGTTTCCGGTGTGCCTGCGGCGACGCTCGATCGCATCGTCGCGTTCACCGAAACCAAGACCGTTTGGCACACCAAATCGCTCATCTGACGACCTCCTCCCCGCCCGATCCATAGAAAATTCAGAGGGGTGGGGGGTGCGCGGCGTGACTTCCTGGCGCATGATGGAGGAGCGAGGTGGTGCAAATGAGTGATTTCGAAATCCCGAAACGTGAGGAATCGATCGTCTTCGTCGGCGACAGCATTACCGCGGGCGGTGACTGGCAGAGGTGGTTCCCCGAGTACGACGTGCATGTTGAGGCGACCCCCGGAGATGCGACCGACCGCCTGAACGAACGCCTTCCGGCGGTTATCGACCTTCAGCCGGAGATGCTTGCGATCCTGATCGGGTCGAATGATTTCGGGCAGAGCCGCTCCGTCGAGTACGTCGTGCGAAGCATCGAATACTTCTTAGCGATGGTGCGCCAGGACGTCCCGGGATCCCGAACGCTTGTGCAGTCGATCCTGCCTCGCGGTCGCGAATTCTCCGACGACATCCAGGATGCGAATCGCCACCTGCGCCAGTACGCGCGCAACGTCAACGCTCAGTACCTCGACCTCTGGCCGACGATGGCGACGGAGGACGGTGAACTCCGTCCGGAGTTCACGACCGATCGCCTGCACCTGACCGCCGATGGCTACCAGGCCTGGCTCAGCGAGTTGCGTCCGGCCCTCGAGCGCCTGGTGGATGCGCCGCCGATGTCACGCCCGATCTCGATCATCCGCGACGTCGCTGCAATCTGACCGGCTGCAATCTGACCCGCTGCAATCTGACCCGCTGCAATCTGACCCGCTGCAATCTGACCCGATCCCGGCAGGGCGAGTTACAGCGCGGCCACCAGTTTTTCGTAGAACTCGATGCCGCGCAGCCAGGTTGCGACGTGGATGCGCTCGTTGACGGCATGTAGCGTGCCGCGCTCCTCGAGCGAAATCTCAAACGGGGTGAACCGGTAGACGGCGTCGCAAATCCGGGTGAAGTGGCGGCTGTCTGACGCCCCGAGCTGGATGTACGGCGTCACGACGGTTCCCGGATAAACGGCCTCGGCCGTGGCGCGCAAGAGGTTCCACGGCGCTCCGGTTGTCGGCGACACCGGGGAGGGCTCGGATGGGTGCAGCGGTGTCACAGTGACGACGTCATCCCGAATCGCGTGCCTGATGTGGGCGAGCGCCGCGTCGACCGAGGAGTCGATCGCGACGCGAACGTTCAGGATCGCCGTCGCGGTCTCGGCCAGAGCGTTCTCGGCCTGGCTGCCGGAGAGCTGCGTTACCACTGCCGTCGTCCGGATCATCGCGTTGGTCTCGTCGCCCAGTCGCGCGAACAGCCACAGCAGCAGCCCGCGAGTCAGCCACAGGTTCGTGAACACCCAGCGGTAGGGCTGCTTCGCGTGAGCGCCGATCGTGCTGATCATCTCGATGTTCGGGGTCGTGAAGGATGCCAGGAACGGCCTGCCGTTCAGCCGTACGATGGCGCGCGCGAGCCTGGTGGTCGCGCTCAGTTTCGGGGGAGTCGACGCGTGTCCGCCGTCCTGCGCGACGGAGAGCTCGACCGACATGATCCCTTTCTCGCTTACTCCGACCACCGCTATCGGCTTCGTGACCCCGGGGAAGATCCCCTCGACGACCGCGCCGCCCTCGTCGAGCACGAAGGCGGGACGGATGCCGCGGCTCTCGAGTAGCGCAACGATCGCGATCGTGCCGGAGCCGGAGGTCTCCTCGTTGTGTCCGAAGCTCAGATAGATGTCGTTGTGGGGAGTCACGCCGCGTTCGAGCGAGGCCTCGACGGCCTCCAGGATGCTGACCAGGGCTCCCTTGTCGTCGAGGGTTCCGCGCCCCCACAACTCCTGGTCGTCGCCCTCGCCAACGAGGTCTGCGTCGAACGGTTGATGCTCCCACCGCTCGTTGGTCGCCGGGACCACGTCGTAGTGCGCCATCAGGACGGTGGGGGAACCGTCGGAGGTTCCAGCCCAGCGATAGAGCATCGAGTGGCCGGCGACGAGCTCGCGGGTGAGCATGGTGTGCACCAACGGATACAGCGCGGGCAGCGCGGCCACGAACTGATCGAATTTCTCCCAGACCACCTCGCTCTCGTCGGAGCGCGAAATTGTCGGGATGCGCAACAGCGCGCGAAAGCGGTCGACCGTGGTCACGTCCCCAGCCTATTGTTCCGGACATCCGCCACTCGTCAAGGGGTGGCGTGCACCGACTGCGTCCGTAACGTGGAGAGGTGATTTCCCTCTGGCTCGACGCGTTACGCACGATCCCTACGCACACCTTCGAGCCCGGCGCCCACTACGACGAGGTGATCGTGGGCGGTGGCATTACGGGCCTGGTGGCTGCGCTGCTGTTCGCTCGCGAGGGCAGGAGGGTCGCCGTCCTCGAGGCGCGCACGATCGGAGCCGGCGCGACAGGAAATACGACGGGGAAGATCAGCCAGCTGCAGGGCACCCAGCTGTCGAAGATCAAGAGGTTCAACTATCAGTCCATCGTGCAGGCCTATGCCGATGGAACACGGGATGCCTTCGACTGGCTCATCGAGTACGCGGAGAGCGGAGGCGTCCCGATCGAGCGCCGGGACGCCTACAGCTACGCCGAGACCGCCTCTGGTTCGCGTGCGGTCGAGCGCGAGTACGAACTCGCGCGCTCCGTTGGCCTGCCAGTGCAGAAGGTCGTGGATGCCGGTCTCCCCTTTCCCACCTTTAGCGCGGTTCGTCTGCCGGACCAGGCGCAGTTCGATCCGATGAACCTGCTCGCGTCGCTTGCAACAGACATCGGGCTCCTCGGCGGGCGCGTCGTCGAGCGCGCGCGAGTGCTCGGGGTCCGCGCCGCGTCCCACCCCGTTCGCATCGAGACCTCGCGTGGTGAGGTCACTGCCGCGCACGTGATTCTTGCGACTGGCACGCCGATCCTGAGTCGCGGCCTCTACTTCGCAAAGGTTGCCGCCGAGCGCAGCTACGCCCAGTCATTCGACCTGCCGGCTGGGCAGCTGCCCGACGGCATGTTCCTGAGCGTCGAGACCCCGACGCGCAGCGTCCGCACCTGGCGCGGCCAGCTGCTGACCGGCGGCAACGGACATCCGGTCGGTCGCGAGGCGTCGCCGCAGTCGCGTGTCGACGATCTCACCCGCTGGACGGAGCAGTACTGGCCGGGCGCCGTCCGAACGCACGCGTGGTCGGCGCAGGACTACAGCGCCATGCATCACGTTCCGTTCGTTGGCTGGCTTCCGCGCGGCTTCGGGCGCATTTATCTCGCGACCGGATACGACAAGTGGGGCATGACCGGCGGAGTCGCCGCGGCACGAACGCTCGTCACCGACATTCTCGGTGGGACCACCGAGTGGCAGAGGGTGTTGCATCACCGGGCCACCCTCGCGCCCGTGATAGCGCGTGGCATCGGCGAGAATGCCGCGGTCGGCTGGTGGTACGCGAGGGGCTGGGCTGGTGCGCTCGTGCGCAGGCTTCCGGATGCCGTTCCCGCCGAGGGGATGGGGGTCGTGGGACGCTCCGGTCTCCTGCCCGCCGCCGTCTCCACCGTGGATGGCGTGACCTGCCAGCTCTCCGGGATCTGCAGCCACCTCGGAGCGGTTGTGACCTGGAACGACGCGGAGCACTCGTGGGATTGCCCCGCACACGGTTCTCGATTCGCTTCCGACGGTGCGGTGCTCGGGGGACCGGCGCGTCGAGGTCTCAAGCGCACGTAATGTTGGAGCGTGAGCAGCTACCCAACCAAGTCATTTCGGCGTACGGCGCTTGCCCCCGGCATCCTCGCCGCCATCGTCCTGCTCGCGGGCCTCGCGTTGCTCGAGTCGAGCGCCTTCTTCTGGATCAAGACCGTCACGGCGATCCTTGCGGCGATCATCGCGGTGTACGCCTACCAGTCGAAGCAGTGGTGGTGGCTGCCGTTCCTCGCGGCGATCGTGGTCCTGTGGAACCCGATCTGGCCGATCGACCTGCACCAGGACAAGATCTGGCTGGTCCTGCAGTACGTCGCGATCATCCTGTTCATCGTCTGCGGCATCAGGATCAAGGTTCCCAATCCGGATGATCGAAATCGGCCGGGCAACAGAAACTCCACTGACAAAAAGTCACGACCCTCGTCAAACCGACGCTAGTGTCGGCGGATTGCGCGTAGACTGGTCATAGCACCTACCGGAACCACCAGTTGCATCGCGACTGGGTCTGGATCTCCTGGCCAGGTGCCGATTCTGGGGTCAACTCGCAACCCCGGGTCTTTCTTACCTGTGATAGACCGCTATCCCGTTGGAACCGGGTTAGCGCAAGGAGGCACATTTGGCTCAGTCCGGCCAACGTCAGCGTTCCCGCACGTCGGGCGGCTCAGGCAACGGCGGTCGCGGTGCGGCGCAGCAGCGTCGACGCCCGCGCGGTGCGGATGACCAGGGTGTCATCCCCGTTCTCGCCCGCGCCGCCCGTGAGGTGGAGGCCGCGGTCCAAAAGGGACCGCTCAAGCCGGCCAATCGCGCCCGCTTCCAGGTCGCAGCGCTTCTGCTGCGCGAAGAGCGCGCCCGGGTCAAGGTCGACCCCAACCTGAGCGAGGCCGAGCGTTCCAACGAACAGAAACGACTTGATGGCCTCGCGGGCATCCTCGCCAAGACCGCGGCACGAGACACCAGCCTGATCTCGCTGCTGGGCGACGACGCACCCGTGACAGCCGCGGCCAAGGCGCTCCGACGTGACCTGTTGATCGCGGCCGGCGTTGAGCTCAGCCCCGACGAACTCATCATCACGACCGAGCCTGTCGTGAAGGATGCCGCAGCCGAGAAGCAGGTCGTGCCGCAGTCGGTGCGCCAGATGCAGATGGCCAACCCGTTCCTCGCACCGGATTTCAGCGCGGTGCAGCAGAAGCCCGCGCGCGTCAACCACCTCGGCAACTGGGAGCTCATCGATCCACTGTTCCGCGCCTTCGAATACGGAGCGGGCGGGGGAGCGGCCAGCATGGAGCTCCCGGAGGCGACTTCGCTCGCAACACCGGGCAAGCTCGAGCTGATGCGGCACCAGGCGCGTTTCGTTGAAGAGGTCAAGGCCGGTCACCGCACGTTCCTGCTCGCCGACGAGCCTGGCCTCGGCAAGACGGCGCAGGCGCTGCTTGCCGCGAGTGTCTCGCACTCCTATCCACTGCTCGTCGTCGTCCCGAACGTCGTCAAGACCAACTGGGCGCGCGAGGTTGCGCTCTGGACGCCGCAGCGGACCGCGACCGTGGTCCACGGCGACGGCAACGACGTCGACGCGTTCAGCGACGTCGTGATCGTCAACTACGAGGTGCTGGATCGGCACGTCGGCTGGCTCGGCCGCTTCGGCTTCAAGGGCATGGTCGTCGACGAGGCGCACTTCATCAAGAACCTTTCCTCGCAGCGCTCCAAGCACGTGCTTTCGCTCTCGAGGAGCATCCGTGCGACGAGCCCGAAGGCGCTGTTCATGGCCCTGACCGGAACGCCGCTGATCAACCAGATCGACGACTTCCGTGCGATCTGGCAGTTCCTCGGCTGGATCGACGACAAGAAGCCGCTTCCGCAGCTCATGGACAAGCTCGAGGACACCGGGCTGACCCCGGTGGACTTCGGCTTCTTCTCCGAGGCGCGCCAGGCAGTCATTGACATGGGCATCGTGCGTCGCAAGAAGGTGGATGTCGCCGCCGACATCCCCGCTCGTCGTGTCGCCGACATCCCAGTCGAGCTCGATGACGACCTCGGGCGTTCCATTCGCGAGGCTGAGGCGGCGCTCACGGCACGACTCGTCGACCGCTACCGTCGCAGGCTTGCGCTCCGCAAATCCGAGGACGCCAAATATCCCGACAGAATTGGCACGGAGTACGACCGTGACCGACTCATTCGTGCCGTCGCGCACGAGGAGCTCGAGGAGTCGAAGTCGGCCAAGACCGGCGAGAACGTCTTCACGATGGTCAGGAAGATCGGTCAGGCCAAGGCTGGACTCGCGGCCGACTACACCGCCCAGCTCGCGCGCAACGTCGGCAAAGTTGTCTTCTTCGCCAAGCACATCGACGTCATGGATACGGCCGAGGCGCACTTCGCCAAGGCCGGCCTCGGGACGGTGTCGATTCGTGGCGACCAGACACCCAAGGCGCGACAGGCCGCGATCGACTCGTTCGCAAACGATCCCGCGGTCTCCGTGGTCGTCGCCTCGCTCACCGCCGCCGGAGTCGGCCTCAACCTCCAGGCCGCGTCAAACGTCGTGCTGGCGGAGCTCAGCTGGACCAGTGCTGAGCAGACCCAGGCCATCGACCGCGTGCACCGCATCGGCCAGGAGCTTCCGGTCACCGCGTGGCGCATCATCGCGGCCCAGACCATCGACGCCAAGATCGCCGAACTCATCGACAGCAAGGCCGGCCTCGCCGCTCGCGCTCTCGACGGGTCGGACGAAGAGGTGGTCGCGGAGTCGAGCGTGCAGCTCGAGGCCTTGGTGAGCCTGCTCGCCGAGGCGCTGGAATGACGCCCTTCGAGCTCACCGCGTCTGGCACCTTCGACCGGGACGACGTTGTCGTTCGCAAGGGCCAGTTCACGCTGGTCAACGAGAACCTCACTCCGGGGCAAGCCACCATCGAAGACCTGTTGGCGATCGCAGATGCGCTGGAGCGTCACGGTATCGAGTTCCTGCTCGTGCGCGGAGATCGTAATCCGCACTTCCTCGCGGTCGACGTAAAGCGGCGCGCCGATGTCGCTCGTGCCCTCGCCGAGGCCTTCGTCAACGAGCCCTTCTATTCGAAGGCTCAGTATTCGAAGGCACAGAGGCACCGTGGCGCACGCGCGACGATCTCGGACGTACCCGGTCGGCGCGCGAAGCCGGTCCGCGAGACCGCGCTGTTCGTTGCGGATGGCAAGCTGTCCGCTTCGGGCAAGGCCCGCATCCTCTCCCTGTTCCGTCCGCGGATAGATCCGACCGGGCGCCTTCGCTATGGGGCTGCGCACGGGGTGCGGCTCGAGTTCTGGAAGTTCGGCGTCGACGAGATCGTGGCGCCCGCCGCCAACTCGATCATGCGCTCGGTGTTGCCGCGACAGGAGGCCGTCGCTGCGACCGTCGACCTCTACGGCCGCGAGTGGGCGACGCTCGACGGCATGTTCGAGGCGCTCGCGAGCGACATCACGTTTGACATCGACATCGTGTTCTCCTGGGTCGATGGTTCCTCGGAGGATTTCCAGCGCGAGCGTGCCCAGCGGATGCAGACCTACGTCATCGGCGAGGGCGACGACTCCGAGGCGCGCTATCGCCAACTCGACGAGCTGAAATATGCGCTGCGGAGCGTGTACCTGTTCGCTCCGTGGATCCGGCACATCTTCATCGTGACCGATTCGCCGGTTCCGTCCTGGTTGGATGAGCACAGCCAGGTCACGATCGTTCGCAGCGAAGATTTCTTCGTGGATGCGGCCAACCTGCCCACTCACAATTCGCACGCCATCGAGAGCCAGCTGCAGCACATCCCCGGCCTGAGCGAGCACTTCCTCTACTCGAACGACGACATGTTCTTCGCCCGTCCGGTCCGGCCAGAGATTTTCTTTTCGCCCGGCGGCGTAACCAAGTTCATCGAGGCGGCAACCCGCATCGGGCTTGGCGAGAACACTCCGGAGCGCAGCGGGTTCGAGAACGCGGCACGGGTCAATCGCAACCTGCTTCGCGGACGTTTCGGGCGAGTCACGACTCGACACCTCGAGCACGCGCCGACCCCGCTGCGCAAGAGCGTGCTGTTCGAGATGGAGCGCGAGTTTCCAGAGGACTTCGCGCGCACGGCCGCGAGCCCTTTCCGTTCGAGCACAGATATTTCGGTCACGAACTCGCTGTACCACTACTACGCGCTCATGACAGGGCGAGCCGTCGTGCAGGTCAACGCGCGAGTGAAGTACGTCGAGACGACGCTGACCTCATCGCTGCGGCAGATGAGCTCGCTGTTGCGATCCCGCTCTGAGGACTTCTTCTGTCTCAACGACGGCAGCGCGCCAGAGATCTCGGTGACGACCCGCACCAGCGCGGTCCTCGATTTCCTGAACCGGTATTACCCGATCCCTGCACCGTGGGAAAAGCGGGATGGATTCGTCGAAACCGAAGAGCCGGCTACGCCGGAATCCGAATCGGCATCGTCATAGGGGGCTCAGGTGAGACCCTCTGGCTCACCGCATCGGCAATGACGACACCGGAGGCGGTAAGGCGCCGCTTGGTCTCCGCGGCATCCACGTAGTCGAGCGCCGCGTACTGCCCGATCGGGACGACAGAGTGCAGCACGGTGTTCGAGTACACGTGCACGAGGTTGAAGGCGCGCGCCCCGTCCCGTCCGCGGGTTCCGCCGACCGGCACGTTGAGATCCTGGGTGTAGCAGGTCGCCGACGCGACCGACACGGGGATGCCGGCGAAGACGCCGGTTGACGAGTAGTGCAGGTGTCCGGCAAGGATGCTGCGCACATCGCTGCCATCGAGCACCTCGGCCAGCGCCGACTGCTCGCGCAGTTCGACGAGGGTCGCGAGGTCGAGGACGCTCGGGAGCGGCGGATGATGCATGGCAAGAATGGTTCCGTGTGGCGCGTCGACCGAGAGCTCTTCCGCGAGCCAGTCGAGTTGGGACGGCGTTACGACGCCCCAGTGTGAGCCGGGGACGGTCGAGTCGAGGGTGATGATCCGGAGCCCGCCAACGTCGTACACGCGATCGATGGGATTCGTCGTCGGCACTTCGCCGAACAGATGGCGGCGAAAGGATGCCCGCTCATCGTGATTTCCCATTACCCAGATGACTTCGGCCCCGAGTCGCGCCGCCGCCGGTTCGACGATCGAGCGAAGCTTCTCGTACGCATCTGGTTCACCCTTATCGGCGAGGTCGCCAGTGAAGATGATGGCCTCGGGCCGGCCCGCGGACGCCTCGAGCTCATCGAAGAGCTCGCGAAGGTGAGTCTCGCTGTCGACGCGACCGTAGAGCTGGCCATCGGGGAGATGGCTGTCCGCACCAAGCAGATGCGTGTCGCTGAGATGGAGCAGGAAGTGGTCCGGCCGAGGATGTTCGGCGATTCGGATGGTCACGGGCCTTCGATTCGAGTTGTGTTGCACCGAGTGTGCTAACTGTCTATGCGAACAACATAGACAAGCAAACTTGTGAGATTACACAACACATTCGAGCACCACTGTCTTAACGATTAGTTGCCGCCACGCGGCAGAATCGAGAACAGGATCAAAAAAGGCCGCAATTGAGTGCGGAATCGACCGTGCGGCGCGCGTTATCGACCGCGTCGCGTGGGTCGGCCATTTTAAGCCGGCTGGGTGTGAGTCAGCTGGGCCGGACTAGCGCACGTGCTCGGCGCACCGGATGCACAGCGACGCCTGGGGACGAACCTGCAGTCGGCCGAGAGCGATCTCGCCGCCGCACTTGGTGCAGAGTCCGTATGTGCCTTGATCCATCCGCAGGAGCGCGGCGTCGATGTCCTGGAGGTGCTGCTCGGACTGGCGAAGCATCGCGGAAGCCTGAGAGCGTTCGAAGGCTAGCGTCGGGCCCTCTGGGTCGTTCTCGTCGTCGGTCGGCGCATCGTAGCGGGCTGAGACGAAGGCATCCAGCTCTCCGGCGGTTCGTTCAATGACGAGCCGAGTCTGCTCACGGTCGCCGGCGAGGTGACCGCGCAGACGCGCGCGCTGTCGAGAATTCAACGTTTGCTTGTGGGGGGTAGTTGTTCGAGCGGTCATTGGACGTTCTGCGATCCCGGACATGAGACGAGTAAAGCCTCCGGCCAACGGAGCTGAAAGCCCTTGCGTGATTTCTTTGGATGGGCTAGCGGCCCGCATTTGGGCGGATTCCCCCGCCTCAGGGTGTCGCGCAGTGTGCCAGCCGTCGGACGGCTTCGACCGGAATAGCGATCCAGTCCGGTCGGTTTCGCGCTTCGTAGACGGCTTCGTAGAGTGCCTTGTCGATTTCGAAGGCATCGACCACCTCGCGGCGCAGGCGCAAGTTCACGCCCGACCGCGCGATGTAGCCGTCGATGAAGGCGTGTCGAGCGGCGGGGGCCCATGCTTCGACGCTCTCGGCTGGTCCGGTTCCGCCGCCGGTCTGCGCGACCGACCCGGCGGCATAGTCGAATGAGCGGAGCATGCCCGCGACGTCTCGCAGCGTCACATCCAGTTCCGATCGCTCGGTCATCGATCGAAGCGGTTCACCCTCGAAGTCGACGATTACCCAGCCGCGACCCGGTACGTCGAGGACCTGCCCGAGGTGATAGTCGCCGTGGATGCGCTGCAGCGGCGGCCACGGTGCCGTGCGGGCCAACTCGAACAGGCGCTCGATTGAGGATCGGCAATCCTCGAGGGCGGGGACCTCGCAAAGGGCGAGATTGAGCCGCGCGCGCATCCCCGCGAGGATCGAATCGATGTCGGCGGCCGTCGGCAGCCGGGTCGGCAACACCTCGGAGAGGGTCGCATGCACAGCCGCGGTCGCCTCACCGAGCGTGCGTGCGCGCTCGGCAAAGTCCTGGCCCGTTCGGGCCGCCAGCAGCGCCACGCGCCAGGCGTCTTCCGCGCCCGGCAGGAACTCCTGCGCGAAGGCGAGGTGACCGCGGGCGATCCCGTCGGGTCGGCCACTGTCGGGCCACTGCCCGGAGAGGAATCCCACGGAGGTCGGAACGAGAAGGGAGCCAGCGGCCGCGATCGCGGACTGCAGTACGACATCCGGGTTATCTCCGTTGTGCAGGGCACGAAACACCTTGAGGATCACGGGCGTGCCGTTTTCGACCCGACAAATGATCGACGTGTTGGACTGCTCGCCGCGGAGGACGGCTGAGTCAGAGATGACCAGCGGGGGAGTGCCCGGCTGGCGATGTCCGCGCGCGCCGCCCACCTCGTCCTCGGACAGGATCAGCCCGAGGATTGCGAGCGCGTATGCGGGATCGTGTGGCGCGTCGTAGATGTATCGTCCACCGGCCGTTCCGATCGGCGCCAGGGACGGGAGTGGTGTGATTCGCTCGGTGAGTGGAACCTGGTACAGCGTCGCCCGGTCGACGCCGCGATCGAGGATGTAGTGGGTCGAGATTCGGACGTCGCCATGGTCGATCGACCAGCCACCGATGCGTTCGAGCCGGGGAACGGTTGTTTTCGCGCCGTACCAGCGTTGCTCGGCCACCCAGTCGGCGAGGCCAGCGGGCAGGGCGTCGGACAGTACGGCAATGTCTGGTCCGGAAGTCTCGCTCATTGTCCGACCCTACGCCAGCGATGATTCTGACTCCATAGTTAGCGGTGCTAATGACCCCCGGTCGGGGGCGCCCCGCACTGGGGGCAGCGACGTATCGGCAGGCGGCCGTAGGGTTCTAACAGCACCACAGGGGGACACTTGGGTGCGGCGGCTCGGCAGAGGCACCGGAAAATTACGGGGGTAACTTTTCCGGTTTTGGCTCTCGCACTTTCGATGCCGCCGCCCCTTCTCCCGTTCCAGCTTCGTTCTCGTAGTCCGATCTACTCGGTTCGCGCAAGCAGAAAAGCATTGATCTGCGCGCTCAGCTCGCGATCGATTGGATGCGTGCGCCCATCGAACTCGCGGATGGGGGCAGCCTGGCGTCCGCTCGATACCAGCCAGATCGCATCCGTCTGTTCGAGCTGTGCCGGCGTCAGCATCTCGAATCCGGTTTCCATGCCGCGCTTCTGCGCCCAACCGAAGATGTCGCCCTGTGTCGTTCCCTCGAGGATGCCGAGGCCAACCCCCGGGGTGAGCAGCGAGTTGCCACGCCTGAAGAGGACGGTCGAGGTCGGGCCCTCCAGGATGAAGCCGTCAGAGCTCACGAAGATCACGTCGTCTGCTCCGCGGCGCGCTGCCTCGCGGAGCACGGCGCGATTGATGGCATAGGAGAGTGTCTTCGCACCGCTGAGCAGCCAGGGAGAGGTCTGTTCGACGTCTGCGCGATATCCGCGGTCGAGTGTGACGACGCCGATGCCGAGTTCGCGCGCGGCGCTGTAGTCCGGCGATTGCCAGGCATAGGCCCACCCGGTCGGGCGCGCCTCCGGATCGCCCTCGACGCCGCGGGTCATGACCGCCTTGACGACGCCCTCGGGCATCGGGTCGAGGGCGGCAGCGACCGCGAAGACTGCCGCACGCCAGGCCTCGAGATCAGGAGCCGGCAGGTCGAGTTTCTTTGCGGATGCGGCGAATCGCCTCAGGTGCGCGTCGACCGCGTGCGGTTTCCCGCCGCTCACGCTGAAGGATTCGAAGATTCCGTCGCCGCGCGTGGCCGCGAGGTCGAGCACCGTGAGGTGGGGGGCGGAGGGGTCAACGAGGCTGAAGGCCGGTGCACCGTGCTCGTGCGGGGGAACATCGAGCGACGGCTGGTTGAGGAGGGCAAGAACGGTCTCTGACATGTCCCCATTCTCGCGGGTGGGACCGTCTTCGCACGCTGTCGTCTCCTGCACCGATCCCGTGTCGTGAGCGCCATCCCCGGATCCTCGGTTCCCGCATCCGGGGTCCGGTGCGATCGGCAGGCTGGCATCATGACTACAACGACAATCGACGAGGCGCGACAGGCGCCACTGATCACGGACGAGGACATCAGGCGACGCGTCGCCGAGCTCATCGGGCGGGCAAACATCCGCCAGCTCTGGCTGCTCTTCCTTGACAGCGAAAACGTCCAGCTGCCCATGCTTATCCCGATCGACGGTCTCCCTGCCGAACCTACCGAAGAGCAGACCGCGCGCGTCGTTACGAACATTGCCGAACTCATGGGCGATATCGAGGCCTCATCGATTGTGACGGTCTGGGAGCGTTACGGCGCTCCAAAACTGACCGCCCAGGACGCCGCCTGGGCTCGCTCGTTGCACCAGACCTGCCGAGCGCAGGGCATCACTCTTCGGGCAATGCTGCTCTCGCACCGCACCGGAGTCAGTTGGATCGCGGCAGCCGACTTCGAACTCGCCTGAATTATCTGAGCAGTTTGATTATTCGGGCAGTTTGATTATTCGGGCAGTCCGACTATTCGGGCAGTCCGATTATTCCGGCGGCCCGACTATCCGGGCAGTCCGACGATGAGCGGTTGATGCGTGAGGAGGCCGTAGCTGAGGATTCCGATGATTGCCAGAAGGAAGCAGACGAACCAGACGACGAGGCCCGGACCGCCGCTGCTCGATTCGCGACGCATCACGCCCGCGCGCATGATCAGGTAGACCGGAGCGGTGAGCGCCGCCCAGGCCCAGGGGAGCGGAGCCTCGAATCCGAGAATGACGAGGCGACTCCGGTCCGCCACGGCGAACAGCAACACGAGGAGATAGGGCACCACGACGGCAATCACGAGCATCCAGGCGGCCGGATTGCCGCCGCTCGTCGCAGACACCAAAGCAATCGCAATGGCGGCGATCAGCGGAGAGACGGCGATGAGCCAGAGCCACGGCGTCGACGAGTTCTCGACTGGTGCGGGCGCATTCAGGCGGCGACCGTCCCCGGAACGTCGTCCGCTAGGGGTCAGTCCCCACTGTCCGGCGGAGGCAGCATCCGCTGTAGCGGAAAGAGGTGCCGAATCAGTGGCGGCCGGCGCGGGGGCGAAGGCGCCTGCAGTGAATGTGTCAGCGATGTTGGTGCCGGCTGTGTTGGTGTCGGCTATTTCGGTGTCACTGTTGTCGGTTTCAGCCGTGCCCCGGTCAGCTGTATCGGTTGTATCGGTGCTGTTGCCAGTGTCCGCGTTATCGATACCCAGTGCCTGGGCGCCGAAGAGAGCATCCAGTCCCGATTCCGGTTCCACGTCCTGGACGGACAGATCCCATGCTCTCGTCGGAACGGCGGGAGTGACAGGCTGCGCGGATTCGACCGAATGCACGGGCAGATCCGACTGGATCGGGAGATCCGGCTGCAGCGTCCGCGCCGGCTGGTTCCAGGCATTCTGCTCGATCGAGGGTTCAATGAGCGCGGGCTGCACGGCGTCGTCGTGCACGGGATCCGCCTCTTGTGATGCAGCTTCTCGTGAAGCCGCCTGGTCTTGTGAGGCTGCCCGGGCGGCCTGTTGCGCCGCGAGATCCGCGGTGGCGCGCTGCTCGTACAGCGACGGCTGGGCGGTCTGTCCAACTGCGGCATTCGCACCGGCATTCGCACCGGCATCCGCGGACGCCTCGCGAAGAGCGCGGCGAGACGGCAGCGCGCCCGTGGCAGAAGTCTCGGTAACCGGCGCGCTCGTCACGACCGGGACTGAGGCCTGGGCTGGTTCGACTGCCGGCTCGACGGTTGACTCATCCGTCGGCTGGGCGGTTTGTTCACCGGTGGCCGCCTGCGTGGCCTGCGTGGCGGGAGCGCTCTTCGGCGAAACGTGTTCGGTCCAGGCCTCGCCGCTCCACCAGCGCAGTTGCCGGGGGTCGTGCGGATCCGCGTACCAACCGGGTGCAGCAGTGCCGCCGGTACCAGACGCAGTGGTTTCTGACACGAGGTTAACCGCCTTCGGGGTGGCTTCGAAACGCCCGATCTCAGTCTGAGGCCGGAATCTTCGGGAATTAGGGCTTCCCTGCCAAAACGTTACTACCCGGCGCCCGCAAACTTCGTAAGGCTAGCGGTACATGCCGTAGGTGCCCCAGTCGGTGACGACCCACGCTATCCAGCCGTTCTGGCGTTCGAGGCTCACGGTCACGTTGAATTTCTGGCCTGACTGGATGCGCTGCATCGTGCAGGTGAACTGCTGGCCCATGACCGTCGCCGGCGGGGCGGGGCAGCTCACGCTGGTACGGGGACCGAATACCGCTGCCTGTTGCACGGACTGTGCGGCCTGCTCGGCGAAAACGTGGGGAAGCGCGGAGATCACAAGCCCTGGGACGGCGACAATCGATCCGAGCTGCAGGAGCACGAGTGCGCCCCAGACCAGGATCGGCGTGAAGCCGTTACCGGCGCGCATCAGGATGCGGACCGCGCGAGCGATCAGGTAAACCGGGCCGAGGAACACCCAGGCCCACGACGCGGGACGCTCGTATCCGTGGCGGCGAAGTGCTCGCTGGTCACCGATCGCGAACGGGATCGAGATGAAGTAGGGCGTGATCAGGATGGTCAGGATGACGCCGACACTCGTACCGCTTGCACCGGCTGCGGCGACTACGAGGAGGGTCCCGAGCAACTGCGCGAGCGGGAGCAGGGCGATGATCCAGCCACCTGCCGTGTTCGTGCTTGGTGCTGTGCCGTGTGCGAACGGCGCGTTCTCCGCCTGGGTTGTGACCGGCGTGGCTGATTCGGCGGCAGGTCTCTGGTGCGCGGCCGCCTCGGCAGAAGTGAACTGGGGAACCAGAAGAACGTCAGGGGCAGGCTGGTCTGCCGGGAGGGCATCCCACGAGGGGGCCTCGAGCTCGAGGAGGGCATCGGCGGTCGGCGAATCCGGCGAATCCGTGCCGTCATCCGTTGCGCCGCTCTGGCGCTGCTCACGCTCGCGCATTTCGCGCCGAGTGGGAAGTTCGTCGACCTCGGGCTCATCGTCAGCCCACGCCAGCTTTGCTTCCTGGATGACGACTGGCGCGCGCGCCTCCGTCGTGTGTTCCGTCCAGCCGTGGTTGTCCCACCAGCGCATTTGGGGTAGGCCGAGCGGGTCGGGATACCAGCCTGCTGGTACGCCGAATCCGTTATCGTCGTTCACCCGTATTACCCCCGGTAATCTTCGTATTGCGGGTAGTCCGAAACTCTAGGCAACAAACCGCGCGTCCGATAGCTTTCGGCGCCCCCCAAAACGCGGGTCGCTGAGACTTCGTCATGGGCTAAAGTACCGCTGGTCAGCATATATGCCGGGCTCGCCTGCCGCATCCATCTGATTGTGAATCCGTGAAACAGGCTCAGCGTTTGCAAAATCAGGCCAGAGGGACGCGCTGGTTGGGGGTCAAGTTGCGGCCCATTGACGCGACTGCAAGACTCGACCGCAGTGGACATCCAGCTCATGGTCGCGCTAGTCATCGCACTGGCTCTTTTCTTCGACTTCACTAACGGTTTCCACGACACGGCGAACGCGATGGCGACCCCCATCGCGACCGGTGCGCTAAAGCCAAGAGTGGCCGTCGGGATTGCCGCGGTGCTCAACCTTGTCGGCGCATTCCTGTCGACGACAGTGGCCAAGACGATTTCCGGCGGTCTCATCAACGAGGGCCACAACGGCGTGCTCATCACGCCGACGCTCATTTTTGCCGGGCTGATCGGGGCCGTGCTGTGGAACCTGGTCACCTGGGTGCTCGGCCTTCCCTCCAGCTCGAGTCATGCGCTCTTCGGCGGACTGATCGGTGCCGCGATCGTCGGCATGGGTTTCGACTCGATCAACCTGTCCATCCTGCTGTCGAATGTCGTCATTCCCGCCGTACTCGCGCCGATAACCGCGGGGCTCGTGGCGTTCCTCAGCACCCGGATCGCCTATGCAATCACGAAGAAGCGCCAGCGCTCGGGGTTTCGCTACGGTCAGATCTTCACTTCATCGCTCGTCTCGCTCGCGCACGGCACCAATGACGCGCAGAAGACCATGGGCGTCATCACCCTCGCTTTGATTGCCGGCGGATTTCAGCCGTCGGGAAGTTCGCCGGAGTTCTGGGTCATCCTCGTGTGCGCGATCGCGATCGCAATGGGTACGTACACCGGCGGATGGCGCATCATCAAGACACTCGGCAAGGGAATCACCGAAATCGAGCCAGCCCAGGGTTTCGCGGCCGAAGCGGCGACGACGGCGGCGATCCTGGCATCCACTCATCTCGGCTTCGCGCTGTCGACAACGCAGGTCGCCTCCGGATCGGTCATCGGCACCGGAATCGGTCGGAAGGGCGCATCCGTGCGGTGGAGGACCGCGGGCCGGATCGCGCTCGGTTGGCTCATCACGATCCCGGCCGCGGCAGCAGTGGGAGCGCTCGCCGCCCTGGTAACGCAGGCGTTCCCGTTCTGGGGTGTCATCGGCGACGCCGTGGTCGCGACCGTCATCATCGTCGGCATCTTTCTCTACTCGCGGCGCTCCACAGTGACCTCGCACGACCTCAGCCTCGAGCCGACGCAGTTCGTCCGGCCGAAGAAGCGAAAGAAGAAAGCGCTGCAGGAGGGAACTCGATGATTGCCTGGGGCAGCTTTCTCGTCGTGCTCGTGGCGTCGGTCGTGGGCGCGGGCGGCGTCGTGACCCTGTTTTCGCTCGGGCTTCGCTTTGCCGGCCCTGATACCGCGGGAGGACGCCGTCGGCGTGCACTCGGCGTCACCTGCTTCGTGCTGTGCGGCGCGTTGATCGCGTTCGGCGTCTACCTGGTGATTCCGTTCTTCCACCAGTAGCTTTTCGCACCAAACGGTAGTGTTGTAAGTCGCCAATCAAAGGAGATTGAACGATGAATACGACGCCAAAAGCGTTCGATTTGTTAGACAAACACAGCGAACAAGCCATTCAAGGAGACGAAAACCTCGTGTCTGAGAATGGACAACCAACCCCGACGAACGGCCCATCGATCGGCAGCGAAGATGTTGCTGCCGCGCCGGCAACCCGAACCGAGACCGATTCTCTCGGCTCACGCGAGGTCCCGGCGGATGCCTACTGGGGCATCCACACCGCCCGAGCGCTGGAGAACTTCCCGATCACCCGTCGCGCGATCTTCAACTACCCCGATCTGATCACAGCTCTCGCCAGGGTCAAGCAGGCTGCGGCTCGCGCCAACCGGGATCTCGGTGACCTCGATCCCGCAAAGGCGGAGATCATCGATCGCGTCTGCGAAGAGATCATTGCGGGCGAGTGGCACGACCAGTTCGTGGTCGGCGTCATCCAGGGCGGCGCCGGGACGTCGACGAACATGAACACCAACGAGGTCATTGCCAATCGTGGACTCGAGCTCATGGGGCTGCCGCGCGGCGACTACGCGAACCTTCATCCGATCGACGACGTCAATCGCAGCCAGAGCACGAACGACGTCTACCCGACGGCGATCAAGCTGGCCATGGTGTTCTCGCTCCTTCGACTGCTCGATGAGCACAAGCTGCTGACGGCATCCTTCGCGGCCAAGGGGAAGGAATTCGCTCACATCCTGAAGGTCGGGCGAACGCAGCTCCAGGACGCCGTGCCGATGACCCTCGGCCAGGAGTTCAACGGATTCGCCGTGACGCTTCGCGAGGACTTCGACCGCCTCAGCGAGGTCGTGCCGTGGCTCAACGAGATCAACCTTGGCGCGACCGCCATTGGCACCGGAATCACCGCGGACCCGCGTTACGCCGAGGCGGTGCGCAAGCACCTCGTCGACTTGACCGGGATTCCGATGGAGACGGCCCCCGATCTCATCGAGGCGACGGCGGATGCCGGAATCTTCATGACCCTCAGCGGCACGCTCAAGCGCGCGGCTGTCAAACTCTCGAAGATTTGCAACGACCTTCGACTGATCTCGAGCGGACCGCAGGCCGGCCTAGGCGAGATCAATCTTCCGCCGCGCCAGGCAGGCTCGAGCATCATGCCTGGCAAGGTCAATCCAGTGATTCCCGAGGTCGTCAACCAGGTCGCGTTCTCGGTCATCGGAGCTGATGCCACCGTGACCGCCGCCGCCGAGGCCGGCCAGCTGCAGCTGAACGCGTTCGAGCCCGTGATCGCGCACAGCATCCTGCAGTCCCTCGCGTGGATGACGAATGCGTTCCGCACGCTGCGCATCAACTGCATCGACGGGATTACCGCCAACGAGTTGCGGCTGTCGCAACAGGTGGGATCAAGCGTCGGGGTCGTCACGGCGCTGACGCCGTACATCGGCTATGCGGCCTCCGCGACGCTCGCGCACACGGCGCTCACAACCAATGCGTCGATTGCGGAGCTCGTCGTCGACGCGGGGCTGATGACCCGGGAGGAAGTGGATCACGTCCTCTCGCCGGAGCGCCTGTCCGGTACCTCGGCGATAACCGAATCGATCTCGGTCATTCGGCCGCCAGCCGTCCCGCCCAAGACGGATCGGGAGTAGCGAACTAGTAGTCGTCGAACTGCCTGTCGTTGAACTGCCTGTCGTTGAACTGCCTGTCGTTGAACTACCTGTCGTCGTCGAAGTCCTCGAGCGCGTCGTCGCGGGCCTCGCCGACGCGGGTCGCGGCGAGTGTGGCCGCGCTGACGGTGCGCTTGCGAGCATCCTTCGCGACGCTCGTGGCTCGATCTGCCGTGTCTTTCGCGAGGGTGGTTGCCCTGTCGGCGACATCCTTTGCGACATCCTTCGCGGCAGCCGCGGTTGCCTTGCTGGCGTCGGCAATGGCGCCGGGGGTGGCCCTGGCTACGGCCTGCGCACGTTCGGCGATGACGGGTGCCTGCTCCCTCGCGTACTGCGCGGCCTCACGACGCGCCCTGGTCACTCGAGGATCTCGCCAGACGCCGTTGACCCGTTCGACGATCTCTTCGTAACGTTCGCGACCGGCGCGAGCCCCAAGAACGTAACCGACACCGACACCGAACGCGATGACCAACAGACTCTTCTTCATGCTTCGACACTAGGGTGCGCGGCCAGCCGATCGCAGGGGTTGCGCACAGGCTGGACCTTCTGTTGCTGAATCGGCGGAGTGTCTATCCCTCGCGTACGACGTCGCCCGGTGCCTTGTCTGGTCGCCAGCCTCGCCAACTGGGTTGCCGGAGTTTCTCGGTCGGTGTCCACTCGGCGAACTCGACCTCGCCGACGAGCGACGGTGTGATCCAGCGGGCGTCTGACGCGTCGGCCCGAGGAACATCGTCGAAGGGGGTGGTCTTGCGTTCGAGTTTTTCGAGCCGGGTGGTCAGCTCGGTGAGCTCGCGCTCGCCGAAACCGGTGCCGACGCGGCCAACGTAGCGCAGGCCGCCTGCGGCAGGTATTCCCATCAGCAGGGAACCGACCGTCGCAGCTCTACGGCCTTTACCGGGGCGCCACCCTCCGATCACCACCTCCTGGGTGCGGTGGTGTTTGATCTTGATCCACGCTCGTGATCGCCGGCCGAGCGCGTAGGTGCTGTCGCGTTTCTTGGCAACGATGCCCTCGAGGCCGAGCTGGAGGCTCGAGTCGATGGCGGCGGCCAGGTCCCCGTCGAAGGCCGGCGGAACGTGGATCCGCTCCCGGGTCTGAACGGTCTCCTCGAGCAACGCCCGGCGTTCGTCGTAGGGCCTGCCCGTCACGGATGTGCCGCCCGCCTCGAGGATGTCGAAGAGCATGAACTGGACGGGAATCTCTCGTGCCGCCGGCTTGACATCCGCCATCGCCGTCAGCTTCATGCGCTTCTGTAGTCGGCCGAAGTCCGGGCGCCCGGCCTTGTTCAGCGCGACGATCTCGCCATCGAGCACGCAGTCGCCACTGACCTGGCTGCCGAGCCCCGCGAGGTCCGGGTAGGTCGACGTGACATCGATGCCGTTGCGGGTTGTGAGCTTCAGCTCGCCGAGCCGAATCGTCGCGATCGCGCGGATGCCATCCCACTTCATCTCGTACGCCCAGTGATCGTCGGCGTCGTGCTCGTCGTCCGTGTCGTGGTCATTGTCAAGGAAAGCCACGTCGCTGAGTGACCCGAGTGCTGCGAGCATGGGCGCGACGGACTTCTGGTTTCCCGAAATCATCGGTCCGGCTTCATCAGGTGGATGAGCCAATTGTTGGCCGCCCTGCCGTCGCCGCCGGTGTGGATCAGCGCATACCTGTGTGTTCCGTGCTTCTCGCCGTGCAGCGTCGCGATCACCTCGGCGCCATCCCGCCATTTCTCGAGCTCGAAGGTCCCGGCATCCCAGATGTCGACGTGTCCGCCCCCGTATTCGTCCTTCGGAATGTCCCCCTCAAAAGTGCCGTACTCGAGCGGATGATCTTCCGTCTGCACCGCGAGGTGGTTCTTCGCGTATTCGACCGGCACTCCCTTCGGAAGTGCCCAGCTCACCAGGACACCGTCGTGTTCGAGACGAAAATCCCAGTGCAGCCGCGAGGCGTGGTGCTCCTGGATCACAAAGGACTGGCCGGTCGACTTCGTCGCGCGCGCGAACGGAACGGGTTCCGGGGTCTTTTCGGCATTGCGCATGCTGCGGTATTTCTCGAGCCGGTCCTTTGCGGCGGGTGTTGCAAGGAATTCGGCCATGTGCTCCGGCGTGGGCTCCAGCTGCTGGAGATGCCCGGCGGTGAGCCCCGCGAGGGGATCGCCCGTTTCGCCCTTCGAGTAGCGCTGCACGCGCTTGGTAACCTCCTCGAGGTCGAGCTGGGCAAGATTCTTCGAAGCGAGCTCACGCCAGGTGCGCGGCGCAGCGACGGTTGGCCGCATCCTGCCCCGCAGGGAGTACGGTGCGACGGTCGTTTTGTTAGCGCTGTTCTGGCTCCAGTCGACGAGGATCCTTTCCTCCCGCAGCGACTTCTTCATGTCGCTGACTATGAGATCGGGGTGATCAGCCTCCATGGCCCGTGCGAGCTCGTGCGCGACCGCCGAGACCTGCTCGCTCGTCTGCTTTCCGTCGAGCGCCGCGTAGAGGTGGATGCCCTTGGATCCACTCGTCACCGGCATCGGATCGAGACCCATGCCCTTCAGGATGTCCCGGGCGAGCCGCGCCACCTCCGCGCAGTCGGTGAGCCCCATTCCGGGCCCCGGGTCGAGGTCGAGAACCAGGCGATCGGGATTGCGCTGGATGCCCGTTCGCCCGAACTGCCACTGCGGAACGTGGATCTCGAGGGCGGCAATCTGAGCGAGCCAGGTGAGGGTCGCGAGATCGTTGACCAGTGGATACTCGTTGGAGTGGTCTTTGTGCTGGATCGTGCCCCGTCTTACCCAGCTCGGCGTCGAGTCGTCGAGGTTCTTCTGGAAGAACATCATCCCCGGCTTCTTCTCCGTGCCGACCCCGTGGACCCAGCGCTTTCGGGTGGCCGCGCGATTGCGGATGTGCGGGATCATGACATCCGCAACCGCCGCGTAGTAGGCGATCACCTCGCCCTTCGTGGTTCCGGTCTCCGGGTACATGACCTTGTCGAGGTTGGTCAGCTTTATCCGGTGCTGGTCGATGGAGACGACCTGGTCGGCGCTCGCCTTCTGAGAATCGGATTTCGCACCCATGTGTCCACTTTTCCCACGTTTGCGTGGCATCCGCCACCCCCTTGACCCAGCACCCGCCCGGTGAAAGATAGGGTCATGAGATCAATCTGGAAGGGTTCAGTCGCCTTCGGGCTGGTGAACATTCCCGTCAAGGTGTACAGCGCGACAGAAGACCACGACATCGCGCTGCACCAGGTCCACGACAAGGATGGCGGCCGGATCAAGTACCAGCGCCGCTGCGAAATCTGCGGCCGAATCGTCGACTACGAGCACATCGACAAGGCTTACGACGACGGCGACCGGACGGTCATCCTCACCGCGGAAGACCTCTCCGCCCTGCCGGCGGAACGTAGCCACGAGATCGAGGTCGTCGAGTTCGTTGCGAGCGACCAGCTCGATCCGATCATGTTCGACCGCAGCTATTTCCTCGAGCCGGATTCGAAGTCACCCAAGGCATACGCGCTCCTTCGCCGGACGCTCGAGGAGACCGATCGAACCGCGATCGTCCATTTTGCGCTGCGCCAGAAGACGCGACTCGGCGCGCTTCGAGTTCGCGGAGATGTCCTGTTGCTGCAGTCGCTGCTCTGGGATGACGAGGTGCGCGAGGCCAAATTCCCGAGTCTCGACGAAAAGGTTCGCATCAGTGCGGCCGAGCTCACGATGAGCGAGCAGCTCGTCGACTCCTTCGCGGCCGAATTTTCGCCGGAGAAATTCAGCGACGAGTACCAGGACGAACTGCGTCAGCTGATCGAGGCCAAGCTCAAGAAGGGCGACGATGTGTCGACCGCGGAGACCTTCGGAGAGACGCCGGACGGCGAGGAGGCGGGCGGCGGCGAAGTGCTTGACCTGATGGAGGCGCTCAAGCGCAGCGTGGATGCCAGCCGCAACAAGAAATCCAGCGCCCAAAAGTCGACTTCACAGAAGACGGCTGCACCGAAGACGGCTGCCTCCAAGTCGGGAACTCCAAAGCCCGCCCGGCAGCCCGCAGCCAGGCGGGCAGCCGCGAAGAAGCAGGCCAGCTAGGGAAGTTTGCCGGGGTCGTCCCGTGCACGCTTCTCATCGGCGTCCTGTCGCAGCCGACGTCCGCGCTGGATGTCGTCGGCGAGATTTCGAGCCAGGATCAGATTGCGATGGGTGCTTCGCAGCGGCACCTGGATGACATCCTCCGAGGCGATCCCCGACTCGAGCTGGCGCACCCGCACGATCTCGGCATCGACTTCCGCTCCGAAGACGAGGACGTAGTTGCTGAGGTAGAGCCAGAGCAGGAGCACGACCGCGCCGCCGAGCCAGCCGTAGTACTTGTTGTAGTGGCTGACGTTCAACACGTAGACGGCGAACCCGATCGTGGTGAGAATCCAGGCCACGATCGTGAGCAGCGCGCCCCAGCTGACCCACCGGATCCGCAGGTGGTGGACGTTGGGGGAGTAGTAGTACAGGATCGCGACGATGAAAGTCGCAAGCGCCGCAAGCACGGGCCACTTCGCGATGTTCCAGAGGGTGACCCAGCCCGGCGCGATGCCGAGAAACCGGGCGACGGCGGATGCGATGGTCGGAGTCCCGATCAGGAGCACGAGAATGACCCCAGCCGTGATCATCAGCACCGCCGAAATGAGCATCGCGGTCGAGCGCAGCAGCACCCACGGCCGCCCCTCGAGTACGTCGTACGCGAGGTCGATCGCGCGCCCGACCGCCGCCAGGTATCCCGAGAGTGTCCACAGCGTCAGGACGATCCCCACAGCAAGGGCGAGCTGGGGGTTCGGAAGTGTCACCAGTTGGCTGAGCGGTCCGCGAATGGCAACGACGGTGTCCTTCGGTGCGACGCTTCCGACAATCGTCAGGATGTCTGCGACCGCCCTGGTGCGCGTATCGAGCAGCGCAAACAGGGACACGACCGAGAGGGACGCGGGGAATAGCGCGAGAGCCGCGAAGAACGACAGCGTCGCTGCGGAGTCGATCCCGCGGTGCCGGAGGAACCCGTGGTAGGCGCGGCGAGTGGCAAGGCTCAGGGCTTCCCCGCTGAGCCTCCGACTCTTCGGGATGCGCGCGGCACTCTGGGTCATCTTTCGATGTTAGCCAGCACGGCGGACGGCGGCGGGGCGTGCTCGCCAAAGGTGCATACCCGCGTAGCTGCGCCACGGAGCCCAGCGCCCGGCGTGGGCGGCGAGCAGCTTCGGACTGCTCGGCAGGCCGTGCGCGGCCGCGCTCTGCAGAATGATGAGGTCGCTCGTGAGTAGCACGTCCGGGTTCCCGAGCACGCGCATCGCCAGGTATCCGGCGGTCCACGGACCGACACCGGGCAGCCGCGTGAGGTTCGCCTCGAATTCGTCGATCGGAGTCGCAACATCCAGCGTGAGGTCTCCGCTGGCGAGCGCCTCGGCGACGCCGACGATCGTCGCGATTCGGGAAGCCGGACCCCGCAACACCTCGCGACCGTGCTCGGCGAGCTGCATCGCGGTGGGAAACAGGCCATCCTCGCCGAGGTCGTTGGTCAGCCGACCGAGCACTGTTCGGGCGGCGGCAACGGAAATCTGCTGGCCGATGAGCGTGCGGAACAGGGTCTCCTCCGCATCGAGCGAGCCGGGCAGTCGGATGCCGGGACTCGCGGCAACGAGCGGACGGAGTGTCGGATCCGCGCCGAGTGCCTCATCGATCGCGACGGAATCCGCGTCGAGGTCGAACATGCGTCGAACTCGTGCAACAAGCGTCGCGACGTCCGCGACGCTCTCGAGCTGCGCACTGCACCGGATGCCGCTGTAGCTATCGACGGCGCCCCCGTCAAGCGTGACGCTCACCCGTGCGAGCCCGTGCGGCAGTCGGACCGGGCGCTCGAAGACCGTTTCGTCGCCCGTCTCGAGTCCGGTCACGGCATGGCCGGCGAAGAATCGCAGGAGCCCGGCGCCGTCGAAGGGCGCGCGCGCCGGAAGCCGCAGCGAGATCGAGGTCCCGTTACTAGGAGTCTCGATGGGCGAGCTGGTTCCTCGCGCCCTACTCGACCAACGGGTGCGGATCTCGGACGGCGTCGTCTCGTACACCTCGAGCATGGTGTCGTTGAACTGCCGAATGCTCGAGAATCCGGCCGCGAACGCGACATCCGCAACCGAGAGTTCTGTGCTCACCAGGAGGGTGCGGGCCGTCTGCGCGCGGTGCGCCCGCGCGAGCGCGAGCGGTCCGGCGCCGAGTTCGCTCGTCAGCACTCGCGTCAGGTGCCTCGTGGTGTAGCCGAGGTGCTTCGCAAGGCCGGGGACGCCCTCACGCTCGACCACGCCGTCAGTGATCAGCCGCATGGCGCGGGAGGCGAGATCGTCGCGAAGGTTCCAGTCGGGTGAGCCGGGGACCGCATCCGGCTGGCACCGCTTGCAGGCACGAAGGCCCGCCTCGTGCGCCGCCGCAGCCGTGCGATAGAAGCTGACGTTCCTGGCGTGGGGAGTCGTTGCGGGACAGCTCGGGCGGCAGTAGATCCCGGTCGAGTGCACGCCCGCGATGAACTGTCCGTCGAAGCGCGAATCGCGCGATGACAGCGCCCGGTAGCGCTCAGCGAACAGGGAGTCGACTGGTCGCTCTGCGGTGGTCATGAGCTAAGGATCTCACCGGCGACCGACACTCACTAGCGAAAATCGGACAATGCTTCGGGGATCAAAAAATCCGGCTCGCCGCGCGAATCTAGACTGGCACCGTGATTGAGACCGATCAAGCTCTTCGCGAGGAGATCCTCGCAGCCCTCGGTGACGCCGTCTCGATTGACCCGGCCGACCTCGAAGCCGCCCGCACCGACCGCTCAGGCAGGATTTCCGATTCCGCGCCGCTGGCGATCGTCACTGCTCGCACGATCGAGGATGTGCAGGCGACCATGCGCATTGCGAACCGGCGAGGCATCCCCGTGGTCCCTCGCGGGGCGGGCACCGGGCTCGCGGGCGGCGCGATCGGATCCTCCGGCGAGATCGTCCTGTCGACGCTCGCGATGGACCGCATCCTCGAAGTCAATGTGGACGACGAGCTGGCGGTCGTGCAGCCCGGAATCATCAACGACGACCTGAACGCCGCCCTCGAGTCGCGCGGGCTCTGGTTCGCTCCTGATCCCGCGAGCAAGGCGATCTCGACCGTCGGCGGCAACATCGCGACCAACGCCGGCGGTCTGCTCTGCGCCAAGTACGGGGTCACCCGCGAGGCGGTGCTCGGGCTCAAGGTCGTGCTCGCCGACGGTCGCCTGATGACGTTCGGGCACCGCACCGTCAAGGGAGTCACGGGGTACGACCTCACGGCGCTCATGATCGGATCCGAGGGGACCCTCGGCGTCATCGTCGAGGCGACGCTGAAGCTGCGCGCACTGCCGTCGGCCGAGAAGGCGACCATCGGCGCGTATTTCGCTACGGTCGAGCAGGCGGCGAGGGCATCCTCGGTCATCACGGCGTCGAGAATTCGTCCCGCCGCCATGGAACTCATCGCGCAGTCGGCCCTCACCGGAATCGGCCAATACCTCGGACTGGATCTCGACTCGCGCGGCTCCTATCTTCTCGTGCAGATGGATGGCGCTTCGGCGGCAACCGAGGCGGAGCAGGCCGTCGCGATCATCCGTTCGCTCGGCGGCGAGGCGGAGGTCACCTCCGATCGGGCCGAGGGGGACCGCCTGTTCGCGATCCGCCGTTCCTTTCACCCGGCGATGGCCGCTCTCGGCACGGTGCTCATCGAGGATGTCGCGGTTCCGCGCAGCCAGCTGCCCGCCATGTTCTCGGCGATCACCGACATCGAGAAGAAGTACGGGCTGGAAATCCCCACTGTCGCGCACGCGGGCGACGGAAACCTGCATCCCAACTTCGTATTCGAGGGTACCGAGGTGCCGGATGTAGTCTGGGCTGCCGCGGACGAACTCTTCGAGACCTGCCTTCGCCTCGGCGGAACCCTCACCGGTGAGCACGGAGTCGGTGTCCTCAAGCGGCGCTGGCTGCGCGACGAACTCGGCGACGACCAGGTTGACCTGCAGCGCGATCTCAAGGCGGTATTCGACCCGAAGAACATCCTGAACCCTGGCAAGGTCTTCTGAGAGAACCGGTTTAGCGGCACGGTTTTCGAACCTGTCTGTCCGCTGAATTGTGGGAATACCACCCATGGGCAGCACGTTCTCTGTAGTAGTGAAACAGGACAGTATGAGCCAGAGCAGCATGAAGCACAGCAGCACGAATCAGGACAGCAATTCCATGAAGATCCCAAGCAAGCCAGAGCGCCACCTTTCGCTGCGTCGTCAGCGCCAGCTTCTGCCGCGCCCGGGTGTCGGCCAGGTGCGTCTGAATCTTGGTGCCGTCGGACTGAGCCCACTCGGGGTCCAGGCAGTCGGAACCGTGGATGCCGTCGGTCACGACGCCGTGGGCTTCGCGCCGGGCGACCGTGTCGCGCTGCGCGTGCCGGGTTCCCGTGCCGCGTTCCCGCGGATCGCGAGCGAACGCGACCTCATCGGTATCCCGAAGGACATCTCATTCGATGACGCTGCCGGCATCCTTCCCGCGGGTCTCATCGCGCGCACGATTGTGAAGCAGCTGCGACCGATGGGCCGAGGCAATCGCGTGCACATCACCAAGGACGACGCGGGCGCCGACCGATTCGTCGCGGCCTGGGCACGCCACATCGGAGCGATCGTGGTCACCAAGGGCGACGCGCTCGCGAGCGATGTTGTCGTAACCGCAAAGGATTTCATCGCCGCCCGTCGCTGGAAGTTCAGCCACGGCCTGAGGCAGCTTGCTGCTGCGGATGTGTTCCAACTCATCCGCGAGGGTGCGTTCGCCGATGTGGATGTGCGTATCCACCCGCTGACCGACGCGTCGCGCGTGCAGGCCGAACTTGACGAGAAGCGTATTGCGGGCCCCGTGGTCCTGATGCCACGGGACGTAACGCTCGCCGCCTAACTTGGCGGGAGGGTGTGCTCGGCGTTGTGCCTCGCTCTAAACTGGCGGCGTGACTAACGGCACCCCCAATCAACCCGGCCGTGACGAGGTCAGCCCGTTCGAGGCGTGGCAGCGGCTTCGCGATGAACTCGCGCCCTTTCTCGGTGAGCGCGCAGTCTCACTGTTCGCCTTCTCGATCTTCGACGAGGTCGATGGATTCGAGGGTGCGGCGTATTTTCGCGCCGAACTCGCCGCGACCGGGAACGACGTCGACCACCCGCAGGTGACCGAGACCGAGCGCCTCCTCATCGACTGGGGGAGGCTCGTGGCGAGCGATCCGAGCAGTGTCGAGGATCGCCGCGCCGAGTTCGAGCGGGCGTTCAATCCGACGCTGCGCCGACTGCTCATCGAGTTTGCTGCGCTCACGATCGCCACGGCGATCGTCGAGACGGTCAGCTGACTTGTCGCGCGGGAAGTCTTGATATGAGCGCGACATGGATTGTCGCTGCCATCGTCGCAGGCATCTGGCTGTTGGTTGCTCTCCTTCAGCTCGGCGACGTCGCAACAGTGTTTCTCGATTCGCGCACCGCGCGGGATCGGGACATCCCCGGTCGCATCGCCCGCGAACGTCTCAACGACCTGTTCTGGATCATCCCACTCGTCGCGCTCGTTGCGCTCGCGATCGGGGTTGGCGTCGACCACGCCGGCCGCTATTTCTTCGACACGAATACGCCGTCGATCGGCAGCCTCTTCGTCCTCGGGCTTGCCGTCCTGGTCGTCGGTGTTCTCGCGCTGGCCCTCGGCGCGGTCGCTGCGACCGACAGGGTGTCGTACTCGGCGCTGCGGCGAGAGATGCGCGAGCACGAGGGAACGCGGATCACACCACTGCAACTCGAGCAGTTCCATGCGCGACTCGCGGAGGTCGACACCCGAACCAGGCGTCGGATGCGCGTCACGAGGCTCATCCTCAAGCCCTCGAGCATCGCGCGCTCTTTGAGCGTTGTCATCGGGCTGCTCCTCGTCGTCGTGGTCTGGGTCGCTGTCGCCTCGACGCCCAACGACCAGTCAGCCTCGCTCGTCGTGGTGTCGGTTCTCGCGCCGATTCTGAGCGCGCTGTTCGCGGCGCTCGGGATTCGGTTCGCGGTGAGCTCCGATACGGCGTGGCGCCGCGTGTATGCGAAGCAGCGGATCGACATCCTGAAACTGCTCGAGGATTTCGACCGGTCATCCCGCAAGCGCGTCGCTGGCCTCGGCGATCGGGTGGCGCGGGCACTGAAGATCCTGAGCGAACAGCCGCCGCAGTAACTGCCGCCGGAACTGCACCGCCTTAACCGGATAGACTTGGTGGCCGGAATTAAGGGGCTGTCTTCGACTTGGTATCACCCGAACTCGACCGTGAACGCACCTATGTGCGCACGCTCTACTCCCGCCTCGACGCGCTGCGCGACGAGTCAAGAATCGAACTCGAACGAGTACAGCACGGGGCATCCGGCGGCACGCACCAGGCGCGCACGGAGCGCGACGCGTTCGCCCGACTGTATGAGGACCGCATCGCCCAGCTCGGCGAGGTCGAGGAGCGCCTCGCGTTCGGTCGCCTCGAACTCGACAGCGGCATCCATCGCTACATCGGCCGCATCGGACTTCGGGATGCCGAGCAGCAGCCGATCCTGCTGGACTGGCGCGTTCCGCAGGCCAGCGCGTTCTACCAGGCGACAGCCGCAACCCCGCTCGGAGCTCGTGCCCGCAGGCACCTGACGACATCCGGTCGTGACGTCGTGCGCATCGAGGACGAGGTCTTCGATGCCCAGCTTCTGACCGACGACGAGATCGAGCTGCAGGGCGAGGGCGCGCTGCTTGCCGCACTCCGCGCCGAGCGCACGGGTCGGATGAGCGACATCGTCGCGACGATCCAGGCCGAGCAGGACCGCATCATCCGGTCCCAGATCGCCGGCGTGCTCGTCGTCCAGGGGGGACCCGGCACCGGCAAGACCGCGGTGGCCTTGCACCGCGCCGCTTACCTGCTGTACTCGCACCGGGATCGGCTGCGAACATCCGGAGTCCTGATCGTCGGTCCTTCGCCGTCGTTCCTGCAGTACATCGAGGCCGTGCTGCCGTCGCTCGGTGAAACGGGAGTCGTGCTCGCAAGTGTCGGGCAGCTGTTCCCCGGGGTCGAGACGACGATCGACGACGTTCCGGAGGTCGCGGCGCTCAAGGGTGAGGCGCAGCTGGCCGACCTGATTGCGCGAGCCGTCCGCTCGCGCCAGATCGTGCCGTCCCAGCCACAGGTTCTCGACGTGAACGGCGAGAAACTGACCCTTGATCCGCACGTCGTCCAGCACGCGATGGCTGCGGCGCAGCGCTCCCGCAAGCCGCACAACATCGCCCGACAGCAGTTTCAGAAGAGTGTGCTGCAGACGCTGACGACGCAGCTCGCCGCCCAGCTTCGCTCACACGGGAACACCGTTGACGACGGTGACACCGGTTGGCTGCGCGAAGACCTGAGGGGATCCTACGACGTCAAGGTCGCGCTCAATACGGCCTGGCTTCCGCTCACCCCGGAGAAGCTTCTCCAGGACCTGTACGCGCGCCCGAACTGGCTCGAGAGCCTGACGCCCGACTGGACACCGGCGCAGCGCGCGCTGCTGCGTCGCGATCGCCAGGAGCCGTTCACGGTGTCGGATGTTCCGCTTCTCGATGAGGCCGCCGAACTGCTCGGCGAATTCGACGCCGTAGGGGATGCGCAGAAGAAGGAGCGCAAGCAACAGTTCAAGCGCGACGTGCAGAACGCGGAACAGGCCATCAAGAACATGGGCGTCGAGGGTCTCGTCAATGCTGAGGATCTCGCGGCCGGATTCGGCGAGACCGTGGCGCGCGGCACGACTGCGGAGCGCGCGGCCGCCGACCGGGAGTGGACCTACGGGCACATCGTCGTCGACGAGGCGCAGGAACTTTCGCCCATGCAGTGGCGGCTGTTGCGTCGGCGTTGTCCGCTGCGGTCGTTCACGATCGTGGGGGATGTTGCACAGGCGAGTGCGGCCGCCGCAGCCCCGGACTGGCGCAGTGCGCTCTTTTCCCTGACATCCGAGTTCCGTTTGGAGGAGCTGACCGTCAACTATCGGACGCCGGCCCAGATCACCGAGTCGGCAGAGTCGATGGCGCACGCTCACGGGCTCGCGGTGACCAAGTCCCGCGCCGTCCGGGACAGCGAGTGGCCCGTCGACACCGTGATCGTGGATAGGGATGATCTTCTCGCCGCGGTAGTGGACGTCGTGGACGAAGACCGCGAGCTCGATTCCCGCGGAACGCTTGCGGTGATCGCGCCGCCTCATCTCGTCGAAGCGCAGTATGCGCAGCTCGCAGCGCGGTTTGGCGCATCCGTGGGGCTGGCCGCTCGCGGGCTCACGAGGTCGATCGCGGTACTGACTCCGCAGCAGGCCAAGGGCCTGGAGTTCGATTCGGTCGTGATCGTTGAGCCAGCCGACATCCTGCGGGGATCGAGTCGCGGCGTCGGAGCGCTGTACGTCGCGATGACGAGGCCGACGCAGAGGCTTCACCTTGTCGGCACCGAGGTCGTCCCGGGTACCTGAGAGCCGGGCCACGCGGCCATCGTGATAGCGCTCGGTCTGGTGACCGCCTTCGCCCCGAAGCTGGAAACACTCATCGCCCGGTGCTGCGGCAGTGCCTGCGAGTCGCCCGGGCGATGAGGTGTTCTGCATCCAGCATCCACCCGACGGGCCACAATTTCAATCTTTTTTGTCTGAGGAAGACTCCCTTCGATGCCGGCACACGGTGGGCAAGCGCACGCTCCGCCCCCAAACGGGTTTGACCAACTCTGGGGGTAGCAGCAAATTCACGGGAACGGCATGCTGAGTATCACGCAGTTCTTGGGGGAGAAACTGTTGTAGCGATTCGTCGCTTGAAGTGGGCCGGCGCGGGGGTGCGCCGGCCCGCATCTTCACCTAAGGCAGTCTCGAGCGAGGCCGTCCCTCCTGCACACACTGTCTGAGGGGTGAACCATGTCCGCGAGCCATTTGATCCGTGGTCGGGTTCCCGGCGAGTCGATCATGAGCGAGATCGTGATGCTGCAGCGCAGCCAGCCACGCCGATCCGGCCTTGCGAAGTTCTTCGGGGTCAATCCGCTCGCGCCGACCCACCGTGCGCTCTACAGCTCCGCGCTCGGTGAGCTACTCGTCGGCGACTCGCTCGATAACATCGGGCCGGAGTGGGACGTGCTTCACGTGGTGCCGGTGGACGACCGATCCCCGCAAATCGATCACCTCGTGATCGGACCTCCCGGCGTCTTCACGCTGTGGACGAAGAACTTCCCCGGCCAGGAGATCGTCGTCGACGGTGAAAGCCTGCTGGTCGGCGGACATCCGGTAACGGATATCGCGGATGCCCGTCGCCAGGCGTCGAGCGCGGCCGAACTGTTGAGCGCCGCGACCGGCTCGGGTTCCGAGGTCGAGATCGCGGTCGAAGTCGAAGCCATCATCGTGGTGGTCAATCCGAAGAGACTCGTTATCCGCAAACAGCCGGCAGGGCTCATGGTGGTCTCCTCGAAGCAGCTGCTGCGCTGGCTGACGAAATTGGATCGTCGGCTCGACGGAGCGGAGGTCGCGTATATTTCGGATGTCTCCGACCGCGAGTCGACCTGGCATTCGCCGCCCGAACCGGTGCAGGACACCCAGCAACTGCATCGCGATTTCGCCGTGCTCCGCGAAGCAGTCTCGAACGCGTCGCTCGTGCGGTTGGCGTGGGGAGCTCTCGCGTTCACCGTCGTCGCGGGGGGCGCTTGGACCGCCGCCGCCATGGTCGTTGCGCACCTGATTCAGTAGGCGCCGCGGCACCGAACGGGGGCTACCGCTGTTCACGAACTGCTCAGCCACCTGGTGCACAATTACCGGATGGCAATCCCCTCTCTTCCCCTCAACGACGGAAACGAACTGCCGGCCATCGGTCTCGGAACCTACGGCCTTCGTGGCGATGCAGGCACGGCATCCATTGTCTCTGCCCTCGATGCCGGGTATCGGTTGCTGGATACGGCGCTCAACTACCAGAATGAGCGCGAGGTGGGCGATGCCGTGCGTGCTTCCGATGTGCCGCGGAGTGACATCGTCGTCACAAGCAAACTGCCTGGCCGCTTTCACGGCTACGACGAGACGCTTGCGGGCTTCGAGGAGACTCGCGCGAACCTCGGGCTCGAGTACGTCGACCTGTACCTCATCCACTGGCCGCTGCCGCGCGTGAACAAGTACATCGACAGCTGGCGCGCGATGATCCGGCTGCAGGAGGAGGGCGCGATCCGCTCGATCGGCGTCAGCAACTTCACCCAGGAGAACATCACGCGACTGCTCGCCGAGACGGGTGTCGTGCCGGCGGTCAATCAGATCGAGCTGCATCCGCGCTTCCCGCAGAGGGTGATGCGGCAGTTTGACGCCGGCCACAGCATCGTCACCGAGAGCTGGAGCCCGCTGGGCGATCGGGATTCGCTGCTCGCCGAGCCCGTCATCGGCGAGATTGCCGCCGCCCATTCGGTCACGCCGACCCAGGCCGTCCTGCGCTGGCACATTCAGCTCGGTACGCTGCCGATTCCGAAGTCAGGTAATCCCGAGCGCCAGCGTGAGAACATCGACGTGTTCGGGTTCGAATTGACGGATGCCGAAGTGGCGTCGATCTCGGCCCTCGAGTCGGATCGACTCTGGGACGGGAACCCGGACACGCACGAGGAATTCTAGGCAACAGGAGCACACATGGGCAGCATGATCAGCGTCGAGATCGACGGCGGAACCATCCCGGCATATCGCGTCGAGCCGACGGGCGAGCTGCGTGGCGCACTCATCGTCATTCATGAGATTTGGGGACTCGTCGACCACATCAAGACCGTGGCCGACCGCTTCGCTGCCGAGGGCTACCTCGTGATCGCCCCGGACATCCTGAGCCACGGCGGCGTTACGCCCGAGGTCGGACTTGAGATCAACCGCTTGATGTTCTCCGGCACGGAAGAGGAGCGTGCCACCGCGCAGCCGCTCATGCGCGAGAAGATGGCGCCCGTTCGCTCGCCAGAGTACGGAGCCTGGGCTGTCGCCGCGCTGAAGAAGGTCGTCGACTACATCGAGGAGCAGCCGGATGTGGATGGGCGCATCGGAGTTCTCGGATTCTGCTTCGGGGGCACCTACTCGTTCGCGCTCGCGGCGGCGGACCGTCGCATCCGTTCGTCCGTCCCGTTCTATGGACAGCCGCCGGAGACATCCGATCTCGCCCGCATCGAGTGCCCGGTGATGGCGCTCTACGGGGAGACCGACGAGAACCTCATCAAGACCCTGCCCGATGTCACGCAGCGCATGCATGATGCGGGGGTCGACTTCGTCACGCACGTTTACGAGGGAGCGGGCCACGCGTTCTTCAACGACACCAACTCGGTCATGTACCGACCCGAGGTCGCTGCGGATGCCTGGAACCGCACGATGGAGTTTCTGCGCGGTACGGTTGCGCCGAGCACGATCAGGTAGCTGCGTGCTACAGCCTTCAACAGCACAGCTGGATCCTGCTGGCTGGAAGAGAATCTAGCCGCGGGTGCACCGGCCGGACGACACCGGTGTGTTCAGCTGGCCCGCCTTGTCGGCGACGGGTGCGACGCTTTTCATCGTGATCGCGTAACCGACATTCTTGGTCGTCGCGCCCTTGGCGAAGACGACACCGACGACGACGCCTTTCGTGGTGAGCATCGGCCCGCCTGAGTCGCCCTCCTGCACGTCCGCAGCCAGGCTGTAGACCTCGCGCGGCGACTGGGAGGTGTCATAAATGTTGGAAACGTTGATGGTTCCGACCCGGTTGACACCGTCGGGAATCGAGACGAAGGGCCCGCCGTACGGGTAGCCGTCCGAGACGGTGTTGGTGCCGGTCGTGACCGTCGCTCCGAGCGGCAGCGGGTTCAGGTTGAGTCCAGGAACGGAGAGGACCGCGAGGTCGCCGACCGGATCGAAGTAGACGACCGTGCTCTGCAGCGCGGCCCCCCCGCGCACCTCGACGACGGGATTCGCCACCCCAGCAACGACGTGCGCATTGGTGATTACGCGGTCCTGGCTGACGACGAAGCCGGATCCGGACTGGCTCTGGCCGCAGGCATAGGCGTTGCCCGTGATCCGCACGACCGATTTCGCGGCCGCGCTGAGGGTCGGCGTATCGGTTGCGACGTTGGGGATCACCGTGGATCCGCCTCCGGCTCCGAACGCCTCGGCAATCTGCGGCAGGCTCTGGTCGACGGTTGCCGAGCGTACCTGGGCCAGGAACGACTGCACGGGTACCGGCGTGACCGAGTTGATTGCGCGCAACACCGTTGAGGATGCAATGGCCTGCGAGATGGCCGGCATCCCGAGCCCACTGATGCTGATCGAGAGCATCGAGACAACCAGCGCCGCGACGATGGTCGTCACGATTGCGCCGAGTCCACGATCGATCCGTCGCAGGCCCCGGCCCTTCATCATCTTTTGGATCGCAATGCCCGCGGCGGCGCCCGCCCAGTATCCGCCGATGACGAGGACAAGCACGGCCCCGAGGATCGCGCCGGTTCGGAGCGTTGGGTCCTGGACGGCCGCCGTGACAAGCGGTACGAGAATGATCGCGCCGATCGCCCCGAGGACGACACCGGCGATTCCGCAGAGGCTCCGCACCATGCCGATCTGGTATCCGTAGATCAGGTATGCGACCAGTAGAGCGATGAGGAAGAGGTCGAGTATGACCGATCCGAGCATCCGATCTCCTTGGCTGTTCCGGCGCTGATGCGCACTTAGAACCCTACGTTGTCGGCGCGGGGGACTGCATGGGAATTAGCTCAGCGGAAATTTCAGACCGTCACCAGGGTCGCGCGGGTGCGACCGACGGGCATCCATTCGCTTGGACCATCAAGGTAGGAGTGCAGCCGCAGCATGGGTTTGCCATTCGTCATCGCAATATCGAAGGCACCAGCGTGCAGGGCATGGTGGTGCGCGGGACACAGGAGTACCCCGTTTCCAATGTCGGTTTCGCCGTCTCGCGACCATGGTTTGACGTGATGGGCGTGACACCAGGACGGCGGCGCCGTGCAACCGGGGCCGACGCATCCGCCGTCCCGCACCGCAAGCGCTCGTCGCTGGGCGGCGGTGAAGTATCGCTCCAATCGACCCTCGTAGAGCGGTTCGCCCGCGTTGCCGAGCAATACCCTCCGGAATCCGGAGTCGCACGCCATCTCCTGGATCACTGAGGCGGGAAGGGGCTCGTTCGAGTCGTCCAGCCAGCCGATGCCTGCGCCGCTCTCGAGGTTATCCAGGGTGATGATGGCGGTGACCGCTCCGGTGGTGCGCATGTTGGCCGGGCCATCGTGCGTGACGCGGACGCCGGCCTCGAGCACCCCGAGCAGAATGTCGTACTGCTTGTGTTCTCGGGAGCGAAGGTCACGCGCGACCGCGATGATTTCACTGTCGACAGCCAGCACTGTTTCCGTGCCGCGCGCGATGTCTTCCTCGCTCATGAAGCGTGGCACGGCACCGGGGACGGTCGAATCCGCCAGCGCCGCCTTGATGAGCGCGGCTCCGAGCTGGGGCGCCTTGATGTGGATGTCGGTAATCCCGTTGCGCTCTCGGCCGATGGAGACCCCTCGACGCTGGAGCGTCTCCTCGTAGCGCGGCTCTGCGCCGTCGGGGTCGAGCTGTTCGCGCCAGACTCTGGCGGCATCCGCGACGAGGTCGGCACTCTCGGTTCGCGCGGTTTTCACCAGCGAGCGCTCGGCCGCATCAATTCGCTGGGGCGTCGCCTCGCTGCCAAGGCGAGCCTGCTTCAGGCACTGGATAATCGCGGTGGCAGAATCGAGGCCGAGTGAGCCATCGATCATCGCGCGGGCGACGTGTGGATGTGGCGCCGGCATGCGCTCGCCGGTCATCGTCTGCTCCGGTCGGATTGCGATTCCCAGCCGGATGCGTCGCGCCGCCTCGGATTGCGATACGCGCGTGCGCATCTCAATGAGGTGAACGGGCTTGCGATGACCGTGTCGCATTGACAGGCCAGCACTCCCGAACTCGAATCGGGAACGTGCATCCACCTCGGCCGCGACCTGCGTGCGCGCCGTATCGGCGAGCCGCCCCGCCGCCTCCGTCGCGACCAACAACCCCGTTACCTCTTCGTCGCTGAGGCAGGCGTGATCGACGCGCGCGACATCGCGGAGCAGCGTTGTTGCCTGCGTCAACTTGTCGAATAAATCGATCATGAACACACTCTGGCACGGGGCACTGACATTCGATATGTGCTGGTCAGAAGTGGTTTATAAGATTCTGAAGTTACTGCCTGTGGAGGAGTAGATGCCGCAGGAATCGTGCCAGAGGCCACCCCGAGAAACACCGCCTACCCTCGCGGATACCGCCGCCGCTCGACCGCTGCGGCCCGCTCGGCCGCGAGCCGTTCATCCAGCGCGAGTGCCTGCGCGGGCGTCGGCGCCGTACCGCCGAGGCGCCGGGGCTGCC
>JAODMY010000032.1 GCA_025465535.1 Glaciihabitans sp.
TCGCGCTGCCTGAGCTCGCCGACGGCGAAGTTCGCGTGGCCAACGAGTTCATTTCGGTGGATCCGTACATGCGCGGACGGATGAACGACGTCAAGTCGTACATCCCTCCGTTCGAACTAGGCAAGACCATGTTGGGCGGAGCCGTCGGCCGGGTCATCGAATCGAATTCTGCCGACCTTGCCGTCGGCGACGTGGTCGAGCACATGTTCGGCTGGCGGGATGTTGCGCAGGGCAATGCCGCGCACTTCTCGAAGCGGCGCGACCTCCCCGGCCTGCCGACATCCGTCTATCTCGGAGCTCTCGGGGTGCCCGGACTGACCGCCTGGATCGGCCTATTCGTGATCGGCGACATGCAGCCGGGCGAGACCGTGTTCATCTCCGGTGCGGCCGGAGCCGTCGGGACCGCGGCCGGGCAACTCGCGAAGCTCCACGGCGCCGGACGCGTCGTCGGCAGCGCCGGATCCGCGGAGAAGATCGCGCTGATCACGTCGAAGTACGGCTACGACGCCGCCTTCAACTACAAGGACGGGCGCGTTTCCCGCCAGCTCGCCGAGGCGGCTCCGGGCGGCGTCGACGTGTACTTCGACAATGTGGGAGGTGATCACCTCGAGGCCGCGATCTACGCGATGAACGACCGTGGCCGCGCGGCGATCTGCGGATCCATCTCCAGCTACAACGAGGAGAAGATGCCCGCCGGCCCGCGCAACCTGTGGATGCTGACGACCAAGGGCTTACGGCTCGAGGGCTTCACGATCGTGAACTACATGCAGCACGCGGAGGCGTTCGCGGCCGAGATCGCGCCGCTGGTGGCATCCGGCGACTTCGTCTGGGACGAGACCATCGTCGACGGAATCGAGAACACACTCGACGCCTTCTACGGGCTCATGCGCGGCGCGAACACCGGGAAGATGCTGGTGCGGATATGAGCGAGCGTGTGGATCCCGACTCGACGGCCGACGAGAAGACCTCGCTCCTGCAATACCTCGACTACCACAGGGAGACTCTCCTCTGGAAGACCGACGGACTGACGAAAGCGCAACTCGGCCAGGCAATCCCCACTTCGACGCTCACGCTTGCCGGCCTCCTCAAGCATCTTTCCCTTGTCGAGGATTCGTGGATCAACAATCGATTCTTCGGCCGTCCGGAGAACGAGCCGTGGGTGAGTGCGCCGTTCGACGACGATCCGGACTGGGAATTCCATAGCGCGACCGACGACGACCCCGAGTACCTCCGTGGCCTGTACCGCGAGACGGCCGAGCGAACCCGCACCTCGATCGCCAACTCCGCGCTGGACGACCTCGCCGTAGTACCGAGAAAAATGGGCCCCACGGAGACGGAACCGTGGACGCTCCGCTGGGGACTCCTCCACCTCATCGAGGAGACGGCACGCCACAACGGTCACGCCGACATCCTGCGCGAGGCGATCGATGGGGCCGTAGGCGAGTAGCCGGATCCCTCCCTTCGGAAATTCAGGAGATTGGTCATTTCCACCGTCTTCGGAAATTCAGGCAATTTGGCACAGCCGCTCTCGCATCCCAGCGCGCAGGCCAATCCCCAGCAGCCCACTTCTTCCGGGGCGTCACGACGGTGTGACCAATCTCCTGAATTTCCAAAAAAGCAGCAACCGGCCAGGGCTAGGAAATGACGCTTCCGTGCTTGTCGAGTGCGTCGATCGTGGTTCCGGGAACCCGCAGCGCGAAGTCAGCCCCGAAGGCCGCTCCGCTCGAGTAGGCCCCCGGTTTTGCGCCGGCGAGAACGACCTCGACCGCCGAGACGACAGAGGATGCCGTGAACGCGTAGCCCTCGCCCGTCGCGAGCCACGCGGTCGCAGTTCGACCGGCGGCATCCGTCGCTCGCGCCCAGGTGTACGAGTGGTACTCCCGGGATTTCGCGCCCCGTGCGGCACGAGCAGGCAACAGTCCGGAACGCGCGAGCGCCGAGACACCGGGCAGGCCTGCAGCCAGCAACCATGCAGGAACGGCGAACGCGGCAGCAGCAGTTATCGAATCAACGCCGGTCGCAGCACGAACAGTCGCGAGGTCGCCGGTCGGGATCGCTACGAGACTTCGGCGTCCGACCGGGGTCCGCACGCGTGCGATGCCCCGGCCAAGCGGGGCCCGCACGAGAGAACCGCCAACGACGCGCGCGCCGCCGTGCGCAAGCACCGCGAGCACGGAAGCCGAAGTCCCTTTTCCACCGCCCGCGTTGTCCGCGAGCAGTGCGACCTCGATCGCCACAGCCGAGGGCAGAGCTGTGGCGACGCGCAGGGCAACGGCCTCGGTCGCGACCGTGCCGAACCCGACGGCGGGCACGGCGATCACGCCGGAACTCGTGAACCGCTCGTGCTGGCCGAGGACGAATTGAACGCTGTCGAGTTCGTTTGAGATGTCGAGATAACTGCTCCCACCCTCGATACACGCTCCAACGACCGGCCGCACAGTCTGGTCGAAGGGACCCGCGGCGTTGACCACAAGGTCGAGGCCCGCCACCGCGGTTGCGAGAGCCACGGGATCACCGACGACCTCGAAACGCAGCCCCGTGCTCTCGGCGATCTGGCGCAACGCGCCCACCGATCGCCCAAGGAGCACCGGCCGCTGCCCGCGCGCGAGCGCCTCGGCCGTGATCAGTCGGCCGCTAAATCCTGTAGCCCCGTAAATTCCCCAGGTCACCCCGTGTACCGACCCCTCGTTGCCTCGCAAGTACGTGTTTAGCGACCCTAGCGGGCGGGTCGAGGAGAAACACGCCGGACGCCACCGGATCGATGAGATAGAGGACGCGCACAACGATTTGCGCAATCTTTCGGACATCTGCCACAGCAGGATTGCCAGACTCTTGGCAGACTAGGGGGGTGATTGTTGTCGTCGCGCCCGGCCAGGGTTCCCAAAGTCCCGGATTTCTCGAACCATGGATCGCGGAATCGCGCTTCAAGGACCACCTCGAACGAATCTCGGACACGGTCGGAATCGACCTCGTCAAGCACGGTACCGTCAGCGATGCCGACACCATCCGAGACACTGCCGTCGCCCAGCCGCTCATCGTAGCCGCCGGGCTACTGGCCATCCAGGGCCTGCTCGACGATGACGGCAAACTGCGGATGGATGGCGTCGCGGGCCACTCGGTCGGCGAGGTCACCGCATCCTTCGCTGCCGGCATCCTGAGCGAAGAGGAGGCACTGACCTTCGTCAAGGCTCGCAGCCAGGGGATGGCGGACGCCGCGGCTCTCGAGAAAACCGGAATGAGCGCGGTCATCGGCGGCGACGAGCGCGAACTGCTCGCGCGGCTCACGGAACTTGGCCTCGAGCCGGCCAACTTCAACGGCGGCGGACAGATCGTCGTCGCGGGAGCCCTGGACGCTCTCGCCAAGCTCGCGGAGAATCCCGTCGCCGGCACCCGGGTGATCCCGCTGCAGGTTGCCGGAGCGTTCCACACCCGCTACATGCGGCCAGCCGTCGATCGACTCCACCAGGTCGCCGCGAAAATGTGGGCGAGCGATCCCATCTATCCAATCTGGACGAACCGCGACGGGACCCTCGTCGAAAGCGGGACGACGTTCGTCGACCTGATGGTCGGTCAGGTTTCGTCCCCGGTACGGTGGGACAAGACCATGGTGGCTCTCGCGGATGCGGGCGTCACCGGAATTGTCGAGCTGGCCCCCGCCGGCGCGCTTGTCGGACTCGCCAAGCGCGGACTCAAGGGCATCCCGGCGATTGCGGTCAAAACCCCCGATGACCTGGCAGCGGCCAAAGACATGATGAACGGTAACTAAAGCTTCCATGACTCCCCCAACCCTCAAGCAGTCCGTCGGATCGCAGTTCACGCGCATCTACAGCTATGGCGCGGCACGCGGTGACCTCGTCGTACCGAACGATGACCTGGTCGGCCCCATCAACTCGAGCGACGAGTGGATCCGCCAGCGCACCGGAATCATCACCCGGACCCGCGCGTCCCATGACCTCTCCGCCACGGATCTCGCCACCGATGCCGCTCGCGAGGCCATCGAGAAATCCGGCGTCCCGGCCGAAAAGATCGATCTCGTCATCATCGCGACGATCAGCAACGTGCGGCAGACCCCGTCCATGGCCGCGGTCGTCGCGGATCGCGTCGGCGCGAACCCCGCAGCGGCCTATGACGAGAACGCGGCCTGCGCTGGATTCAGCTACGCGGTCACCCAGGCTGACGCGTTGATCCGCTCGGGCGCCGCGCACTACGCACTCGTTATCGGCGCCGAGAAGCTGTCGGACGTCATCGATCCGGGAGACCGCTCGATCTCATTCCTGCTCGGCGACGGCGCCGGCGCTGTCGTGATGGGCCCGAGCGAGACGCCGGGAATCTCGGCGCCGGTGTGGGGTTCCGATGGTTCGAAGGCCGACGTCGTCGGGATGAACGGAACCCTGACCGACGCGCGCGATGGCGTCGTCCCGTGGCCAACTCTTCGCCAGGAGGGTCCGGCCGTATTCCGCTGGGCCGTCTGGGAAATGGCAAAGGTCGCCAAGCAGGCGCTGGATGTCGCCGGCATCACCGCGGACGACCTCGCCGCATTCATCCCGCACCAGGCCAACATGCGCATCATCGACGAACTCGCCAAGCAGCTCAAGCTGCCGGAGTCCGTGATCATCGGACGGGACATCGAGTCGACCGGAAACACGTCGGCCGCATCCATTCCGCTTGCGACGCATCGACTGCTGGGCGAGCATCCAGAGCTCAGCGGCGGACTCGCGCTCCAGATCGGTTTCGGCGCGGGACTTGTTTTCGGCGCGCAAGTCGTAGTACTTCCCTAACCAATAAGCTATTCAACGGTCATAACGACACCCAAGGAGATAACACATGGCATTGTCCACCGAAGAAGTCCTCGCAGGACTCGCCGAGCTCATCAACGATGAGACCGGTATCGCAACAGACACGGTCGAGCTGGACAAGTCCTTCACGGACGACCTCGACATCGACTCGATCTCGATGATGACGATCGTTGTCAACGCCGAAGAAAAGTTCGATGTGAAGATCCCGGACGAAGAGGTCAAGAACCTCAAGACCGTCGGGGACGCTGTCAGTTTCATCACTGCGGCACAGGGCTAACCGCTCACCTGCGGATGGCCGACCGGTTCAGCCGGCCGGCCGCCCGCAGACGTGGGCCCGTGAGCAGGCTCGATGAACCAGCAGTCCCCACAGGAAGTTGTCATGACCAAGAAAATCGTTGTTACAGGTGTCGGCGCGACGTCGCCCCTCGGCGGCACGGCCCCCGATTCGTGGAAGGCCCTTCTCGCCGGCGAGTCGGGCATCAGCACCATCGACGCCCCCTGGGTTGAGGAACTCGACCTCCCCGTCCACTTCGCGGGCCAGGTGCGGGTCAAGCCCGACACCGTGCTCGAACGTGTCGAATGGAAGCGCCTGGA
>JAODMY010000034.1 GCA_025465535.1 Glaciihabitans sp.
TCGATCACCGGCGCACTGACCTCGGTCAGCGTCCGCAGCTCGGCCGCGGTCAGCGTGAGCGAGGCCGACGCCAGGTTGTCGGTCAGCTGCGCGACGGTGCGCGCCCCGAGGATCACCGACGTGACCGCAGGCTGGGCGAGCAACCACGCGAGAGCGACCTGCGACGACGAAACCGAGTGCGCGGACGCGACCGCGGCGACGGCATCCACGATCTGCCAGGTCCGTTCTTCGGCATTGCGGGCATCCCACGCTTCCATGCCGCGCTTCGGGTCCTCGCCGAGACGGGTTGCGCCGGTCGGGAGAGTGTCGCGGGTGTATTTGCCGGAGAGCCAGCCACCGCCGAGAGGCGACCAGGGCAGGAGTCCGATGCTGGCATCGAGGGCTGCGGGGACGATCTCGTGTTCGATGCCGCGCACGAGCAGGCTGTATTGCGGCTGCAGGGTGACCGGCGGCGCCCAGCCGTGGGACTTTGCGACCTCCGCCGCCTTGGTCAGCTGCCAGCCGAGGTAGTTCGAGAAACCGTAGTAGCCGATCTTGCCGGCCGAGACGGCGTCATCCAGAAAGCGGAGCGTCTCGTCGATCGGGGTGAGGGCATCCCAGGCGTGCATTTGATAGAGGTCGATGTGCTCGACGCCGAGCCGGGAGAGAGATGCGTCGAGCGCGGTGCGCAGGTGGCGGCGGGTAAGTCCGAGGTCGTTGGGTCCGTCGCCCATCGGGAAGCGGCCCTTCGTCGCGATCACCAGCTGGGCCGCATCGGTGGGGTGACCGGCGAGCCAGCGTCCGATGATGAGTTCGGAGTTGCCCTTGCTGTACACGTCGGCGGTGTCGATGAAATTGCCGCCGCCTTCGACATACGTGGCGAGGATGTCGCCGGATGCCTCCTCGTCGGCTTCCGCGCCGAAAGTCATGGTGCCGAGAGCGAGGGTGGAGACGGATGTTCCGGAATTACCGAGGGTGGTGTATTTCATGGTTCTTTTCTACTCCTGCTGAGCGGGTGTCGTTTCGCGCCCTCGACGGCTAGCCTCAGTGAGACGAGGTACTCAGCACCTCGGGAGGCGGTGGTTCGGATGGCCAGAGACGGTCGAGGTCGGATTGTGCGTGATGGGCCGTGGGGCTTCATCTTCCTTGTGGCATATGTCGGAGCCGCTGTCTACTTCGTGTCCGCATCGGATGGTTCGTTCTGGGGCGTCATTTTCGGGCTGCTCCAGGCGATCGTCTGGCCCGCCTATGCCGTGTTCCACCTCCTGCAAGTGATCCACGCCTGATCGCGGGCGGCTAGCGAAGCTACGCCATCGCCCGCTGCACCGCTGCGATCGAGAATGCGACATCGTCGGCATCCGTCGACCAGTTGCTGACGGAGATGCGCAGGATGTCGTTGCCGCGCCATTTGGAGCCGGACATCCAGACTGCCCCATCTGCGATGAGGCGTTGAGTGACCTCGCGGGTGCGCTTATCCGAACCGAACGTCAGGCAGACCTGCGTGAAGACGACATCGTTCATCACCGAGACGCCGGGCAGCGCGGCGAGACCCGTGGCAAGAGCCTGGGCGTTGGCCACGAGTCCATCCACAAGGGAAATGACACCCGACCGGCCGAGCTGCCGCAGCGCCGCCCAAACCGGAACACCCCGCGCTCGCCGCGACAATTCCGGAACCAGGTCGTACGGATCGGGTGCGCCGGTGGCATCCTGAATCAGGTAGGCGGTCTGGGTTCCGAGCGCGGCTCGCGCCAGGTTGGGTTTCGCGATGATCGCGACGCCACAGTCGTACGGAACGTTGAGCGTCTTGTGCGCATCCGTCGCCCAGGAGTCCGCGGTCTCGATGCCATCGAGTTGGTCGCGCAGGGAGGGGCTCGCCGCCGCCCAGAGTCCGAACGCGCCGTCGACGTGTACCCAGGCGCCGTGCTTGTGCGCCGCTTGGATGGCCGATCGCATCGGATCGGATGCCCCCGAGTGCAGGTTGCCCGCCTGCAGGCAGAGGATGGCCGGCCCGTCCACGGCCTCGAGCGCTTCGCGCAGCGCATCCACCCGGATCCGGCCCTTGTAGTCGGCTGCGACGATCGTGGGAGCGCCGAGTCCGAGGTAGCGCAGCGCCAGATCCACGGATGCGTGCCGCTCGGCGCCGACCAGAACCGTGATGACGGGCGCGCCCTGCAGCCCCCTGGTGTTAACGTCCCAGCCGACGCTGTCGAGCACGGATGCGCGGGCCGCGGCGAGGCCCGTCCAGTTGGCCATGGTCGCACCGGTCGTGAAGCCGACATCGGACTCCGCCGGAAGCCCGAGAATATCGAGCAGCCACTCACCCGCGACCTCCTCGATCGCGGCCGTCGCGGGGGAAGCGTAGCGCATGCCGGCGTTCTGGTCCCACGAGCTGACCAGCCAGTCGGCACCGAGCGCGGCGGGCAGGGTTCCACCGATCACCCAGCCGAAGAACCGGCCCGATGGCATCGCCATCAGGCCGGGCTCGGCCAGCGTTGCGAGTTCGTCGACCACCGTCGCGGGATCGGTCGGACCATCCGGCAGGGGGCGCGCGAACACTTTCTTCATCGCATTGACGTCCGCGCTTGGCGCGACCGGTCTATCCGGAACAGACTCGATCCACTCCATCGAGCGCTCGCGCGCACGATCGAGGACCACTCTGTACTCGTCGGGTTTCAGATTCATGGCGGCATCGTACCCCGGGGAACCGAAATGTCACCCCACACATTTGCGGGCCGCTGGCGTCACCGCCTTGCGGACCGGGCTCCGTGATTAGCGCGTACCGTCGATGTTGCGATTGCGCTGGGCAATGCCGGCAACCCCGTACGGGTAGGCGTCGGCGTGCGGCGCACTGAGATCCGTGAGTGCCTGCAGTTCGTCGGTGGTCAGCGTGAGGTCGGCCGACGCCAGGTTGTCCGCGAGCTGCGCGACTGTCCGCGCGCCGAGGATTACCGACGTGACCGCCGGCTGCGCCGACACCCACGCGAGAGCGACCTGCGACGACGAAACGTCGTGCGCGGCGGCAATCGAGGCGAGGGAATCCAGGATGGCCCAGGTGCGCTCGTCCGCGTTGCGCGCGGTCCAGGCCACGCCACCGCGGTCGGGATTGGCGCCGAGACGGGTCGCGCCCGAAGGGTTCACGTCGCGCTGGTACTTTCCGGTGAGCCAGCCGCCCGCGAGAGGCGACCAGGGTAGGAGTCCCATTCCGGCATCCAGCGCTGCGGGCACGATCTCGTGTTCGATGCCGCGCACGAGCAGGTTGTAGTGCGGCTGCAGCGTGACGGGAGGCGCCCAGCCGTGGGCCTTCGCCGCATCCACGGCCTTGGTCAGCTGCCAGCCGAGGTAGTTCGAGAAACCGTAGTAGCCGATCTTGCCGGCCGAGACGGCGTCATCCAGGAAGCGCAGCGTCTCCTCGATCGGGGTGAAGGCATCCCAGGCGTGCATTTGGTAGAGGTCGATGTGATCGACCGCCAGGCGGCGCAGGGAATCGTCGAGCGCCGTGCGGAGGTGGCGGCGGGAGGTTCCGAGGGAGTTGGGTCCTTCGACGATCGGGAAGCGGCCCTTCGTTGCGATCACGATGTTGGCGGCATCGGCGGGGTGGGCTGCGAGCCAGCGTCCGATGATCTCCTCCGACGCACCAGCGCTGTAGACATCGGCGGTGTCGATGAAGTTGCCGCCGCCCTCGACATATGCGGTGAGGATCTCGCCGGATGCCTTCTCGTCGGCCTCTGTACCAAAGGTCATGGTCCCGAGGGCGAGTGTCGAGACGGCAGCGCCGCTGTTGCCGAGGGTGGTGAACTTCATGGAGATGCTCCTTCAGGATGCGGATTGATCGGCGACTGCGGACGACGGGTGCTGATCAACTCGCGCACGTCCCCGCAGGAGGCGCAGCGACGCGATAGCGATCGCAACGACCAGCGCGGTAATAACCGCCATGAGCAGCACCACGCCGACCTGCCATCCGGCCGGCCGAGCAATTGCAAGCCAGTCGACGCCCAGGCGCGCGGTGGCCGCCAACGGGAACGTGAAAGACCAGAAACCCAGCGAGAACGCGAGCTTGCGGAACGTCGGGGCAAACGCGACCAGCATCAGCAGCATCACAACGGTCAGCCCCGCCAGGCCGAGCGCAACGGGATCCGAGGTGTGGCGATCGATCGAAAACCACGCGCCTCCCGCTACCGCGGGCGGCGCAAGGAAGATCGCGAGCGTCGGTCGGAGCGGACCCGGCAACGCGGGCCGAAGGGCGATCCGCGCGAAGATCGCAACGAACATGACGACCCAAAAGAACACCCCGACGGCGAACGACGCGATCGCGAGGTCGGTCATCCCGGTGTCGGCAGCGGCGGTCGCGGCGACCAAACCCCCGGCGACGGTCGGCAGGAAGTAGCCGCCATGGATGGCGTCGATGGCAAGCCCGCCACGCATCCAGAACGAGAGGATCCACGACGCGAACACGACCGTGACCAACAGGGAAGCGAGGAAGAGGACACGGCCCGCGACCGGGGCAGACTGGTAGAGCTCGTCCCCCAGCAGCATCCCGACGATCGGGATGAGCGCCGCAAGGGGCCCCTGCACAGGATGCCGAAGCTGTGAGGCGAGCGATTCGGTGCTCCGGACCCCGCGAGCCACGTGCGCGACGATCAGCCAAACCCACACGATGGCCGTGACGACCCAGAAAGCCGTGCCGACACCGTTCGGGATGCCGAGCACGCCACCAGCTGTCGACCACAGGTCGGCCAGACCCGCGATTCCGAAGCCGATTGCCAACGTATTTAGCGGAATGCGAGATGGGGGCGCGAACACCTGATTAATCCTAACCGAGGCGGTCTCGACAGGTACGAGGCGTGTCAGTGCGTAACAGCCGCGTTTGGCCAGACGACCTCGTCTTGCGCTGCGAACGGGCGTGACGCTAGGCGGTCGCGAACCGTTCTGCCGACCGGGCCTTGGCCTTCGCAGCCTCGACTTCGCGGTTCTTCGGCGGGGTGGTGGCGACGAGGTCGTCGAGGAGGTGCTGCGTGATGTGCGCGATCTCGTGCACGGCGCGCTCGAACGCCTCGGTGTTGGCCTTGGAGGGCTTGGTCGACCCGCTGATCTTGCGGACATACTGCAGGGCTGCAGCCTGTACCTCGTCGTCGTTCGCGACCGGCTCGAAATTATGCAGGGTGTGGATGTTTCGGCACATGCGAACGAGGGTAGCCTTTGCCGCCGTCATGAACAATCCTTTCTAATGCGTAACGGCGATGTTGAACACCGGGCTTCCGAGTGCCCGCAGCGTCGGGAAGAACAGCAGGAAGTAGTGCTCAGGGCCGCGGGCCGTTGCGATGTCGCCGAGGTCGAGCTGCGAGGAGACCGGCCAGCCGATGTCCTCGAGCAGCGCACTCACGGTCGCCTTCGCGCTCGCGTCGTTGCCCGAAAGGTAGACGGTCGACGGCGCGATGATCGACGGGTTCGTCATCACCGAGGTGTTCATCGTGTTCAGCGACTTGACGACCTTCAGGCTCGGGAACCTCTCCTGGATGTTCCGGGCGAGGCTGTCGTTCGGGTAGATGAGGCTGAGCGTCTCGTCGCTGGCGTTGGCGACATCCAGCAGGATCCGCTCACCGAGAACCGGCGCACCGATCGACTCGAGGGTGGCGATCGAGCTGCCTCCCGGAGTCGCGTTGATGATGAGGTCTGACCAGGCGACCGCATCCTGTGCCTCGACGGGCTCCGCGATTGCGGCGGCCTTCAGCGCCGAATCCGAGGCGGGATTGCGGGCGCCGAATTTCACTTCGTGCGTGCCGACGAGGGCCTTAGCGAGCGAGGTTGCGACGTTGCCGGTTCCGAGAATTGCGATCTTCACGTTGTCTCCTTATTAATTCGAATTTGAACGATGTAGCAAATATACACTAATTCAAATTCAAATCAACTAGCATGAACACATGACGATCTGGTGTTCGAGTGATCGACGCGGTGAACAGATGAAGTGCGCACCGTTGTGAAAGAAGCACTGAGCAAGGCCGAGTTCGAGGCCTACGCCGCGCTGCTCGCGAGTTCGACCCTGCTGCAGCGCGCTGTCGAGCAGAATCTTCGCGATCAGGCGGACATCACCCAGGTGCAGTTCGAGGTCCTCATGAATCTGACGGATGCGCCGGACGGACTCCGGATGGCCGACCTCGCCGACCGCCTCATCGTCTCTCGCAGCGGCCTCACCTACCAGGCCGGCCTGCTCGAGAAGGCCGGCCTCATCACTCGCGCGCGGCACGGTTCGGACGAACGCGGCATTGTCGCCCGGATCACGCCGGACGGGGAGAGGATGCGCCTCAAGGTACTCCCCGGCCACCTCGCGATCGTCCGCGAATCCTTCTTCGCCCGCGTAAGCGCAGCGGAACTTGCGACCCTGACCGACACGCTGACCCGGGTCGCCGACGGACTTCG
>JAODMY010000149.1 GCA_025465535.1 Glaciihabitans sp.
GAACGGCACGACGCTGCCACCAATGCGACATCGCGACAACCTCGAACCCGTGTTGGAGATAGAGGGGGAGCCCCTGTTCGCTCGCCGTCAGCGTCACCCACGGAACACCCAGGTCATCGAGCACAAAAGTCAGGAGCCGGGAGCCGAGGCCGCGCGACCGGTGGCCGGCATCCGTCACCACCCAGTAGATTCCGGCGCCTCCGTCGGAAAGCACGGTCATGCATCCGGCGACGATTTTTTCTTCCGAGGTGAGGCGGTAAAACGCGACGTCGCTCATTTCCAGCATCGCGGAAGGAAATACCTGGCCTGCCTCGTACGGCAGGAACTGGGGAAGGGGGAACTGCTCGACGAGGATGCGCTCGAACTCGGCAAGCTGGATCGATCCATTGATTCGTTCGACTGTCACACGCGGAGCCTTCGCGCGCTCGTCTATCCGGATGCGGTGGCGCGCGTCGAGGAACATGACGGGCATCTCGCGCAGCGTGAACCCGGCGTCGGACAAATCGAGTTCGCGCGAGTTGTCCTCGATGGCCAGGAACGCGGTGGGTCCGTGATCGGCGACGGTTCGCAGGTCTGAACTCGTGAGTTCGCGATCCGCGTCACGGTTGATGATGATTCGGGTACCGGCGGGATCCTCAGCATGGGCCGGGGAGACGGCGAGCAGCGAGGCGGCGGAAGTCACTCGATGGCCGCGGGCAGCGGCGAATCGCTCCCAGGTGATTCGGGCGTTCCGGTCCGCGAGATCGGCTTTCTCCTTGGCCCGGTCCGGTTCTTCGATGGTTGGCATGACAAGCGAAACGTAACAGTACTTAGCATTGGTCGGAGCAAATCTCGGCTCGTGGCATTCTGATCCACAACAGGATCTGCCAATTGAGAGGGGCGACAATGGGACTGCCCCGCACGATCGAACACCAGCCTGGTTTCGCGACGCTGCAACTTCACGCTGGCGAACGGGCGGATGGCCCCGTCAATCCGCGGGCAACTCCGATCTATCTCACCGCGGGCTTCGTCCTCGACGACTTCGACGTCGCGACCGATCTGTTCCGAACGGGCGACGGCTACTCCTACACTCGGGTCTCCAACCCCACCTCGCAGGCGGTGGAGCAGCGCGTGGCGGCAATGGAGCGCGGGGCAGAAGCGCTTCTCGTCAGCAGTGGCCAGGCCGCCGTGACGATCGCGGTCCTCGGGCTTCTGAGCGCCGGCCAGCACATCGTGTCCGCATCGAGCATTTACGAGGGCACCCGCGGGCTGTTTCTCGAAAACCTTTCGCGTCTCGGGATCGAGACCGACTTCGTCGAAGACGCCAACGATCCGCTCGAGTGGGAGCGTGCCATCCGGCCGACGACGCGGGCCCTGTTCGCCGAGTCGATCCCCAACCCGAAGAACGACATCCTCGACATCGCCGCTGTGGCCGCCGTCGCGCACGCGCACGGCATTCCCCTGATCGTCGACAACACGCTGGCGACGCCGTACCTGCTGCGGCCCATCGAACACGGCGCCGACATCGTGGTTCATTCGGCGAGCAAGTTCCTGGCCGGACACGGGGCAGTGCTCGGGGGAGTGATCGTCGACAACGGCGAGTTCGATGCCGAGCGTTCCGGTGCACTCTTCCCGCACCTCGTCGAGGCAGGCCGCCTCGGCAGCCCAAGCTTTGTCGAGCGGGCCGGAACTCGTGCCCGGATGGCCTACCTGCGCGACGTTGTCGCCATGCGATTCGGACCGACGCCATCGCCGCTGAACGCGTTCCTCATCAATCAGGGCATCGAGACGCTGTCGCTGCGGGTGCAGCGCCAATCGGAGAATGCGCTCGGCGTCGCCCGGTGGCTGGAGGCGCAGCCCGAGGTGCACTCGGTTGACTACTCGGGGCTGGAGTCGAACCCGTTCAACTCGGTCGCTCGCCGCTACCTCCCTGACGGGCAGGGTTCGGTCTTCTCCTTCACCCTTCGCGGCGGACTGGATGCGGCCCGCCGCTTCGTCAACGCGCTGTCGGTCTTCACGCACATGACCCATCTCGGCGACGTTCGCTCGCTCATCCTTCACCCGGGAACCACGAGCCACAACCAGCGCACGGAAAATGAACTCAGCCAGGCCGGCATCTGGCCGGGGACGCTCCGGGTCTCGATCGGAATCGAGGATCTTGCCGATCTCATCAACGATCTCGACCAGGGCCTCGAAGCGGTTCGGACGGAAGCACTGTGAGCAAGCTGCAACACTTCGGATGGTTTTTGGCTCGCGGCTTCGGACCGCACGGCTGGGGACATCCCTACCTCGACTGGAACTACCGCTGGACCGAGCCGAAGCTCTACCAGCAGGCCATCCGCGAGCTTGAGCAGGCCGGGTTCGACCTGCTCATCATCGAGGATGCGCCGTCCCTCGGGAACGCGTCGACGATCGACCTTCGCGTGCGGCAGGCATTCGGCGGGCCCAAGCTCGATCCGCTTCTCCTCGCGCCCTACCTCTTCGCCGCTACCTCCAATATCGGGGTGGCGCCGACGGTGAACCCGGCCGCGTATCTGCCCTACACCGCGGCCCGCCAGTTCGCGACCCTGCAGCACCTCAGCAGCGATCGCCTCGCACTCAATGTGGTGACGGATACGGGAAGCGCAAGGCACTTTGGCGATCAGCCCGCTCTGTCTCACGATGCTGCATACGATCGCGCTGAGGAGTGGCTCAGCGGCCTCCGAGAGCTCTGGGGGAGCTGGGGCGAGGGAGCTCTGGTGGCCGATCCCGCCAAGGGTCGGTACGCCGATGGATCGAAGTTGACCGCGGTGCAGCACCGCGGCGAGTATTTCGCCTTCGATGGGCCGCTCAACACGATTCCGTTCAGCGATGGCGAGCCGGTAATCGTCTCACCGGGTGGTTCAGGCCGCGGCCTCGGATTCGCCGGGGCGAACTCGGATGTCCAGCTGGCTCTCGCTCCGCTGGACGTGGAAAGCATTAGGAGCTACCGCGCTCGCATCCACGAGGCTGCCATTGCGCGAGGTCGTAATCCTTCGGACATCACCATCATGTTCGCGATCCAACCGGTTCTCGTCTCGAGCGCGGAGGAGGCCGATCGCCTGGTCGCGGCATCCGCCCATCCGGACGACGCGGCAATTCTCACCATTGCCGAGCGCCAGTCGAGCGACCTCGAAACCGACCTGACCGCGCTTGATTTTGATAAGCCACTCGACCTGGGGATCTTCGGCGACCACGTGTCGCAGGGCAGCATCAAGCGCCTGCTTGGCGGCTTCGACCCGGCGACGACACCCGTCCGGACCCTGCTGGCAAAGCAGGCTCGGCTTGGTCGCATCAGCGACGGCACCGGCTTTGTTGGCACCGCGGGCGAGCTGGCCGATCTCATCGAGAATCTTGGTGAGTCGGCTGACAACGACGGAGTGCTGCTGTGGGGCGACCTGCATCCGGTCACTGTCCACCGCGTGCTTGACGAACTAGTTCCGATCCTCCGGCGGCGGGGCGTCCTGCGCACCGAGTTCGGCGGCGGCGGCCTCCGAGCGAACCTGCGCGACTTCTAGCCGCGCCGGCCTTGATCGGCGGGTAGGGCCTGTAGCCGCCGCGACAGTTCCTGCGCGGCCGCGGCCGTTCGTGAGCGCGCCGACACCCCGTCGACTTTGCTGAAGCTGGTCGCCACATAGGGAACGGTGAGCGCGGCCACCGCGGTCTGGTGGGCGCCGAAGATCGGGAAGGCGACATCCACGATGCCTGGCCGGAGGGCATCATCGATCTCGACGTAGCCATCGGATCGTGCGCGATCCATGAGCTCCCGAAAGTGCTTCGTCGGGGCGCTCCCGGGCACGCCGGATTCCCATGCGTTTCGCACCTCGTCGGCCGCGAAAGCCATGAGGGTCGCGCCGGTCGCCGTGGAGGTCAGCGGAAATGCCGCGCCCACCCTGACATGGAATCCGAAGTCTGCCGGGCTCTCGACCTGGGCGACGACCCGGCACTCGTATCCGTCAAGCACCGCGAGATTGCAGGATTGCTGGATCTCCGCCGCGAGGTTGCGCATCGGGTGCAGCGCCGCCTGGACGAGCCCGCGCAGCGGAGCATGGCGGTGCGCGAGATCGAACAGGCGGAGCGAGAGCGTGTAGAGACCCGATGCCGGATCGCGCAACACATACGCCCGGCGTTCCAGCGTCTGGAGTACACGGAAAATCTCACCGACGCTGCGGTCCAGTGATTCGGCGATCCCACTCTGGGACAGCGGACTGTCACTCTCGGCGAGCAACTCGAGGATGTCGAGCGCCTTTTCGAGCGCCGGAGCGCTATACGTCGGTGTCATCTCATTTTCCGATGCGACGGAACCCTAGCGAGCCGCGTCCAGCGCAGCGACGAACCGCCTCGCGATTTCGCGGTTGATGTCATCGGGAACGGGCTGCGCACCGGCGGTGAGTGAGGCCGGGTTGGTGACGACCCGCTCGAGCGAGAGTGACTGCAGCAGGAAACCGAGATCCATCGACTCGAGCGAATTTCCCTTGGGGTTCGCGCCGCCGAGGTTGAACATCCGTCCGCCGGTGATCAGGATCGCGTGACGGCCATCCGCAAATTCGAGCCGCTCCATGCCCTCTCCGATGGGAGCGGTGGATGCCGCGCTCGCGCGGAGCCCGGGAACGTCGATCTCCCAGGGGAAGTGGCCGGTGTTCGCCAAAATGACGCCGGAGCGCATTTGGGCGAAGACTTCTGCGCCGACGACGTTCGGCTGCCCGGTGGCCGTGATGATCACGTCTGCCCAGCCCGCGAGAGCCGCGGCCTCGCCCACCCGGTAGCCGTCGAGGGCGGCTTCGAAGGCCTTGATCTCGTCGATCTCCGCGATGGCGACCTGCCCGCCGAACGCTCGGAGGTACTGGGCGATTCCGCGTCCGCACCAGCCGTAGCCGACCACGAGGAAGCGGCGCCCCGGAACCATGACGTTGGTGATCCGCATGAAGCTCTCGACGGTGGACTGGCCCACCGCGTGCCGGTTCTCACCGATCGCCTTCAGGATGCTGTCGTTGATGACGATGCTGGGGAACGGGGTCAGGCCCGCGAGTTCGCCGCGCAGGCGGAGCCCGCCGGAGGTGGTCTCCTCGGTGCCCCCGATGATCTGGGCGACCTTTCCACGCTCGACCGCAATTGCCGCGAGATCAGCTCCGTTGTCGAGCAGGATGTCGGGGGATGCCTCGACCACTGCTGCGACGTTGGCGAGGTGCTCGTCGGGCGAATCCGCGCGGGCACCGAGGACGGTCATTCCCTGTTCGCGAAGCATCGCGACGACGTCATCCTGTGTGGTGCCGAGGTTTCCCGTGGCGGTGATCTGAGCTCCGCCCGCCTGTAGCGTCTCCAGAAGAACCGCAGTCTTCGGCTCGAGGTGGAGCGACATTCCGATGTGGTGGCCCGCGAAGGGAAGGGTCTCCGCGAAGTCGGCACGCGCTTGCGCGAGCAGCGGCATCCTCGAGCGGATCCAGTCGGTGCGGGCGCGGCCGCGGGCGGCAAGGTCTTTCATCGGTTCATCCACATCGCCCATCCTGCCACAGTCTTTTCACTGGTAAATAGGAATTTCATATAGAAACCGATACGCCAAACAATTCTCAATTCGCGTGAATGGAGAGACCATGTCGGTAGGACAGTGAAGAGAACTCTGAAGCGAATGGGAGAACATCATGGCCAAATACATGCTGATCATGCGATCGACCGACGAAGCGCTCGCGAACTTCGAGGATCATGATTTCGACGAGCTGCTCAACGCCATGGGTCGATTCAACGACGAATTGATTCGTGCCGGAGTACTGCTCGCCGCGGAGGGACTCGATCCCGCGTCGGAAGGCGTGGTGGTGGACTTCACCGGTGAGACGCCCGTCGTCACTGATGGTCCGTACGGCGAGGTGAAGGAACTGTTCAACGGCTACTACATCCTCGACCTCGCCTCGAAGGATGAGGCCGTCGAGTGGGCAAAGCGACTCCCGTTTTCCGAGGGCGCCAAGGTGGAGATCCGCCGGATCCCGAGTATCGACGAATTCCCGCAGGACAACGAGTGGATCCAGAAGGAGCGAGCCTGGCGCGAGGCGACCGGGCAGCTCTGATCAGGTGCCGACGTAGACCGCGAGATGCTCGCCCGTGAGGGTGGATCGGGCCGAGACTAGATCGGCGGGCGTGCCCTCGAAGACAATGCGGCCGCCGTCGTGCCCAGCGCCGGGGCCGAGGTCGATGATCCAATCGGCGTGCGCCATGACCGCCTGGTGGTGCTCGACGACGATGACCGATTTGCCGGAGTCGACGAGCCGGTCGAGTAGGCCGAGCAGCTGCTCAACGTCCGCGAGATGGAGTCCCGCGGTCGGCTCGTCGAGGATGTAGACATCGCCCTTCTCTCCCATGTGCGTGGCCAGCTTGAGCCGTTGCCGCTCGCCGCCGGAGAGTGTGGTGAGCGGCTGGCCAAGGCTGAGGTAGCCGAGCCCGACGTCGGCGAGCCGGGCGAGGATGGTGTGCGCGGCCGGGATCCGCGTCTCGCCGGCACCGAAGAATTCCTCGGCCTCGCTCACCGACATCGCGAGCACCTCACTGATGTCGCGGCCGCCGAGGTGGTAATCCAGCACCGTTGCGTCGAACCGTTTCCCCTCGCACACCTCACAGGTCGTGGCCACGCCGGCCATCATGCCAAGGTCGGTGAAGATGACCCCCGCGCCGTTGCAGTTGGGGCAGGCCCCTTCGGAGTTGGCGCTGAACAGCGCGGGTTTCACGCCGTTGGCCTTCGCGAACGCGGTGCGGATCGGATCGAGTAGCCCCGTATACGTCGCCGGGTTGCTGCGTCGTGAGCCCCTGATCGCTCCCTGGCCGATTGACACCACACCGTCGCCGCCCGGCTGGTTGCGCAGCGACCCGTGCACGAGCGAGCTCTTACCAGAACCAGCAACCCCGGTGATGACAGTGAGCACGCCGAGCGGAATGTCCACGTCGACATCGCGCAGGTTGTGCTCTGTCGCGCCACGGATCTGCAGCGCGCCGGTGGGCGTCCGCACTGTCTCCTTCAGGCCGGCCCGGTCGTCGAGATGGCGGCCCGTAAGCGTGTCACTTGCCCGTAGCGCCTCGACGGTGCCCTCGAAGCAGACGACGCCTCCCGCGCTACCGGCACCAGGGCCGAGGTCGACCGCGTGGTCGGCGATCGCGATCATCTCCGGCTTGTGCTCAACGACGAGGACAGTGTTTCCCTTGTCCCTCAGCTGCAACAGCAGCTTGTTCATGCGTTCGATGTCGTGCGGATGCAGACCGATGGTCGGCTCGTCGAAGACGTAGGTGACGTCGGTGAGCGAGGAACCGAGATGGCGAATCATCTTGGTGCGCTGGGCTTCACCGCCGGACAGCGTGCCCGCCGGCCGATCCAGCGAAAGGTAGCCCAGCCCGATCTCCACGAACGAGTCGAGGATGTGCCGCAGCCCGGCCAGCAGTGGCGCGACCGACGGCTCGTCGAGACCGCGGACCCACTCGGCCAGGTCACTGATCTGCATGGCGCAGGCCTCGGCGATGTTGAGTCCGAGGATCTTCGACGAGCGAGCTGCCTTACTGAGTCGGGTGCCGCCACACTCCGGACAGGTGGTGAAGGTGACAGCGCGGTCCACGAACGCGCGAATGTGCGGTTGCATGGCCTCGCGGTCCTTGGACAGGAAGGCCTTCTGGATCTTCGGGACGAGGCCCTCGTAGGTCAGGTTGATGTCTCCGACCTTCACCTTGGTCGGCTCGTGGTACAGGAAGTCGTCGAGCTCTTTCTTGGTGTAGTCGCGGATGGGCTTGTCCGGATCGAGGAAACCGGATCCGGTGAAGATCCGCACGCCCCAGCCGTCAGCGGTGTAGCCGGGGATCGTCATGGCCCCCTCGGCGAGGGATTTGGAATTGTCGTAGAGCTGGGTGAGGTCGATGTCGTTCACCGTCCCCATGCCCTCGCAGCGCGGGCACATGCCGCCAGTGATGTTGAAGCTGCGCCGTTCCTTCACGGTCTTCCCGCCGCGCTCGATCGAGACAGCGCCCGCTCCGCTGATCGAGGCGACGTTGAAGGAGAACGCCTGCGGGGACCCGATGTGCGGCTGGCCAAGCCGGCTGAACACGATGCGCAACATGGTATTGACGTCGGTGGCCGTGCCGACTGTCGAGCGGGAGTTTGCGCCCATCCGCTCCTGGTCGACGATGATCGCCGTGGTCAGCCCCTCGAGTCGGTCAACGTCCGGCCGGGCAAGCGTCGGCATGAATCCCTGCACGAAGGCGCTGTAAGTCTCGTTGATCATCCGCTGCGACTCCGCGGCAATCGTGCCGAACACCAGCGAACTCTTGCCGGATCCGGACACGCCGGTGAACACTGTCAGACGGCGTTTCGGGATCTCGACACTGACATTCTTGAGATTGTTCACCCGGGTGCCCTGCACGCGAATCAGATCGTGGCTGTCGCCTACGTTCACGACAGGCGACGTTGCGCCCGTCCTCGTGACAGTGCTCATCGTGCCTCCATCTGTAAGGGCGGCTCGTCTCTCGCGATCACCGCCAGCGTCGACTGGCTCAATCTAACCAGCTTCGAGCCCGCCGCCTTGGGAACCGTGAGCGTTGACCTGGCTCCATTGACACGGCCCTCAGATCCGTTGTCGCACAGAGGGGACCCGTACGAATGCCACGCGGGCGGGGCTTATTAGGGCATGAAAGGCGTCCGCTCAACGCCCGTTGAGTGGGGCGGCGCTGCATTGGAACGGCGAGCTGACGCTGGTTGCCGGTTGGAACGCCGAATACCGGCAACAAGTGTCATCTGGCAGTGGTGGGATCGCGTCAGCGGGGTAGCAGAACCGCCTGGGCGTCAACCGCTCAGCGTCCGTCTTGCGGGCGGTGAGGTGGCAGTTGACTGCTGCTTCGGGTTGCGCCATTCAGATGTCGTGCCCAGCGACTCGAAATTGGGAAACTAGGGTCGAGGTGTGAATCGCACCGACCGTCTCTACGCACTCGTCGAGGAGCTGCGGGCGGTGGCGCCGCGTCCGAGGAGTGCCCGGTGGCTTGGCAAGAAGTTCGATGTCAGCTCCCGGACCATCGAGCGGGACTTGTCGGCGTTGCAACAAAGCGGAGTTCCCATTTGGGCAGAACCTGGCCGCACCGGAGGCTACTGCCTTGATTCGGGGCACACCCTGGCACCCCTGGGGTTCACTGTCGACGAGGCACTCGCCGTAATGGTCGCTCTAGGCACGCTGGCCACCAGTCCGTTCCGCGATGCAGCGACGTCCGCGCTCCGCAAGGTTGTCGCCGTCACAGACGATCGCAGCCTGAGAGAGACAGCGGACCTAGCGACCCGCATCCACCTGCTCGGCGAGCATAGGTCGAATGACGCGCCGCGCGAATTGGCCAACGCACTGCGAACCGGGCACGTTCTACAGATCATCTATACCGACCGCAACGGCATCGCGACCTCGCGAAACGTCGAACCCATGGGATTCGTCGGCAAGGGCAGCGACTGGTACTTGATCGCCTGGTGCCGCCTGCGCGACGGCGTTCGCGCATTCCGAGGCGACCGCATCACCGAGGCGAAGCCCACGGGCGAACGACCACCGCGGCGCGCGCTGCGCGTGGAGGATCTCGGCATCGTCGAGGGAGAGCTCCGGATGGTCGGCTTGAGCGAGAAATCGCCCTAAACACCGACAGGACGTTGTCGCCCATCTGGCCCATCCTGGACCTGTCGAGCCAAACGGCCCGGCTGAAAGGAAGACCATGGACCTCGCATCGATCCGCATCATCACCCACGACGTCGACAGGCTCGTTCGTTTCTACGAAGCCGTCACGGGCACTCTCGCCGCGCGGCCGGCTCCTGTCTTCGCGGAGTTCCGAACGGCCACCGGCACCATCGCGATCGCGAGCACCGGAACCGTCGCGATGCTCGGCGACGACGCCCCGAAACCGGGCAGCAACGACACGATCATCGTCGAATTCCTCGTCACGGACGTCGACGCGGAGTTCGCTCGACTGCAGGACGTGCTCGAGGACATCGTGCTCGCGCCGACCACGATGCCCTGGGGGAACAGGTCCACCCTGTTCCGCGATCCTGATGGCAACCGCGTGAATCTCTTCTCACGCCCTACCCCCTGAGACCGATCTGCGTTGTGGATCCTGCATCGCTGTCGAGTTTCGGGCGCACTGGCACAATCACCAGAACCGTGCGCGACACGGTGGTGTTCTCCGTCATCGACAGCGAGTGGCCCACCGTGAAATTCGGGCTGTTGGACCGAGTCAACCGCGCGGGGTAGGACGGATAGCTGAACGGGCCGACGGCAAGGCTGGGCGAGTTGCCCAGTTTTGGGGGGAATGCACCCGAATTTCCCGACGATAGGCTGTGCCACGCAGCATCGAGAGATGCCGCCGTTCGCTCGCAAGGGGGGTGCATGCGCGATCTGACATCCGACGAGTTTGACGTCGCCTGGTCGACCTACTGGGGCCGTCGCGAGATTGGAATAGTCGTTGACAACGCGACCGCGTCGCGGATCGGGTCCAGCAGACAAACCCTGAGGTCGTTCTACGAGCAGTGGCTGGCGGCGCGTGCGGCGTTCCCGAACGATGCTCCGCTCTGGCTGATGGGCACACCCGACCTCACGCCCGAGTTGTTTGCGCAGCAGAGCACGGACACGGTCGCGCCGCCGCCAGCGCCTCGAGTAGGTCGATACGTGGTCGAGAATACGGAAGCGTCAGGTCTATCCAACGTCGTCGGCGACTACACGCTTGATTTTGACCGCAATAGCGCCGCGGCGCGGGCTGGACGGCGGATGGGGCGGGCGCAATCTGGCGTCATCGCGAGCATTGCATCCCTTGCAGTGGTCTGGCTTCCCTTCCTCGCCTTGCTTCTGGCGGTTCTCGGACTGGTCTGGACTTGGCAGGCCGACGTGCTTCTCCGGCGAGCCCACGCACCCTGGCGATTACGGTGGGCCGTGGTGGCTGGGCAGCTGATCGCTGTCCTGTCGATCCTGCTCACCGTTCTCCTCGTCCTAGCACCCCACTTCCTGAGGACCACGCCATGACGAGAGCTTTCGAGGGTTCGCTCAGCGGCGACATCGTCACACGACTCCGAGCTCATTGGCCTGAAGCGGACCCAATCGTCGAGTGTGTCGACGGCGATCCCGATGCTCTCCGATTCGTGCGGGTGCGTGTTGGCGACCGGGTCTATCTCGACGCGGCACCGGGCAAATTCAACTGGTCGGCACGCCCAATGAAGGAGACATCGGGTCAGATCAGCCCGGTGACGGCGAGCCGCTCATACGGTATCGGAGTGAAGACGGCCGACGGGGCGGATGCGATCGCGGACAGGTTTTACGAGGAGCTGCGGTTCTGGTGGGCAAAGCTGCACCCTCCCGGCATCGACGCCACGCAATCTGCCTAGGTTGGGGTTATGACGACAGACGCGGACGAGGTTGAGGAGCCGCTGGCGGGTGGCGATGTCACTGAGGGCGTGGTTCGAGTCGGTGACACGGTGCGCCGCCCGGTGAGCGGGGCGTCCGAGTCCGTCCGTCTCGTTCTGGAACATCTGGAGTCCGTGGAATTCGAGGGTGCTCCGCGATTCCACGGTATCGATGTCAAAGACCGCGACATCCTCGATTTCATCGACGGTGAGGTCGCGGGCCGTCCCTGGCCTGCATGGGTCGCTGACCCGGAGCACATCGCGAGCGTGGCGCGGTTGGTGCGCGCGTTCGACGACGCGATGGAGCCGCTCGGTGTGCCCGCGCGGGCGAACGGACTGCGGCAAGGAGATATTCCCCGGATCCCTGACTCGATCGCTGGAGCGCCGACGCTGATCGCCCATCTTGATGTCACTCCGGAGAATGTCGTCTTCCGTGCTGGTCGCGCTGCAGCTCTGATCGACTTCGACATGATCCGTCCGGCCACTCGTGCGGAGGAGGTCGCCAACCTGCTCCTTTGGTGGGGTGGCTGGATGCCGGAAGCGGATCGCGAGGCTGCCTCGCGCAATCTCGATCCGATCGAGGCGGGTGCGTTGATCGTCGACACCTACGGTCTGGATGACGCGGTGCGCACGACCCTGGTCGAGCTCTCGATCAACGTCGCAGACCGTTCATGGTTCCTCATGAAGTCGCGCGCTGAGGCGTTCGGCGGTGGCTGGCAGCGTATGTGGGACGAAGGCGTCGGGGACCGCACCATACGCCGCGCGCAGTGGCTCCGCGAAAATGCGAACGATTTGCAGCGCGCTGTGGCATCGGATGTGTCGATGGTGAACCCGACAAGCTGTCGCACAGCCTGGCCGCGCTAGGGTCGAGAAAACACCATTAATCGAAGGAACCCATCGTGCCTGTCATCGCCATCATCGGAGCTGGACCGGGACTCGGAGCGGCCGTTGCGCGAAGGTTCGGGCGCGAAGGCTTCTCGATAGCCCTGATCTCGAGGAACCAGTCGAACCTTGACGCCATGGCCGCGGAGCTCAAGTCCGGCGGCTTGACCGCGCGCGGCTATGCCGCGGACGTGCTGGTGCCGGCCGCGCTTGAGGATGCCCTCGCACGTGCCGCGGCAGAGCTGGGACCGATCACCACTTTGCAGTACAGCCCGCTTCCGTCGCGTGAATACCTGAAGCCGGTGCTCGACATGACTCCGGAGCTGGCGCTGGAAGCATTGCGGTTCTCGGCTCTCGGGCTCATTCACGCGGTGCGTGCGGTGCTGCCAGCGATGCGTCAGGCTGGAGGCGGCAGCATCCTCCTGGTCAACGGCGGAACCTCGGTGAAGGCACGCGCCGACTTCGCAGGCACGTCGGTCGCGTTCCCGGCCGAGAGCGCCTACGGTGAGATGCTTCACGACGCACTCGAGGGAGAGGGCATCCGTGTCGCGCAACTCGTGATCCCGGGAGGCATTCCCAAGCTTCGGCTTGCCAATGGCATCGACGACGTCGCCGATCGCATTTGGGACCTGCACGCCGTTGCGGGTCCGTTCCGCACCATGCTCATCCCGCTCGAGGACGGCAGGGAGTAGCAGCGCTATCGGCGTTTCGCTTTCGTGGCAGCATCGAGTGTGATCTCTTCGCGCTACGCTCGTACCCTTCTGTAAACCTTCTGGACGAGACGATGCAAACTCTCTAACTCGCAGTGCGCCCGCGTTGGCGGGCCCGGTGCCGGAGTACCGAGCACCCGGTCGATAATTCGGCCGTCTCACTGTCCGTTGGATTTGGTGCGCCTGCGCTGCCACCTCGCATCCGTTTGTCCAGAGGGTTTTCATGTCGTTTTCGCATTCTTCCCGCCTTCAGTCTCGCTTCGCGGTTCTCACCGAGAATCGACGAATTTCTGTTGCGGTGTTCGTCGACACCGTGGGGGCGGGGCTGCTCCTGCCGCTCTCGCTCGTCTACTTCACGCTCACCACCGGGCTTGGACTTCCAGCGATCGGGCTGATCGCAGCGATCGCCACAGTGGGTGCCCTGCCTGCTGGATTAGTCGGCGGCGCCATCACCGACCGCTTCGGCGCCAAGGCCTCCATGGTCGCCAATAATCTGATTTCCGCCGTCGGCTACACGCTTTTCCTCTTTGTGCACGAGCCGGTCGGTGTATTCGTGGCCATACTGCTGACGGCGGCATCGGAGCGTTTGTACTGGGCAAGCTGGATGGCGTACATCCATCAACTCGCTGCGGGCCGCCCCTTCGAGCGATGGTTCTCATTTCTGGAAGCAATGAAGATGGGCGCAATGGGGCTGGGCGCGATTATCTCGGCGCTGATTCTCGCGACCGATGCCATCACCGGACTGCGGTGGATCGTGCTCGCTAACGTCATCACCAGCGTGGTTGCCGCGACAATTTTCGTGGGCCAGAAACTACCTGCGACAACGGCATCGAGCCCCGCCACGATAACCGCCGGTCGCGAAGGAAACCGCGGATGGGCCGACGTCTTCCGCGGCCGCGGTTCGGTCGCGCTCACGATCGGCCAGTTCCTGCTTGGCCCGATCATGGTGTTGCCCAACGTCGCCCTCTCGGTCCTGTTCATCTCGATCTGGAATCTGCCCACGGTAGTGGCGCCCGCGATGTTCGCCATCAATACGGTGCTCGTCGCCGTGCTCCAGGCGCCACTGACCGGAGCCATGGTTCGAATCAGTCGAACGGTGCGGATCTGGTTAGCGGTCCTGTTGGTGATCGCCTGCACCCTGCCGCTTGCCTTCGTACCCGCGTTGGACGGTACCGCCGGGTGGGCCTACGTCGTCGGCACCGGCATCGTGCTGGCTCTTGCCGACATCCTCTACCTGCCACCGACAAACGCGATCATGATTGAGGCGCCAGCGCCCCACCTCCGCGGCCGCGCGGTCAGCGCGTTCCAGACCGCCTTCGCCCTGAGCATGGCCCTCTACCCAGCGATGATCGGGCTACTGCATTCCCGCACCCCATGGTTGCTGTGGACGCTGACGGCCTCGGCCGCGGCAGGAGGAGCGTTGTGCTACTCGATCGCTGCCCGACAACTGCGCCAGCACGGTTCCCCCTGAGCGGTGGCGGTCAGCTTGGCCATGCGGGGCGCGGCCGGAGTGGGTTGGTGCTAGCGTCTGTCGCCATGAAGGCTTCGGCTGCTGATATTGCTCTCATCTGTGGCTCGCTTCCCGAGGTTGAACTGGGAATCTCGTGGGGTGACCGCCCCACCTTCAAGGTGCCGACTGGCGGACGGGGAAGGGGCTTCGTCATCTATCGCGCTCCGGGCAAAACGGCCATCGATCCGGTCACCGGGAAGATGTTCGACGATCTCTTGGTGATCGCAGTGCCGAACGAGGAAATGAAGGCTTCGCTAGTGCAAGACCCGCACTCGCCTTTTTTTACAATCGACCACTTCAGCGGATACAACGCTGTCCTTGTGCAGCAGTCGCGGCTCGGCGAAATTGAACGGGAAGAACTAGCCGAAATATTGATCGAGGCGTGGGCTTGTAAGGCCCCGAAACGGCTCGTGAACAAATACTTCGCCGATCAACGTTCTCAGGCGCCACCGGCCGAATGATGTGGTGGATCGATGTCGGGGCGGGCGTTCGCCGACGGCTGATGCGCCATCCCCAAGGTCGTCTTCAGCCCGCGCTCAATAACCTTCAGGGCAACGCCCGTCTCGAACACTACGCACGCGCCCGCCAAGTACTCCCGGCATCACGGTAGGGTCACGTCGTGTGATCGTATGGCTCAACGGCACCCACGGTGCAGGCAAGACGACAACCAGCGCGCTTCTGCAGCAACTCATTCCGGATTCACGGGTGTTCGACGCCGAGAAGGTCGGCGAGACGCTCATGGACATCCGGCCGGGATTGCCCCAGACGGACAACTTCCAGCACTGGCCGCCGTGGCGACCGCTCGTGGTCGAGACCGCCCGTCGCATTCTCGACTACACGGGCGGAACCCTGGTGATGCCAATGACCGTACTGGTGGAGCAGTATTGGCGAGAAATCAGTGACGGTCTCGCGTCCCACGCCATTCCGGTGCGGCACTTCGTCCTCCACGCCGACCAGAACACCCTCCGTCGACGCATTGAGGGGGACACGGTTCTTGGCCCCTCGCAATTTCGCCTCAGGTATCTCGACAGCTATGCCGATGCATTCCACACCTGGCTACATCACGACGCCGAAGTGATCGACACCACAGAACTCACGCCTGCGCAAGCTGCCCTGCGGATCGCACAGGACGTCAAAGGGTGAGCGTGTTGGGCAGACGTGGTGCCCTCGTTGCGGGGTTGTTGGGGCTGGGCGACGCGCGATCATACCGACCAGTGTCGGTTGAGCGCCGTGTGCGGGATGCCATTGGGGTGATCGACCTGGAAGTGATCCTCCTGACCGATGCAGACGGGGATGAGATCCCGTGCCTCTATCTCACGCCGGCCACACCGAAGCCTTGGTCGAGGGCGATGATCGCCGTCCATCAGCATGCCGGTCGGTTCGATCTCGGCAAGAGTGAGTTGGTCGGCTTGGGCGGCGACCCGTCACTTGCATACGCGCTGCGCCTTGCCGAAGCCGGCTTCCCGACCCTCGTCCCGGATCTCATCGGGTTCGAGGACCGTCAGCGCTCGACGAGCGACTCTGCCGCAGCAGAACGATTCGACGCCTTCTCCCGCATTGCAGATGGATCGAGTCTCCAGGCTAAGCACACGATGGATGTGGCCGTCGCGACTTCCTGGCTCGAAGACAACGACGACATCGCAGGGCCTATCGGCATCATGGGTCACTCCCTTGGCGGCCAGGTGTCGCTGTTCAGTCTGGCATTTGATGACCGTTTGAAAGCGGGAGTCATCAGCTGCGGGATCGGGACACTCGCTTCCTTCCGCGAGAATCATGTCCCACACAATCCAGCCTGGTTTGTTCCGGCCCTTGCTGTTCGGGGAGACACCCCGGTGATCGCGGCTGACATTGTCGGCCGAAAGGTCTTCGTAGCTGCGGGAACTCACGACTCTTTGTTTCCGACCCAGGGCGTTCACGACGTCATTGATGCCTTTGCGCCAGGTGTGTGCGACTTTCACGAACACGCAGCCGGTCACGAACTGGCCGCGCGAACCCTCAAAAAGGCACTCTCATGGCTACAACTCAACCTCTAGCTCCGGAGAGCTGCAGAACCGTTCGATAGGCGATGGGGGCATCCCTAGCTAGTACTGAGTGACGCAAACCGTCCGGCTTGTACCTTTTCGCGTTTCTTAAAGAATGCGGTCTTCTGTTGTAGCAGGATGCCGGCGTCGCTGCCTAGGCCACTGCACCATCGCAATCACGCGGCCCCGGCCGCCTCCTAGACTCGCTGCATGGTGGAAATGATCGTTGGTGGAATTCTCGGTGCGATCTTCGACGCCATCCTCAACGCCTTGCCCGTGACCAAACGTGCGCAACGGAGCTTCGCAGATAGAGTGGCTCAGCGACGAGCGAGCCGCGTCGGAAACAACTGACCGCATCCTGGACCAGATAATATCCAGCTCGTGGTCATGAAGTGGTATACCCCGGCGCGTATGTGGGGACCAGATGAATCCGAATCAGGGTATGCCGAACATCTCGAGTCCATTCGCTCGCGCATGCCGAGGGGCGTCGCTGAGCTAGCCTTCGACCTGCATTTTCACGATGCGCGTGTGGTCGAATGGCGAGCAGAATCCGATGGATCGATTGTCCTGGCTTTTATTCCTGCCTCGTTTCATGGCGAGGAGTACCAGAAGATCACTCTTACGTATGTCGGAGCGACTGTAACAGCGCCCGAGAGCGGAGACCTGGGCGAGCTGGATCTGCTTTCAGGAGACATCGACCTGCTTATCGATGAGGTCGATGTTGACCCCAACAACATGTTCACGCATAGAGTCATCGCCCGGCCGAGCGGTATTTTCGCTATCGACTTTCAGGACGTGATTGTCAGTCGCGAGCCGAGCACTGACGAAGCACGTCACGCGCTCTCCGACCGTGCCGAAGTCCACACTCGACCTCGTGTCCTCCAGGACGCTTGGCTGGAATTCGAGCCGCAACTAGTCCGCGCGGCAGCACTGGGCGCGGGCGATGAATGTCGCCGATTGCTTTTAGAAGGGGCATCGCCGGACGAGGTAGATGACATGGGGTGGTCGGCCCTGCATGCGGCGGCGCAGAGGGGGCACCTCGATATATGCCGAATGCTCGTGGAAGCGGGCGCGATGGTGGACATTCGAACTGATGACGGAACCACTCCGCTGACTAGCTCCATCGGCGGAAGCGACGATCGGGTCCTCCGCTTTCTTCATGATGCCGGTGCGGACTGGTTCGGCGGAAGGGATGACGCGGGAGCAGAGGCTCTTGGCCTTGCCGCCGCCTCTGGAGACATGGTGGCAGCTCGCATTTTTCTGGACCTCGGAGCGGACATCAACTTCACCGATGAAAGCGGATATACGCCCCTGATGACTGCGGCAGAAAGCAGCGACGAGGCGGAACTTGTCATCTTCCTGCTAGCCCGGGGTGCAGATCCTCTGCGACGCGCTCTGCGTTGGAACGGAATCGAGCCCGAAACAGCAGCCGAGCTTGCCCGCTTCTTCAAACACGATCGTGTGGCGACGATCCTCGAAGCGGCTGAAACTGCGGCTCGCCGCGACCAGTAGACGATCCTGCGTGGCTAGAGCAATCCGCTGAGCGTTCGAAAAGCGTTGGGCGCCGCCGCTAGATTCGCACTTCCTCTACGAGTACGCCCGGCCTGCAATGCGCCTCCGTCCCGAGTCGGGGTAGACAGGCACCAAGCCACCGATTCGTTAGAGACTCCCCGCCCGACGCGGGCGTCCTGTATCTCGGGACGTCAGATTGAGTTTGGCAGCAACTATCTCGACGTCGAGATAAAATAATGGTGATGCCCAGTTCTCCGAATAGCGATTTCAGCCTCAAGAGCATCGCTGTAGCCGCCTTCGGGCCGTCCATCTTGTTTGGATTCTCGCAGGGCGCCATGCTTCCCGTCATCGCCATCAGCGCCATCGATCGTGGCGCCGACGTGGCGGTCGCGTCCCTTGTCGTCTCCATGCTTGGCATCGGGTCGCTCGTCACAAATATCCCGTCGGGCATGATTACGACGCGTTTCGGCGAACGGCGATCGATGGTCCTCGCCGCGGGTGTCAGCGCGGTCGGCCTTGTGCTTTGCCTGTTCCAACTCGGCCTAGTGCTCTTCGCGACCGGTGTCTTCCTAGTCGGGGCCGCGAGCTCGATCTTCATGCTGGCTCGACAGTCGTACCTGACCGAGGCGGTTCCCGCGCACATGCGCGCGCGTGCGCTCTCGACGCTGGGCGGCGTGCAGCGTATCGGAGTCTTCGTGGGTCCGTTCGTCACGGCGGGTGTCATCGGCATTGCCGGACTGGATGCCGCCTACACGGTCGCGCTTGTCGCCATCGTCGGTGCCGGGTTCGTCGCCTACCTCGTTCCCGACCTGACGCAGGATCCGGCTCCGGGCGCAGCCCTCCCGCAGAAGGTGACGACGATCGGCATGTTCCGCGAGCACTGGCGAACCTTCGTCATGCTCGGAACGGGCATCCTGCTGCTGTCCGCCATCCGCTCGACGCGCCAGGTCGTGATCCCGCTGTGGGCAACCCACATCGGCCTCGACCCGGCACAGTCCTCCATCGTCTACGGCATCGCCGGTGTTGTGGATGCCGCGATCTTCTACCCCGCCGGATACGTCATGGATCGCTTTGGCCGGAAGTGGATCGCGGTCCCGTGTGTCCTGATTATGGGAGCATCATTCGTCCTCATGCCGCTCACTCACGCGGCGGTGTCGCTCACACTGGTTTCGGTCGTCATGGGCTTTGGCAATGGCATTGGGTCCGGCATCGTCAACACCCTCGGATCGGATGCGTCGCCTGCGGTCGGTCGGCCAACCTTCCTCGGCATCTGGCGTGAGCTGGCCGATGGGGGCAGCGCGATTGGTCCGCTCATCCTGTCGCTCGTCACCGGACTTGCCGGTCTCGCTGTCGGCATTGTCGCGTCTGGTTTCGTTGGCTTCGCGGCGGCCGCGGCGTTGGCGCGATGGATCCCGAAGCGTACGCCGACGATCCCGCTCGCGACATCGAGTTCTCCGCGGGCGTGAAGGTGGGCTTTATGCGTTGAGATCGGAGCACAGCCGCGTCCAGCCGACTGCGTCGCCACTCATGGGTTGACTGCCGCCGTGCAACACGTGAACGAGAATCTCCTGGATGCGTTGGGCGTAGTCGTCCAGAACGGAGGCCGCCGTGGGTGTCACAGGGTGTCGGATGCTGATGTGCACGCCGTCGTGCTGGCGCGAAATCCACACGTGGCTGTCGTCAGCCTCGGTTACCTGACCCATCGTGCGCGCATTCCATTCGGAATGGCGGTCGCCTCCCGGCATGGTTCGGTAGTCGGTGAAGGACACCATCGAAAAGAAGTCCCGGCGGTTGACGTGGAAGTCATCCCCAAGAAGTTCAACCATCCGAAGGGCGGGGAAACTTGCCAGCCGAAGTGCTCTTTGTGTGCTCAGTTGAGCCTCTCGCAGCACATCCGTGAAGCTGTTGGCACCTTCGAGCGAGAACTCCACGGGCGTGCAGGTGACGAACCAGCCCATCGCATGCCGCCACGCTGGACGACGTCGCGTTTGCGCGGGAGTGATCGTGCGGAAGACCTCTTCCCCCGTCATGGAATGAATTGAAATTGCCATCGCGGCGAGGATCCCGGCGAAGATTCCGCCGCTTCTTTCCTCGCAGACCGCCTCGAAGGCTTCGGCTTCGCGTGACGTGAGGAATCGCTGGTTGTAGACGCTCTGGGGCCACGTCTGGCCCGCGATGTTGCCAAGATCCAATGGAAAAGAAGGGGCGGTGCCCCCGCACGCTCGGACGAACTCTCGCCATTGGCTGACCGCCCGATCCTCCGCAGTGATGGATGCGCCACGGCTTCGCTCCGCAGCGCAGAGTTCGTGAAAACTTCCCGTTTCGGGAAGCTCTGGCGTGCCGCCGTCCAGGAACGCCTCGTAGGTGGTCTCCAACTCCCACACGGCCAATGCCAGCGAGTAGCCGTCGCCAGCGGTGTGGTCCAGTGCGACGAACACTGTCGAGCCACTGTCCCGACTGACCACACCCAGCACTAACGGAGGCCACGCGAATGGGTCGGTTCCAGCAGCGAATCGCTCGTCGAGATAATCGTGCAGCATGTCCGCGGATTCGAAGAAGGACTCAGGCTCCCGCACCAGCTCAATCGAGTCCGCCGCGAGTGTGAACCGCTCGATTTCGTCGCCGGAGTCGCTAGGCCGGAAACCACTGCGAAGGGACTCGTGTCTTTCCATCCACGAGGTGAATGCATGGCCGAGCGCGTCGAGGTCGGCAGCGCCCACAAGGTCGAATGAGGTACCGATCCAAGGGTTGCCAGGCAAACCTGTTCGGCGGGCAGCCAGCGACGACTTCAGGTGCAGTTCCTGGTTATAGGACAACGGTATGGGATCGATGGGTGCGTATGGCACGGTCGCCGCAGTATCACGGCTTACGGTCCACTCGACCACCGTCCCGGGGGCGGGACGAAAATCCAGGAAAGAAATCGGCTTCATGCGAGAAATAGCCCCCAAATGTAGGTAGAACACCTTGTCTACATAGAGGTTATGCTCGCGGTGTTAACGGCCGGTTACGATCGGCTGTCAATCGCCGGAGGGTTGTGGCTCGGGCATTCACGGCGTGTATCGGCCACTGATGGCTTGTCGCAGAAACCCGCCAAACTCGGTGAAAATCTGATCTGCTGATCGATCAGCTGCGGGGGAAATGTGGG
>JAODMY010000152.1 GCA_025465535.1 Glaciihabitans sp.
ATCCCGCCGCGGGTGCCCGCGCAGACCGATCACAGCCTGTTCATGCGGCCCTCCGAGGATCGAGCAAAACAGGGCGGTTAAGACCGCAGGCGCGACGGCCCGGCCTAGTGCCCAATCGCTCAGGGCCGCGCCACTAAACTCGTACAGACACGAAGGAGTAGCCGTGATTAGCGACGTACTGGATGAAGCCAAAACCAAGATGAACAAAGCCGTCGAGGTTGCAAAGGACGATTTCGGGACGGTCCGTACCGGTCGAGCCAACCCCGCGCTGTTCCAGAAGATCGCTGTCGACTACTACGGCACGCCAACACCCCTCGCTCAGCTCGCCTCGATGCAGAACCCGGAGGCGCGCACGCTCCTCGTGACGCCATACGACAAGACCGCTCTGAAGGACATCGAGAAGGCCATCGTCAACTGGCCGAACCTCGGGGCCAACGTCGGCAACGACGGCAACATCATCCGCGTCACGCTGCCGGAGCTCACAGAGGATCGCCGCAAAGAGTTCGTGAAAATCGTGCGGTCGAAGGGTGAAGAGGCGAAGGTCGCGATCCGCAACATCCGCAGGACGGCGAAGGACGGCCTCGATGCGCTCAAGAGCGATGTCGGCGAGGATGAACTTGCCCGCGCCGAGAAGGAACTCGAGGCCTTCACCAAGACTCACGTTGACGCCATTGACGACGCGCTCAAGCGCAAAGAGACCGAACTGCTCGAAGTCTGATGACGGACGCCCCTGAAGGCACACCACGATCCCGTCGCCAGAGTAAACGCGCGAAATCACGCGCCGACTTCGATGCGACGGTTGCCGATATCGAGGCGCAGGTCCGCGCAACGAACGCCAAAATCGAGGCGCAGGTCCGCGCGACCAACGCAAAGATCGAGGAACGCACCGGCCGCAACCTCGTTGCGGCCGTGGTTATCGGCATTGTCTTCGGGGCCGCATTTCTCCTGAGCCTCATTCTGCTCAAAGAGGTCTTCATGCTGTTCGCGGCGGCGCTGTTCATCGCCGTCACCCTCGAGCTGACCACGGCTTTCCGCAATTCTGGGCGCAATGTTCCGCGGGTCGCATCCATCATCGCGGCGCTTGCGGTCGTGCCTGCCGCCTTCTACACATCGGCTCCGCTGCCCGCTGCCCTCGAACCCTCGCTCGGCTGGCTGCACGAGAACGGACAGTGGAAGGTCTTCCTGCTTGGGGCGGCGTTCGTCACGGTCTGGCGGTTGGTGGAAGCGACGCTGCCCGGGCGCCGAAAGCACGCACGCGAACTGGGGATCGACATCCTGGCCGGCCTGTTCATCCAGGCCTACGCTGTCTTTCTTGGCACATTCACGGTCCTCCTCGACGGCGAGCCCAACGGACAGTGGTGGGTCATCTCGCTCCTGGTCATCGTGATCTCAACCGACACGGGTGCCTACGCCGCCGGTCTGCTGCTCGGCAGGCACAAGATGGCGCCGCGCATCAGCCCGAAGAAGACGTGGGAGGGATTCGGCGGGTCGATCCTTGCGGCTCTCATCGCCGGCATCCTCATGGTCACCCTGCTTCTGCACCTCTCGATCCTCGACGGAATCGTGTTCGGAATCGCGATCGCCCTGTCCGCAACGCTTGGCGATCTCACGGAATCGCTCATCAAACGAGACCTGGGCATCAAGGACATCAGCAACTGGCTTCCCGGGCACGGTGGCTTTCTCGACCGGCTTGACTCCGTGTTGCCGTCTGCGGCAACGGCCTACGCGCTGTTTCTGATATTCCATGGTGCAAAATAGTCCTGTGAGCACAACTTTTCCTCGGACCCGTAAGTCCCGCGCCGGTTACAACGTCGACGAGGTCGAGGACTTCCTCGAGGAAGCTCGTCGTGCTTACTCCGCCGACCGCTCTGCGCCCACGATCGTTACGGCGGAGAGCATCCGCCGCACCGCCTTCGACATGGAGAAGGGCGGCTACTCGGTCGTCCACGTGGATGCGGCTCTCGAGCGACTCGAGGACGCCTTCGCCGCGCGCGAGCGGGAGCGTGCACTCGCCGAGGTGGGCGACCAGGCCTGGTACGGCAAGGCCCGCGCGACCGCACAGGAGGTGCTCGACCGCATCGACCGCCCGCGCACTCATCGCTTCAAGCGGATGAACGTCCTGACGCTCGGCTACAACCCGAAAGACGTCGATGCGTTTACCGACGAGCTCACCAGCTACTTCCAGGATGGGAAGCCGATGAGCGTCGAAGAGGTACGCACAGTCGCTTTCCGCACCAGGCGCGGCGGCTACAACGAGGCGCAGGTCGACCTGCTTCTGGATGCCGTAATCGGTGTCATGCTCGCCGTTCGCTGACCCCTCAACTTGGGTCAATTTGACCTTGTGCGCTAAATTGGTCTTACCGTGGGTAAGCATTCGACGATTGTGACGTCCGGGGGCCAGCTAACCGCGGTCGCTCGGCCCGCCGAACGGCGACCCATCAGATCCCGTTTGCGCCTCACCGCACTGGCCTTTCTCGCCACGTTTGCCATCCTCTTCGTCATGGTCATCGATCCTTATGCCGGCGCGTACGCGGCTTCCGCAGAGGCTCCGAACCACTGGGTTGTCATCAACGGGCAGACCTACATCGCCGCCGGCAGCTACACGATCAGCGCGAGCCGCGATCACTACACGGTTTCGCAGCGGATCGCTCCGAGGGTCGTTGCATCGACCGCTGCCGTGAGTGGTGCGCGTGCGGTGAGTGGCGCACCAGCTGCTCCTGTGCCGTCGCCGGGCTCGGCGAAAGCGATCGCCCTGTCGATCCTGCAGAGCAAAGGCATGGGCAACGACCAGTACAGCTGCCTCGTTTCTCTCTGGGACCGGGAGTCGGGCTGGCGTGTCAACGCGGCCAACCCGTCGGGGGCCTATGGAATCCCACAGGCACTGCCCGGCAGCAAGATGGCTTCGGCCGGCCCGAACTGGCAGACGAACCCCAAGACCCAGATTCTCTGGGGACTCGGCTACATTTCCGCCCGCTATGGGAACCCGTGCGGGGCCTGGGCACACTCGCAATCGACCGGCTGGTATTAATCTCACCCGGAATTGATGTCGCCATAGGCTGAGTTCATGGCTTGGGCTCTGATCGGCGTCGTCGGGATCGTGACGATTGTCGCGGCCGGGGCCTTCGCGAACAAGCTGGGTGTCGCGGCGCCCATCCTGCTGATCCTGTTCGGTGTGGGGTTCAGCTTCATCCCCGGCGCACCGACGAACGTGCCGCCCGAGATCATCCTGGTCGGGCTGCTTCCGCCGATCCTCTATTCGGCGGCTGTGAATGTTCCCGTCATCGACTTTCGGCGAAATTTCGGGAGCATCTCGGCGCTGAGCGTCGGCCTCGTCATCGTCTCGGCGTTCGTCACCGGATTCCTGCTGTTCATGCTCTTTCCCCGACTCTCGTTCGCGGCCGGGGTCGCGATTGGCGCGGTCATCAGCCCAACGGATGCCGTGGCCGCGACCGCGATCGGCAAGAAACTCGGGCTCCCGCCGCGACTGGTCACGATTCTCGAGGGCGAGGGGCTCGTCAATGATGCGACCGCTCTTGTGCTGCTGCGCACCGCAGTCGCCGCGATCGCAACCACGGTCTCTTTTTGGGGCTCGGTCGGCAGCTTCGCCTACGCGGTCGCCATCGCAATAGTCATCGGCCTCGTGGTGGGTTATGTCACGGTCTTCGTGCGCTCAAAGTTCAGCGACTCCATTCTCGACACCGCGATCTCGTTCGCAATTCCGTTCATCGCCTACATCCCGACCGAGGCGGTTCACGGCAGTGGCGTGATCGCCGTGGTCGTCGCCGGACTCTACTCTGGGCACACCGTGGTCAAGCGGTTGTCGCCGCAGGCTCGCATCGCCGAGCGCCTCAACTGGCGAACTCTGCAGTTCGTCCTCGAGAACGGCGTGTTCCTGTTGATGGGGCTCGAGATCACGACCATCGTCGAGAACGTGCGGCACACGGCGAGGGCGGGCGAGCCTGGAGTGCTCGGCTCTGTGGTGCTCGGACTACTCATGGTCGCCGTGCTCACGGTCCTGCGTCTGCTGCTGGTGCCGCCGCTGCTGATGTTCCTCCGCGCGCGGGCGAATGGAGCCGAGCGGCAGCAGTCGATTTTCCTCAAGCAGCTCGATCGCATCCGGCTGATGGCCGACCGCGGCAAGCTCTTTGCTCGGCGCAGCGAGCGCGCCGAACGCATGTACACCCGCCGCGAGAACGACATCCAGCAGGGCAAGGCCGAGGGGTTCGGTTGGCGCGGGGCGCTCATCCTCAGCTGGTCGGGGATGCGCGGGGTCGTCACCCTCGCAGCCGCCCAGTCGCTGCCGGAAGACTTCCACTATCGGGCGCAGCTCGTGCTGATCGCGTTTACAGTTGCGGTCGTGACGCTCCTGATGCAGGGCGGCACCCTTCCGCTGCTGATCCGACTGACCGGCATCCAGGGCACCGATCGTGAGGCGGATCGGCGGCAACTCGCCTCGCTTCTTGACGAGATCATCGGTATCGGCATCGAGGTGCTGGACAATCCACGATTGACACTCCCCGCAGGCGAGAAGATCGACCCGGCGCTGATCGAACGGGTGCGCCGCGACACGCTCCTCACGGCGGAGTCGGCCTGGGAGCGCGCTGAACATGGTGCGGGGATCGAGGGCCTCACCAATTCGCCGCAGCGGCAATACCGCGAATTGCGTCGCGAGGTACTTCAGGCAGAACACGAGGCGCTGCTCGAGGCTCGGGCGGGCGGAAGCTACGCTTCGCGCATCCTGAGTCGGGCACAGACGATGCTCGATCTCGAGGAGACCCGTCTCGCACAGATCGACGACCCGAGCGGGTACTGAGCGCGTGCAGCCTTAAGCTTGACGTATGCCTCGATCGAATCGCCCCCGCGGGCGGCGTTCGGGTGATGGCGAGGACGACGACTTCGATCCGAGCCGCGTGTTCGTCGGTCGCCTGACCACGGTCCGTAAGCGCGACGGACTCTGGAACGTGCAGCCGCTCACGGCGGCGAACGCCACCAAGGTGTACATCTGCCCGAGCTGCGGCCTCGACATCGAACCCGGCGTCGCCCACACGGTGGCCTGGCGCGCGGACGGCATCATGGGCGAGGCCGACGATCTCGCCGCGCGACGCCACTGGCACCTGCACTGCTGGAGGATCAAGGCGTGAGCGAAATCGAAATCCGCAGCGGTGTCGAGCTGCCGGCCCGGCGGGAGAACATCGAGCTGCGGACGGATGATGGATTCACCCTCGTTGGCGAACTCGCGCTTCCGGAAACCGCGGATCCGGTCGCGACCCTCGTGACGCTGCATCCGTTGCCGACGGGCGGCGGCTTCATGGACTCGCACATCCTGCGGAAGGCGGCGGCGCGTTTGCCGGCGCTTGCCGATATCGCGGTGCTGCGGTTCAACTTCCGCGGGGTCGTCTCGCCGCGGGGCACATCCGAGGGCAGCTTCGGCGACGGCATCCTCGAACAACACGACCTTGCCGCGGCCATGGCCTTCGTGGCCGAGCGCGGGCTGCCGCATCCGTGGATCCTCGGCTGGTCATTCGGCACAGAGGTCGCCATCAAGTACGGACTCGAGTATCCGATCGACGGGGCGATCCTGCTCTCTCCACCCCTCAAGCGCGCGACGGATGCCGAGCTCGGCGCGTGGGCAGGCAGCGGTAAGCGGCTGGTCGCGCTGATCCCGGAGTTCGACGACTACCTGCGTCCGGCCGAGGCGCGCGAGCGTTTCACGGTCGTGCCAGAGGTCGAGCTGGTTGCGGTTGAGGGAGGCAAGCACCTGTGGGTGGGGGAGCAGCAGACCGCGCGAGTTCTCAACGAGATCACCGCGCGGCTCAACCCGGCGGCGTCACCGTTGCCGACGACCTTCCCCGGCCCCCGGCACTGAAAACGAAGGAGATCCGGCCCTTCTGGCGATCGAACACGTCGTTCGCACAGTATTTCGACCGAAGTCCTTCGTTTTCGGTGGGATCAGCGCGCAACGGATCAGCGCTACAACCTACGGGGTGACGGCCGTCCGGACATCCGTCGCAGGCGGCCGCGGTACCGCTAAAGCTCGTTCTGCCTCGGGATGACGACCTGCTTGATGATCAGCAGGATAGACGCGGCGACCGGAATCGCGACGAGGGCTCCGAGCACGCCGAGCAGCGTTCCACCGGCCAGAGCAGCGATCACGACAACGACGCCGGGAACCGAGACCGCCGTATTCATGATGCGAGGGCTGACGATGTATGCCTCAACCCCCATGTAGACGATGTAGTAGATCGCCACGATGAAGACGCTCGGTGTTCCGTCGAAGGCCCAGACGAGAAGGGTGATGATCGTCGAAGCCGTGATGGTTCCGACCAGGGGGATCAGCGATCCGATCAGCGCGATGACGGCGAGTAGCGCCGCGTAGTGCACTGGCACCCCGAACAGCGGCAGGATCAGCTGGAGAAACAGGAACGACAGGATGCCGTTGACGAGTCCGAGGGCGCCCTGCCCCATGACGTACTTGCCGACGGCCTGGCTGATCTGTTCGGCGATGTCGATGAATCCCGGGCGCTTGGACGCGGGCACAAGCTGGTAGAGGCCGCGCTTGATGCTGCCGAGGGAGGCAACGAAATACAGGGTGAGGATGAAGACGACGATGGCACCCGTGATGCCACTCGCGATGTAGAGACCGGTCGACAGCAGGCCCTTACCGATGCTGTTGACGCTCAGGCCACTCACGAAGTTGTTGAGGCTGGTCTCGACCGTGTTGACGTCGAGCCAGGGGAAGTTTCGATGCACGTCGGTCCAGAACGTGCCGCTCGTGATAGCCGGCAGCAGCGCCTGGATGGCCTTGATGAGAGTGTTCACCTGGTCGATTACGACGGGGATGATCGCAAAAACGATGCCAACCAGAGCCGCGAGCAGCACCACAAGCACGGTCACGATAGCGAGCCACCGTGGCCAACCGTGCTTGGCGAGGAACGAAACCAGCGGATCCAGTCCGAGCGCAAGGAACAGCGCGGCGCCCACATAGGTGAGCACTGTTGCCAGCGAACCGACTGCGGCACCGATCGCGATCGCGACAATGACGCCAAGCCCGCCGAAGAGGCCCAGTCGGAAAGCGTTCTGAATCTTCAACTAGCGTCCCTCGGTCGGTTGGCCGACGCGCGGTCAGTCCTGGCTGGAAACCTTTTCTGCTTGCGACAATACCCCGCGCAGTGACTCGAAGTAGCCAGCGACGGACTCGCGTTCGAGACGGATCTGGCGCAGGCGTTCCTCGGCATCTTCGAGCATTTCGGCCGATCGTGTCTCCGCATCCTCCAGCTGGGCCTTCGATCGTGACTCCGCGTCGGCGAGCATCCGGGCGGCGTCAGCGGATGCGCGCTGGCGCACCTGCTTGGCGGCCGCCGTCGAATCGGCCTCGATCTTGTCGGCCTCCGCTCGCTTGGCGGACGCGCGCTCTGTGGCCTCGGCGAGTTGGGCCTGGACCTCATCGAGGTACTTCTGCGTTTCGGCTGACGCTGTCTGCTGCTTTGCCAGGAATTCCTTCTCGGCCTCGTCACGGCGAGCCGTGAGTTCGACGTCGAGGTCGAGCCTCGCCTGTTCTGCCTCGCGCTCGATCGTCGATCTTGATTCTTCCGTGTCGTGCTCGATCTGCGCTCGAGTGATCTCGGCCTGGTGGGCGAGCGCCGCGCGCTGGCGGGCGATGTCCCTGTTGAGGTCCTTGCGCTCCTTGTCTACGTCGTGGGCGAGTTTGGCGCGAGTCTCGGCCGTCTCCGCCTCGAGTGCCGCGCGAGCCGCAGCCGTCTCAGCCTCGACCGCGGCGCGGGCCTCGAGGGCCTCTGATGCCGTAGCCGCGTCGCTCGCAGCCTTGGCCGCCTCGATCTGGGCGTTCGCTTTCGCGGTGGATTTCTCGAGGTCGGCACGCGCCTTCGCAGTGTCCTTGTTGAGGGCATTACGCGCCGTCTTGATTTCGCCCTCGAGCGTTGTGCGCCGTGCAGCAATATCGTTTTCGAGTTCCGTCGTCTTCGCGGCGAGCTCAGCGTCGAATGCAGCCTGGCGTGCCGCGAGCTCCTCGTCGAGGGCTGCGGTGCGGGATGTAACCAGCTGGTCGACATCGGCCGTGCGGGATGCGACGAGCTGGTCGACGTCCGCGGTCTTTGACGCGACCTCCTGCTCGAGGGCCGCCGTGCGCGCCGATACTTCCTGCTCGAGATCAGCCGTTCGGGAGGTGATCTCCTGGTCGAGGGCTGCGGTGCGGGAGGCGATCTCCTGTTCGAGTGCCGCGGTGCGGGAGGTGACCTCCTGGTCGAGGGCTGCGGTTCGAGAGGCGATCTCCTTCTCGAGTGCCGCCGTCCGCGAGGTGATCACCTTCTCGAGGGCTGCCGTTCGGGAGGTAACCTCCTGGTCGAGGTCGGCCGTTCGGGATGCGATCTCCAGCTCTAGTGCGGCGGTCCGCGAGGTGACCTCCTGGTCGAGGGCTGCTGTGCGGGCGGTGACCTGCTGGTCGAGGTCTGCCGTTCGCGTCGCGATCTCCTGCTCGAGAGCAGACGTCCGGGATGCGATCTCCTGTTCGAGTGCCGCAGTGCGGGTGGCGACGTAGTCGTCGACCGCGTTTGTCTTCGATGCCACCTCAAGGTCGAGTGCGGCGGTCCGCGTGCTGATCTCGTTCTCGAGCTGCGCGCTGCGCGAGGTGATGTCCTGGTCGAGCGCCGCCTTTCGAGTCTTGATCTCATTGTTCAGTTCGGCGCGACCGGAACTGATCTCGTTCTCGAGCTCCTTGTGGCGCGCGGTGATTTCGTTTTCGAGCTCTGCTTGCCGTGCGGTGAATTCGTTCTCGAACTCGGTGCGAGCCTTTGACATTTCGTTGTCGAGCGCTGCCCGGGTTGCTGCTGCCTCATTGGCGAGGTCACTTCGGGTCTTCTCGGTCTCCTGGGCGAGCTCGGCGTGAGCGGTTTCGAGCTCGCGCGCAAGATCGGTTCTGCCCTGTTCGATGTCGCGGGCGAGGTCCCCGCGAAGTTTCGCGTTTTCGGCCTCGTAATCAGCACGGCCCTTCTCGGTGTCGCGGGCGAGAACGGCCGCCTCTTCGCGGGCCTGCTCGGTTTCGCGCGTTGCTGCAGCCTTGAGCTCCGCGATCTCCCGCTCGCCCTCCGCGCGGATCGCCGCGGCCTCACGCTTGGAACTTGCGCGGGACTCCGCCGCTTCGGTTGCGACGGCGCCGCGAATTGCCGCGGCTTCGCGCACGGCGTCGTTGATCGTGGTTCCGCTTTCCGCGGTGGCGCGGGCCAGCACGCGGGCGGCTTCGGTTTCGGCTGACTTGCGGGTGGCGGCGGCGGCCTCGGTGGCCTCGTTGATCAGGCGGGTGGCGACATCCTGCGCATCCTGCACCTGCTTCTGGACCTCGTGCTGGACCTGGTTGCGCAGCTTCTCGGCGTCGATGTCGGCCTGGCTGATGAGGCGGGTCGACTGCTCTTCTGCGACGCGCAGCGTGCTCTCAAGCTTCGTTCCGAGGCCGGCATAGGTGGGGCTGCCGGTCTCGTCGAGCTCGGCCTGGAGGTCCTCGTTCACCGCTCCGAGGCGCTTGACCTCTTTGTGCGCGTTGGTGCGATCGGTGTTCGCCTTGATGAGTTCGCGGCGAAGGTCCTGGATCGCCTTGTCGACTTCCTCTTTGCGGTATCCGCGCAGCTCAGTGCCAAATTCCGCTTCGTCAGTAGCCAACGAGAGTCCCCTTAAGAGATAGATGCGACGAACCGAGTTTAGCCAGAGCCGAAACCGGCGGAAACGAAAAGCTGACCCGCCGAAGCAGGATCTCGCCTTGACAGGGGATTCCCAGACCCTCGGTTAGGTGCCTCACGAGGCTTTCGGCTATCCTTGGATGTCTTTGTTGTTGCCGTCTGAATGGAAGCTGGCGCTTCTCTTCGGATCCCTCCCCTCGCCCCTGGTGCGAGCTACCAGGAATTTCCTGGCGGAGGGTGCCAGACCCGAAACATGTGGTGCAGGGCGACACGAAAGGAGTAATCCGTGCGATTTGTTCTCGCCATTGTTTGTTTTGCGCTTGCCACCATTTCGATGGGCCTCGGCATTGCCGAGCGCACAATTCTTGCCGGTCCCGATCAGGCTTCGCTGTCGTCCACCTCGAAGGATGGCGCTCCGGTCGTCGTCATCGACGGCACAGCGCTGAACGCGTATGAGCACACCCAGACGGTGCGCCTCGCGGGCTCGACGAAGACTTTTGCCGCCTATGGGCGCACGTCTGACGTGCTGGCCTGGGTCGGCAATACCAACTACACCCACGTCACCTACGACGCCAAGACTCACAAACTGGTCTCGAAACTCCACAGGGGTGTCGCGACTTCCGTGCCGAATCCGAAGGGGTCGGATCTCTGGCTCGCCCAGTACACCGGATCCTCGGCGCGCAGCTTCCATCTGAAGGTGCCCGCGAGCGTCTCGGTCATCGCGGTGTCGAACGGGGCCTCCCCGGCGCCGTCAACGGTCACCCTCACCTGGCCGATCAACAACGAGGTGCCGTGGTCCGGTCCGGTGATCGTCGCGGGTGCCATCCTGCTCCTCGTCGGGCTCGCGCTGTTGCTCTGGGCGATCACGCACTTACGTCGCATGCGTGGCCCACGCCGAACCCAGGCGCGGATGCCCAAGCTCCCGCGCCAGCCCCGGTACAAACCGAGTCGCAAGGCGATTACCGCAAGGAAAGAGCGCGAAGCTGGTAAGGAACGCGGGGCCATCGAAGAACGCGCAACAAGCAAGGGCCGCAAGGTGATCACCCGGTTTACTGCGATCACTCCAGTGCTCGGCGTTCTCCTGCTCGCGGGATGCACGGCAACGCCCTCGGCCGTTGTGAGTCCGTCGGTAACTCCGACGACAACTATCGCTACCAAGGCCCAGACCACGGCGGTCACCCCGGCGCAGCTCCAGCAGATCATGCAGCGGGTGAGCTCGACGGTCGCAGCGGCGGACAACACCTCCAACGCCACCCTCCTCGCTAGCCGCATGGCGGGTCCGGCTCTGAGCGATCGGCTCGCGAACTACAAGATCCGTAAGGCCGCACCTAAGGAGCCGGCCTCCATCATCATTCCGGCCAGCACGATTCGGGTCGCGCTCCCGCAGGCGAGCGACACCTGGCCGCGCGCCGTATTCGCCGTGGTGCAAAACGCTGCGACGCCGACTCTCGCTCCTGTCGCGCTCATGCTCGTCCAGAATGACCCGCGCGCGAACTACAAGGTGCAATACGCGATGAGCCTCCAGCCGGGAATCAAGCTGCCGGAGCTTCCAGGCGCCAGCGTCGGGTCAAGCCGGCTCCTGCCGGATATCGGCCTGCTCAAGGTTCAGCCCGGGCAGCTTGCGCTCGACTATGGCAGCATCCTGACCGAGGATTCCGCGAGCCCCTCCTTCTCGCTGTTCGACGCCACGGGCGACACCTTCCGCACTCAGGTCGGTGCCGCGGAGAAGCTGAAGCAGCAGAAGGCTCTGCCCTCCACCGCCAAACTGACGTTTGGAGAGGCCCAGGGGCCCGGTCAGACGATCGCCCTCGCGACGTTCAACAACGGAGCGATCGTCGCGGTCGACCTCAACGAGTCCGAGACGGTTCGCCCGGTGAAGACCGGCGCTGACGTCAGCACGACCGGAGCGGTCAAGGCGTTGTCGGGAAAGGCCACGAGCACGAAGGGCATCGTCGCGACCTACGGCGACCAGCTTCTCTTCTACGTTCCCGCAGCGGCGACCAAATCGGGCAAGATTGAGTTGCTTGGTTACACCACCAGCCTCATCAACGCCGCGGAGTACAAGAAGTGACAAACGCCCCCATCCCGCAGTCAAGCCTCCGTGGCGCAGTCGACTTGTCATCGCTCGTGAACCCTCGGCCGACGGGGGCGCCGAGCACGGCTGGGAAGTCCGAGCTCATCATCTCGGCGACGGATGCCTCGTTCACCTCGGTCCTTGAACTCTCCAACACCGTCCCGATCATCGTTGAGTTCTACGGATCCGGCATCGAGCCGGTCCTCACTCGAATAATCGAGGAATACGCGGGCAAGCTCGCGCTCGTGACCGTCGACGGCGGTACGAACCCGCAGCTGGTGCAGGCGTTCCAGGTCGAGCAGGTACCCACCGTCGCGGCAGTGATCGGCGGACGGCCCGTGCAGCTTTACGTCGGCGAATATCCGGATGCCGAAGTTCGCCAGGTGTTCGACCGGGTACTCGAGCTGGCCGCCCAGAACGGTGTTACTGGCACGATTGCCCTGCCGGCTGCTGAGGGCGGTGTCGCGGAGCCCGTTGAGGAGCCGCTGCCCCCACATCACCAGGAGGCGTTCGACGCCATCTCCTCAGGCGACTACGCGACTGCCGTTGCCGAGTACAAGACCGCGATCGCACAGAATCCGCGGGACGCGCTTGCCGTCGCGGGGCTGGCTCAGGTTTCCCTGCTGCAGCGCCTCGACGGCGTTGCCGCCGACGACATCCGCTCCGCCGTGACCGCCGACCCGACATCGGTACAGGCCGTGCTCGCACTCGCCGACCTCGAGTTGAGCAGCGGGGATTCCGGCGCGGCCCTCAACCGACTTCTCGACCTGTTCCCGACCCTGGACGCCGCTGAGAAGAACACGGTGCGCACCCGCCTTCTCGACTACTTCGAGATCCTCGGAACGGATGCCCCGCTGGTCGTTGCTGCCCGTCGTCGCCTGACCGGCCTCCTGTACTAGCTGGCGGCTGCTCGCTTCCTCTCTTCCTCGCTGGCGAGCGCTCTCCGCTCACGCGACAGCTTGCCGATCACCGGAGATCGTGCGTGCATAACTCCAGCAGGATTTGTGGTGCCCGCGGAAAAACCGCGGATTTCCGGGGCTCGCGCTCGCGCCTGAGTGCGATGTGGAGGAGTTATGCACGGGGCGCTCAGTGATTCGTCCGCCTGGTGACCTCGCGTCGAGCGCGATGGAACCGAGATCGAGGCGCGATGTGCGGTCGGCCGGGCTGAAGTGCCGCCCTGTCAGCGGGACCGCCAGCTACCGGTGCGGCTCCCGGTCGTCGTGAGCCAGGTCTCGTGTGGCGCGCGTCGCGCGTGCATAACTCCTGCTGGATTTGCGGCGGTCGCAGAAAAACCGCGGAACTCCGCGGTTCGCCCGGACGCCCGCGCGCAGTCAGGCTGAGTTATGAACGGGTACGACGGGGGATGTCGATCGTCGAACCCGGGGTCAGAGATTCCGACGAGCGCGCACGCGAGGACGCGAGCGGGTGAGCGAGCGCGAGCGGCCGCCGCGCTACCGCCGCAGCTTCAACCAGAGTCCGGCGAGTGGCGGCAGCGTGATTTCCGCGGATGCCGGACGACCGCCCCACGGCTCATCGATCGCGGTGACCCTGCCGAAGTTGCCCACGCCGGAGCCGCCGAAATCATTGGCATCCGAGTTGAGGATCTCGTCCCACTCGCCCGCGAGTGGCAGACCGACCCGATAGGGCCCTACCGGGTTCCCGCTGAAGTTGATGAGTACTGCAACCGGGTTGCCGGCCGTGTCCCAGCGCAGGAAGGAGACGACATTGTGTTCTGCGTCCCCTCCATCGATCCACTCGAAGCCGGCCGGGGTGTTGTCCTGCGACCAGAGCGCCGGCTCGTCGCGATAGACGCGGTTGAGCTGGCTGACGAGCTTGAGCAGGCCGCGGTGCGCGGGCTGGTCGAGGATCCACCAGTCGAGTGAACGCTCCTCGCTCCACTCCGACGGCTGTCCGAATTCCGAACCCATGAACAGCAGTTGCTTGCCAGGATGCGCCCACATGAACGTCAGGTAGGCGCGCACGTTGGCGAGCTTCTGCCACTGGTCGCCCGGCATCTTGCCGAGCAGCGAGCCCTTGCCGTACACGACCTCGTCGTGACTGATCGGCAGCATGAAGTTCTCGCTGAACGCGTAAAGGAAGCTGAAGGTGATGTCGTTGTGGTGGTACGAGCGGTACATCGGATCTTCCTCGATGTACTGCAGGGAATCGTGCATCCAGCCCATGTTCCACTTGATGCCGAAGCCGAGTCCGCCCTCCGAGGTCGGATGTGTCACGCCAGGGAACGAGGTCGACTCCTCGGCGATCATGACGATGCCCGCGTTGCGCTTGTAGGCGGTCGCGTTGACCTCCTGAAGGAAGTTGATGGCCTCGAGATTCTCTCGACCACCGTGGATGTTCGGCTCCCATTCTCCGACCTCGCGCGAGTAGTCGAGGTAAAGGATGGATGCGACGGCGTCAACGCGAAGTCCGTCGATGTGGAACACCTCAAGCCAGTACAGCGCGTTGGCGACGAGGAAGTTGCGCACCTGCGAGTCGCCGAAGTTGAAGATGTAAGTTCCCCAGTCTTTGTGCTCGCCGCGACGGGGATCGGCGTGCTCGTAGAGGGCCTGCCCGTCGAAGCGGCCGAGAGCCCACTCGTCCTTGGGGAAGTGTCCGGGGACCCAGTCCATGATGACGCCGATGGAAGCCTGGTGCAGCCGGTCGATCAGGTATTTGAGGTCATCCGGATGCCCGAATCGGCTCGACGGCGCGTAGTAGCCGGTGACCTGGTAGCCCCAGGACGGCCCGTACGGATGCTCCGCAAGCGGCATGAATTCGACGTGGGTGAACCCCGTCTCCTGCAGGTATTCGATGAGCTGGTCGGCCATTTCGCGGTAGCCGAGGCCCGTTCGCCAGGATCCGATGTGCATCTCGTAGACGCTCATGGCGCCGTCGTGCGGGTTGTGCTCGGCGCGCTGGGTGAGCCAGGCGGCGTCCCCCCAGACATACTTCGAGTCGCCGACGACGGATGCCGTTGCCGGTGGCCGCTCCGTGAACCGTGCCATCGGATCGGCGCGTGTCACCCACCCGCCTGCCGCCGTCTGGATCTCGAACTTGTATGCGCTGCCGGGTCCGAGCGCGGGGACGAAGATCTCCCACACACCGTTGTCGTCGAGCCGGCGCATCGCCCAGAGTTCGCCGTTCCAGCCGTTGAAGTCGCCGACGATACGCACGGCTTTCGCGTGCGGAGCCCACACGCTGAACGACGTGCCCTCGACATCCTCGTGCGGGCGGTAGTGCGCGCCCAGCGCATCCCAGAGTTGCTCGTGACGCCCCTGTCCCCAGAGGTAAAGGTCGACATCTCCCACCGATGGGACGAAGCGGTACGGATCATCCACGGTCCACTCCGGGGCGTCGTCATAGGTCGCCTCGAGCCGGTAGGCCTGCCCCGGGCCGGCCGCGAATCCCTGCCAGAGTC
>JAODMY010000005.1 GCA_025465535.1 Glaciihabitans sp.
GTGGGCGGTACTGGGATCGAACCAGCGACCTCTTCCGTGTCAGGGAAGCGCGCTACCGCTGCGCCAACCGCCCGTGGAATTTCAATCGTGCGAATATTCAGTTGATTAGATCGAGTGGAGGTGGCGACGGGATTCGAACCCGTGTGGACGGCTTTGCAGGCCGCTGCCTCGCCTCTCGGCCACGCCACCATGGTGGGTACCATGAGTCTTCCACTCGAGCGGATGACGAGATTCGAACTCGCGACCCTCACCTTGGCAAGGTGATGCGCTACCACTGCGCCACATCCGCATTGCCCGCATTGCTGCGTGCTAGATGACTGTATCGGATGCAGCTTCGGAAGGCCAACCGAGACTGAGCGTGTTACGAAATGCCTGCGCAATTTTGGAAACAACGTGCCCTGGGCTGTCCTGCCGCTTTCAGGTTTCAGGCTACGATTGTGGCTGTCCGTTTTCGGGCGATTGGCGCAGTTGGTAGCGCGCTTCCTTCACACGGAAGAGGTCATCGGTTCGAGTCCGGTATCGCCCACAGTGAGTGACAAACCCGATGCCGAGTCGACACTCAGGCGAACCCACTTCGTAGATCTTTCTCCGCTGCGCGAAAGTCCGGCATTCACCCGCCTGTGGCTCGGCGGTGCGATCTCCGGCGTCGGCAGCCAGATGACGATCGTGGCTGTCGGCCTCCAGATCTACCACTTGACCGGATCCACGTTCTCCGTCGCACTCGTCGGTGGGATTGCGCTCGTCCCGATGATCCTGTCCGGGCTGTACGGCGGGATGCTCGCCGACGCTTTCGACCGGCGCCTGATCCTGTTCATCGCGGCCTGCATTGCCTGGGCATCCACAATTTCGCTCCTGACGCTCACCCTCACCGGGGTTCATCTGGTGTGGCCGTTCTACATCGTCACGACCGTCAACGCCGTCGCCGCCACCGTCATCGGTGCCGTGCGCTCGGCGGTCACCCCGCGCATTCTCCCCCGCCGACTCCTGCCCGCGGCATCCGCGCTCACCGGCATCAGCAACGGACTCATGGTCACCGTCGGTCCGGCCTTCGCCGGCGTTCTCGTCGCGAGCGTCGGATTCGGCTGGACCTACTCGGTGGATGTTGTGCTGTTCTTGTCGGCGTTCCTCGGCATCCTCGCGCTCCCCCGGCTCGTCCCTGAGGGTGAGATCCAGCGGCCCGGACTCGAGTCGCTGAAATTCGGCGTCAACTTTCTGAAGACCGCGCCGAATGTGCGGATGTCGTTCATTGTCGACATCGTCGCCATGACATTCGGTCAGCCGCGCGTGCTGTTCCCGGCGCTCGGGGCGCTGGTTCTCGGTGGTGGCCCGATCACGGTCGGCGTGCTCACGGCGGCGGGCGCGGTCGGGGCGTTCGGCAGCAGCATCCTTTCCGGTCGAACGGGCCACGTCAGGCGCCAGGGCCGCGCTATCGGGTGGGCAATCGGCGTCTACGGCGTGTTCATTGCCGTGTTCGGCGTCGTGACGCTGGTCGCCGATCGCGGACTCACCGGGGCAGCGGGCGCGGCAGCCGTCGAACCGAACACGGTCGCGATCGTGCTCGCGTCGATCGCTCTCGCCGGCGCGGGCGCCGCGGACAACATCAGCTCGATCTTCCGGCAGACGATCCTGCAGTCATCCGTCCCCGACAGCATGCGCGGACGCCTGCAGGGCATCTTCACAATCGTCGTGACCGGCGGGCCCCGACTCGGCGACCTCTTCGTCGGCTTCGTCGCCGCGGTCGGCGCGCTCTGGTTGCCACCGCTGCTGGGTGGCGTGGCGATCGTGGTCGTGATCGCGACGCTGCTGCGATTCCAGCGCACGTTCCGGTTCTACGACTCCGCAATTCCAACGCCGTGAATCCGATGTCCTTGTGACCTTCGCGCGAACGTGCGAAAGCCCTCAGGCGGCGCTGTGAGCTGAGCGCAGCGCCAGGCTACGCACGAGAAGCCACAGCCCGAACGACACCAGCGCAGACCAAACGACGACAATCACCGCAGACAGGAGCTGCACCTCGACCAGTGTCAGCTGGCCGTCGTAGAGGAATCCGAAACTGATGCCGAAGAGGCCGACCATGACCAGGCCGATCACGCCGGCCAGCAGGTGCGCGCCGACAAGGAACCAGGCGTGCCTGTGGGTGCGACGGACCATCGTCGTGACGAAGAGAGAGCATCCGATTCCGGCGGCAAGCCCGGTGATCCCGGCCCAGAGTGGTGTGAGGTAGGCGCTGCCCGCAGCAATCGCCACAATTCCGCTGAGTAGCCCGGCAATGGCGCCGAACGCATTTGTCGAGGCGGTCTGGATGCGCTGCGCGATGAGCCAGCCGACGACGCCCAGCAGCGGTGCGACGATCGCATTGACCACGATTCTCGGCGTCACGACGCTGTCGATCACCAGCTCGAACGCGACGTACCCGACGGTCGATCCAGCCCATATCACCAGCCCCGAGATGAAAAGCAGCCACGACCGCGGACGCACGTGCGAGCGATCCCCGACGACGCGGTCACGTGCGAGCGTGAGCACGACGAGCGCACTCCCACCGATGGCTACGTGCAGGGGCAGGGCGCCACCCAAATCGAGCGGCCCAGTGACCACATCGATCCCGATGCTTGTCGGAAAGAACACGACAAGCGAGACGGGCATAAATACCAGGGCGGTCCAGCCGAGCGAGAACAGCACGGGAGGTACCGGATGCAACGTTGTGTCGCGAACCGTGAGGCTCGAAAGAAATCCACCAACCGCAGCGAGGGCAGCCGTCGGCAGTTCAAGGGGAGATGCGATGACGCCGGGCACGAACGCACTAACGACGAGCCACAGCGCGAGCGAGCTGGCGGAGGTGATGACCGTGAGACCGATGGATGCCCGCAGCCCCGCCCGATCGAGAAACTCCCGGTACAGGATCGACAGCGCGGGAATGACCGCGAGTATCGCGACTGCCCCGAGGAGGCTGAGCATGGTCATCCTTTCGATAATCCAAACCTACGGGTACAGCAGATCGGGGTACAGCAAAACGCGGGGCGCCGCTTCGAAGCGACACCCCGCGTTTCTGCTGTGTGTGATTGTTACGCCGACTCTGCAGTCAGCTCGTAGGCCTCTTCACCGTGGACCACCGTGTCGACGCCGGCAACCTCATCCTCGTTCGTGATTCGGAAGCCCATCGTCTTCTGGATAACCCAGCCGATGGCGTACGCCATGATGAACGAGTAGATCGCGACACCGAATCCACCGATCGCCTGCGCACCCAGCTGGGTGAACGGCGTCGGGTCTCCCGCACCGATCCGGTCGATGAGGCCAATGCCCGCACCGAAGATGCCGATGTAGAGCGTTCCGATGAGCCCACCGACGAGGTGGATGCCGACAACGTCGAGCGAGTCATCGAAGCCGAGCTTGAACTTCAGGTCGATCGCGAGGCAGCAGACGGCGCCAACCAGCACACCGAGAACGATGCCCCATCCCGGCGTCAGGATGTTACAGGCCGGGGTGATGGCAACGAGGCCGGCGACGGCGCCCGATGCGGCACCGATCGAGGTCGGCTTGCCGTCCTTGATGCGTTCGACGACCAGCCAGCCGAGAATACCTGCGGCCGGAGCCGCAAGGGTGTTGATCCAGGCGAGGGCCGAGATGCCGTCTGCCGCGCCTTCCGACCCGGCGTTGAAGCCGAACCAGCCGAACCAGAGGAGTGCGGCACCCAGAAGGGTGAGCGGCACGTTGTGGGGCTTGGACATGCCCTTCGCGAATCCGACACGCTTGCCGAGGACGAGCGCGAGCGCCAATCCTGCTGCACCGGCATTGATGTGGACCGCGGTACCACCTGCGAAGTCGTTGACGCCAAGGTTGAAGACCGACCAACCGCCGTCGATGAGGCCCTTCGGTCCGACCGTGAAGTTGAAGACCCAGCTCGCAACGGGGAAGTACACGAGAGTCGCCCACACACCGGCGAACACCATCCACGGACCGAACTTCGCGCGGTCCGCGATCGCACCCGAGATCAGCGCGACGGTGATGATGGCGAATGTTGCCTGGAATCCTGCGAACGCGAGCCCGTGGATGTCGAGGTTGAGGTTCTGGTTGGCCGTTCCGCCCTTGAACGAGATCTCATTCTTCAGAAGGAAATCCGCGAACGGATTCAGCAGCCATCCCCTGATGAGCCAGGCGCTGCCGGTTCCGAAGGACATCGAGTAGCCGTAAAGCACCCAGAGGACACCAACCAGACCGATGGAGCCAAAGCTCATCATCATCATGCTGATGACGGACTTGGCGCGGACCATGCCGCCGTAGAAGAAAGCGACGCCAGGCGTCATGATGAGCACGAGCGCCGCAGCAACCATCAACCAGAGGGAATTGAGGTTGTTGGTTATGGCATCCGTTGCAGCCGATAGCTCGACCATTATGGGTTACCTCTCTCTTTGCAGGGAGCACCCTCGGCTTGCTTACAACGACAGTGGATCGTGTCGCCTCGGGTACGCCCTCAGTTTGAGGGCCGGATATTTCGCCTGACCTTTCCCCGTGTTTCGGGAGTGTTACGCGCTGGCCGCGATTGTAAACATCGTGTTTCGCAGTCCCTCACATTTGCCCGACGTTCAGGACAAAGCGTTGACCTCGTGAAAATACTCCGCTCAGAACGATGGGCGGCAGTGTTGGGCGGAGCTCGCCCGATCAACTCATGGCAATCTTTGCTGGGCAGCAGGAGTTAGAGGCCGGTACCGGTCGTCAGCGCGATCAGGCGTGAGATGGCCCGCAGGTACTTCTTGCGGTAGCCACCGGCGAGCATGTCGGCCGGGAACACCTGATCGAGCGGGGTGCCCGTCGCGAGAATGTGAACCTGCGCGTCGTAGAGGCGGTCGACGAAGGCCACGAAGCGCAGCGCATCCGTCTGGTTGACGAAGGGATGCACGTCGAAAATGGCCACCGTGTCGGTTCCCTCGACCAGCCGGACATAGCGGGAAGGATGCACAGATCCGAGTTTCGCGAGCACCGCATCGAAGGAATCGAGCGTGACGACGCCCGTCGCCTGACCCAGTGCCGCGTCGAAGTCTGACTGCGAATGACTAACCGCGTGGCCCTCGATGTCGCGCCTGCGGTAGTCGAGTCCATCGATCCGAAGGATGTCGAACTGCGCGGCCAGCGCATCGATCTCCCGCAGGAAGTCCTGGGCGGCAAAGCGTCCCTCGCCGAGCGCGTTCGGCGGGGTGTTCGAGGTCGCGGCGAGGCGGGAACCGGACGCGACGAGGTCGGAGAGCAGGCGAGACATGAGCCTGGTGTCCCCAGGGTCGTCCAGCTCGAACTCGTCGATGCAGACGAGCGATGCCCCCTTCAAGAGGGAAACCGTCTGCGCGTAGCCGAGGGCACCGACCAGGGCCGTGTATTCGATGAAGGTTCCGAAGTATTTGCGCCCGGGGGCCGTGTGCCACAGGGCCGCGAGCAGATGGGTCTTGCCGACGCCGAATCCGCCATCGAGGTAGATGCCCGGTTTTGCTGTCGGCGCCTTCCGGCGGGAGAAGAATCCGCCCTTGCCCGACGTCCAGCCCGAGGCGAAGTGCCGGATGGCACCGAGGGCCGCTCCCTGCGACGGGTAGTCGCGGTCCGGCCGGTACGACTCGAGCGTCGCGGACTCGAACTGCCGCGGTGGCACAAGGTGTGCGACGATCTCCTCGCCGCTAAGGGTCGGCGTGCGGTCGGCGAGTGCGCCCGGACTTGTGGACGAAACGGACGTCATGCAAACGGCCTTATGTATATGTCGAACTCTTACGGTTGAACGGAGCGCTCGAGTGCGCAGTCTCGTAGATTCGAATGGACAGGTCAGGCATAAAGCCTAGACCGGGCGGCTTAGACCTACTGTCACTAGCACCTGTCGCTCGAACAATTACGGAGGCACCATGACCGTCGAGACCGATTCCTCAAGCCGATTCGCCGACTACGCGCATCCCGAGCGCCTGGTTTCGACCGAATGGCTCGCAGAACACCTCGGCACCCCCGGCCTCGTTGTCGTCGAGTCCGATGAGGACGTCCTGCTGTACGAGACCGGCCACATCGAGACCGCCGTCAAGATCGACTGGCACACCGACCTCAACGATCCGGTCGAGCGCGACTACATCGACGGCGTCGGCTTCGCGAAACTCCTCGGCTCAAAGGGCATCGCCCGCGACACGACCGTCGTCATCTACGGCGACAAGAACAACTGGTGGGCGGCTTACGCGCTCTGGGTCTTCACGCTCTTCGGACACGAGGATGTGCGGCTGCTGGACGGCGGCCGCGCCAAGTGGGAGGCCGAGGCACGCCCGTACACGACCGACCGCGAGTCGGCCACGCACGTCGACTACCCGGTGGTCGAGCGAAACGATGCGGACATCCGCGCCTACAAGGACGACGTACTCGCGCACCTCGGCAATCCGCTCATCGACGTCCGCAGCCCCGAGGAGTTCAGTGGTGAGCGCACGACCGCGCCCGCCTATCCGGAAGAGGGCGCGCTTCGTGCCGGTCACATCCCGAGCGCCCAGAACGTGCCGTGGGCGAAGGCCGTCGCCGAAGATGGCGGGTTCAAGCCGCTCGCGGAGCTGAACGCGATTTACCGCGACGGCGCGGGGCTAATAGACGGTGATAGCGTCATTGCTTACTGCAGGATCGGCGAGCGATCGAGCCACACCTGGTTCGCGCTCACGCACCTGCTCGGTTTTGAGGGAGTTCGCAACTATGACGGCTCATGGACGGAGTGGGGCAGCGCGGTGCGCGTCCCGATCGTCAAGGGCGCAGAACCCGGGGCGGTTCCCACTCTTTAGATTGGTTTCCTCGTGATCACCGAGTTGCCCGAGACCCTCGCGGAGATTCGTGCCGATTTCATCGAACTCGACACTCGTGAGCGACTTCAGCTGCTGCTGGAGTTTGCCAATGAGCTGCCGGAACTTCCCTCCCGCTATAGCGAGCACCCCGACCTCCTCGAGCAGGTCGTCGAGTGCCAGTCGCCGGTCTTCATCTTCGTCGAGGTGAATGACGGCATCGTTCACCTCTTCGCGACGGCGCCGCGGGAGGCCCCGACGACTCGGGGGTTCGCATCCATCCTCGTCCAGGGGCTTGCCGGGCTGACCGTCCAGCAGGTCCTGGATGTCCCCGACGACTTCCCGCAGGACCTGGGCCTCAGCGAGGCGATCAGTCCGCTTCGCGTGCGCGGAATGACCGCGATGCTCGGACGCACCAAGCGCCAGATCCGCGAGAAGACCGCCGCGTGATCCTAACGCCGGTGTTTCCGGAGGCGCAGACCGCCATCGCCCTCGATGGCGCCGACGCTCGCGACCGGCTCACCGAGCTCTACCGTCCTCCCGCCGAGGACTGGCTCCGGCTCAACCTTGTGGGCAGCGTCAGCGGCAGCGCGACGGGGAGCGATGGCACGAGCGAGACACTCACGAATCCCGCCGATCGGCTACTCCTCGGGGTCATCCGGATGCTGGCCGACGTCGTGCTCGTCGGAGCGCAGAGCGTGCGCGCAGAGGGCTACTTCGTCCCCCGGCGCGCGGCACTCGCGATCGTCACAAGCTCCGGAGACTTGACCGGACACCGGATCACCTCGACCGGACAGCGTGGCCCGCTGCTCGTTCTCTGCCCGGCATCTGCCGAGAAAAGAGCCCGCGAGACCATCGGCGATGAGAATGCGAAGGTCATTGTCGTCGCGGACGAGGCCGGATCCCTCGCGGCGGCCGATATCGTCGCTGCCCTTCGCGATGCCGGATTGCGATCGATCGTCAGCGAGGGCGGACCCCACCTCGCGGCGCGCCTCCTTCACGGTGGAGTGGTCGACGAGCTCTGCCTTTCGACATCTCCCGTGCTCAACGGCGCGAACATCCCGCTGTTCGGCTCGAGCGAGTTCGCCGGGCGCGCACTCACGCTGCGCAGCCTGATGGTCGACAGCGCGAGCGGCGTCTACGCGCGCTGGGCCATCGCGGCAGCGGGCTAGAGCCGGCTCAGCCACCCGCCGATGTCGGCGTTCCAGCGGTCGGGGTCGTAGTTCCAGAGTTTCACGTGTCGGGCGACCGTGAACTCGTCGTAAGTCACGATGTCGGGGCGGGCCGCGGCCAGAG
>JAODMY010000071.1 GCA_025465535.1 Glaciihabitans sp.
CGACGCGTCCAAGCCCTCGTGCAGAACCAGCGCAACGGACCGTTAGCCCACTCCTGGATCGACGACCTCTACCTGCAGGTATTGCGAGGCATCGCGGCAGGCGCCGCCGACCCGCAGGCTCTCGCAGCGGAAGCCCTCAAAGCCGAGGACATCGACTTTCCCCGCCACTTCGACGCGCTGCCATGACGAGCTTTTCAGTCGCACGGCTACCGTCTCCGTAGCAATGCCGTATCGCCGCGTTGAACGTTCGGTGACCTATTTGGTGTCCGTGACGATGACGGTCTGACGGATGAAGGTGTGTTGCACGGCGCAGTGGAGGAGGAACTCGGCGACGCTCGCGCGGGAGGTCGAGGGGAAGATCGGCAATTTCGTGGCGTCCTCAAGGGCGACCGCGGTGTAGCGGGTGGTGTCCTTGTCGTTCAACGCTCCGGGGTATTCGAGGGTCCATTTCAGATTGCTGGCCCTTAAGAGCACTTCCGACGCGGCTTTGTCTGCATAGGTTTTCCGGAGCACGGTGCGGAATATGGGGCCTACGAGGAATGAGGCTTTGGCGAGGGAGTCGCCGACTCCGAACGCGGACACGATGACGAAACGGTCAACGCCTGATGTTTTCGCGGATGCGATGACCGCACGGACGGTGTCCGTGACCAGTGTCGGGGTCCTGCGTGCGTTTTTCACTCCGAGCGTGCTGATGACCGCGTCGTGGCCTCGGGCTGCCGTCGCGATAACGGCGGCGTCGGTGACATCGCCGCTGACGATCTGGGTGCGCGAGTCGACGATGGCGTCGGCCCGGCGAACGAGGGCGGTGACCTGATGCCCCTGGTCGAGTGCCTTTTTGATGAAGAGGACGCCGGTGCGGCCGGTTGCTCCAAGGACGAGAAACTTCATGACATTTCGCTTTCTGCTACTCGTTCATCGCGACCGAATCGTCAGGATCAACAATGACACTAGTCAATGATCCTGACTAATGTCAAGACGGCATCGAGTGAGAGGTCACCGCGCGTAGGGATCGGTGATCTCGCGGAGCTGGTCCAGGATCTGGTGCAATAACGTGAAATTGCGGGTGCCCAGGTAGGCCTTCCACTCCGAGAGGATCTCGTCGAGCGTCGCCTGGGCCACCTCGACCGCCCGCCGGCCACGTTGCTCGATGACGATCAACCGTGCGCGGCCATCCGTGGGGTCGGGGGCCCGACGCACGTAGCCCAGGCGTTCCAGTTGATCGACCAGCACGCCGGCGCTCTGCTTGCTCATCTGCGCCTGGTCCGCGAGGTCCGTGAGGCGCGAACCGTCAGGGGCGATGCGCTGGAACACCCGGCACTGGGCCAGGGTCCAGTCGTTGAACCCGGCATCCTGGAGGGCCCGGAACATCCGGTCCTCCGTGTATCGGTACGGGATGAACAACGCCACCCCTAGATTGACCCGCTGCTCGTCGTCCATGCCGCTCTCGGCTCCATTCGCCCACTCTGATCCACGAGGTTCACACCCTACGTCAATACCTCTTGCTGTTGTCATCGGTGCTGCCGCAGACTACGGTAGTAAAGATAACTGACTAGTGCAAGGAATATCCATGTATGACGCTGCCCTGTTCCTGCACCTCTTAGGTGTGGTGCTCCTTGTCGGTTCGGTGACGACCACCCTGCTGACAACACTGCGGGTTCAGACCGCGGGCTCTGTGGCCGAGCTGCGGACACTGACCGCAGTAACGAAGCGGGTAGAGGCGTTCATCGCACCGGGAATGGTGCTCATCATCGGGTCTGGTCTCTACATGGTCTCCCAACACGGATATCACGGAAGCATCCCGTGGAGTGCAGGCTGGGTAGACACTGCGCTGTTCGTCGCCGTGTTGTTGTCGGTCATCGGACGCACGGTCGAGGCGAGAGATGCCAAGCGCCTACACATCGCGATCGCGAGCGCCTCAGACCAGTGGCCGCAAGCCGATCTCCGCGAACTCCAGCTGGCGGCCAGCCCGATTTACTCGGTCTTCTTCGGCTCGTCCCAGGTCGTGGCGTTGCTGTATTTGATGACGAACAGGCCGGGCCTTGTCGCCTCGATCGCGGCATGCGCTATCGCGGCTGTCGCGTCGGTCATTGCAGCGACCATACGGATCCGATCGGTCCGTCGAGACACGCGTATTCCCCTGGTTGACCTCGAACCCTGACGGCCAGACTTCCGGCTTGACCCGTTCGGTTCCCTGAAAAACTGGTCGACGTCGCGGAAACTAGCGGCAATTCTGCGCGGACCGATACGGGCAGCCGTTGTTCTTAGACCGTCGCCGTTCGCCTGCAAGTGCGCTCAGTTGTGTGACCGCCGGTCCGCCACATGCGCTACAAAAGAAGATATCCCGAGGATGAGCATTCCTGCCGCGAGGAAGCCGACCAGCAAGCCCAACCAAGAGGTTTCCGCACCTACTCCGCTGTCCACGTCAGCATTTAGTTCCGTTCCAAGACAGATCAATGCGATAGCCGGCCAGCCGCACCAGACGGATAACCAAATGAGACCGCTACCGCTATCCGGGCGAACCCGGCGGCGAAGCACAACCAGGGCGCTGAGGAGAATCACGGAGCCGGCAAAGAACGCCGCTATGCCGGGACCGGTTGAAATTCCGTCCCACTGTGGCGACTCAAAGGGGTTCGAA
>JAODMY010000101.1 GCA_025465535.1 Glaciihabitans sp.
GCGGGCTGGCGGCCCGCTTCACATTCCCGTGCTGGGGCTACAGGAGTACGGGGGACGCTACGCGCCGGAGCACCCGCACAACAGCCCGCTTTCGCGGGATAGACAAACTGCTCATCTACCATCAACGGCCGAAGGCGGAATCCCAAGCGGGCAGCCTCACTTGGCGGTCCAATTTTCATTTGGACTTGGTGCCAATGCGTGATGTCAATCCGATGTGTGCCGACATTAGAGCGCCCTCCCCTCGCGGATCCCCCGCGGCGACTCGCTCTCCTGCCCGCGCTGTGTCCGCGAGAACGGCGGCGGGTTGTCCGAACTTCAGCGAGGAGTCATCCTCGGCAATTCCGACGACGTTGCCTCCGGGCCGCGGTTCTCGCAGCGATACGAAGCGAATCACACATAGATCCGGAGTAGACGCCACTCTTGGCGCCCATCGACCCGTACAACATCGAACACCCGAGCGTCGCCGGCCTCCCCTGTCGCCTGGAACCGCCATGCGTCGACCCCGGGCGGGTGAGTCAGTACTGGGAGCTCGACCTCGAGACGGGTTGGTCGATCGCTAACTCTGTACCGTTCGCCCTTCCAGATCATTTCTTCGGGAACATCATGCTCGTCCAACCACAACGTCACGATCGAATCTGTGGCTAACACGCTATCGCCCTCACTCTCGAACATATATTCGAATGAGCTACTTTACGCCGACGAAGCACGGGACGCCAAGCAGCAAACGAACTCCTCACCCTGTGCGTGACGGCGCTGACCGCCGAATACGAATAGGAAGCTCGAGCCAACGCGTCTTACCCGCCCGGGATCGATCCGAAGTCGAGCGCCAAGGGCCAACTTTGCGTTCGCGACGAACACCACAGGTTCATAACGCTGCCTCCAGCGCTCGATCGAGCGCCGCATCCACCCTCGCAAGCTCTGCCTCGAGGTTTCCCACCAAATGGCGGCCAGGATGGTCGCCGTCGGAGAGCACGAGCTTTTCCAGCCGAGCACACAAGGCCGCTGCACCTGTGGCGCCGATGTTTGCGGCGCCTCCCCTGAGCTTGTGTGCCGCGCCTTTCAGCGCCTCGTCATCACTGCCGTCGATCGCTTGTTTCAACGCGGCCAGGCTCGTGTTGACCTCGCTCTTGAACGCGTGCGCTGCCTCGGTGAGAAGTCCGTGACCCCCCAAGGGGCCAAGGTGTCGGAGCAGGTCGAGTCGCGCCGGGTCCAACACCGGCTCATCCGTTTCCAACGCCGGGACCGCTTGATTCGTCACTGGTTCGCCCGGGTCAGTCTGTGAAGGCGCATTTTTTCGTACCCACAGTGCGAGCGTGTCCTCGAGGGCTGTCATGTCCACGGGTTTGGTGAGGAAGTCGTCCATCCCCGCTTCGAGACAACGCTGGCGGTCCTCGTCCTGTGCTCCCGCGGTCATGGCGATGATTGGTATTCGTGACACAGCTCCCGCCATGTTGCGGATCGCCGCGGTGGCGCCGAAGCCATCCATTACCGGCATATGGCAATCCATCAACACCGCGTCGAACGAGGTGCCCGACACCGCGGCGACAGCCTCGGCGCCGTCGCTCGCTATCCTCACCCGATAACCGAGCTTGGTGACCATTTCACGGGCGACCAGCTGATTTACCTCGTTGTCCTCAACGATCAGAACCACGCCACGCGAAGGAGACGTCGGCTCGGGCCGTGGCTCGCGCACCGGAGCGGCAGGTGCCGACTCGGCCACGAGCAGCATGAGGCGGTCGTGGAGCTCGGAGCTGCGCACGGGCGTCAATAACCATTGACGAACGCCTGCGGCGGCCAACTCGGCCGGATCCACCGGGGGCGTGGACGTGAGCATGATCAACGAGGTGGCACGCAGATTCTCGTCGGCCGCGATTGCGCGTGCGAGCTCCAGCCCATCCATTTCCGGCATGCACATGTCCAACACCGCGATGTCGAATGGCCGACCAAAAGCTGCAGCCTCGCGAATCTTCGCCAGCGCTGAGCCCGCATCCGAGATGCCCTCGGCGACCATGCTCCAGCCTTCAAGCTGGGACTCGAGAGCCAGTCGATTCGTCACGTTGTCATCGACGATTAGCACGCGTCGACCCGCAAGCCGGGGATATGAAGTGTCGGATTCAATGCCTGCGCTCGCCGCCTGAGGCTGGTCGGATATGGTCGCAAGCGGGAGAACGAACCAGAAGGTGCTGCCTTCCCCGAGTTTGCTGGACACCCCCAGCTCTCCGCCCATCGTCTCCGTTAGTCGTCGGGAGATCGCGAGGCCGAGCCCGGTACCGCCATAGCGGCGAGTAGTGGACGCGTCGGCCTGGGAGAACGATTCGAACAGTCGTGCGTAATCCGCCTCTTCGATCCCGATCCCCGTGTCCCGAATCTCGAATCGCACACGCGGTCGGTCATCGTCGGACTCGACGACATCGACGCGGATTGCGACCTCCCCCGCTGCGGTGAACTTGACGGCATTGGAGGCGAGGTTCAAGAGGATCTGACGGATGCGTCCGACGTCACCGATGAGTTTCGGCGGAACTCCGGGGACGCAATACGCCATGAGCCCGAGGCCCTTCGCCCGTGCGCTTTCGCTCACCAGACCGGCGACCTCCTCCACCAGGATTCTCGGGTCGAATTGCGCGAGGTCCAGCTCGACCTTTCCCGCCTCGAGTTTTGAAAAATCCAAAATGTCGTTGATCACGGTCAGCAGCGCCTGGCCAGCGCCATGTACCCCGTCGGCGTACTTTCGTTGGGTCTGGTCGAGTCGGGTGCCAAGAAGCAGGGTGGTCAGGCCGATGACGCCGTTCATCGGCGTACGGATCTCGTGGCTCATTGTCGCCAGGAACTCAGACTTCAAACGGCTCGACTCGAGCGCCCTTTCGCGGGCGAGTTCAAGAGCCGCTTCGGCCTCTCGCCGCGC
>JAODMY010000010.1 GCA_025465535.1 Glaciihabitans sp.
GAGGTGGAATCCGAGCGCATTGGCAATGGCCAGAACTTCGATTAGGTACCAGTCGCGACCGTGGTACAAACTCCGCTTCAGCTTGTAAGCGGTGAAGCGCACCGAGGGTTCGCACAACGCTGCCAGAGTCTTTGCGTTGAGATCCTGACGGTTCATTTCGGAGTCCACTACTGCGCTGATGCGACCGTTGCGGCTGGTGTCCCCCGCGTCGACGGTTAGCCGGGCGCTCATGCTGCGTTCGCCAACGCTTTGGCGATGACTCCCGCGACGAGACCGAGCCACACGGCGGTCGCGTGGTCGACTCCGGTTTCGACACGGGAGAGGTAGGAGACAGAAACGCCGGAGCGTTTCGCTACTTCATCGAGTGTGAGGTTTGCCATGATCCGCAAGGGCCTGAGGCTCTTGCCTGGTGCGGTTCTGGGGGTGATGCGCCTGACGGCCAGGGGGCCTGTTTCAGGCATTTCGGTAATGATGGACATATTCGTTTCTCCTGCGTTAGTTAGGTGAAGCGGGTTGCCCTCGCCTGTTAGCGCAGGCGGGGGTGTTTTTACTGCTCAGCGGGCTGGTCGTCACCTCCTTTGTGTGCACTCTCGTGTGCACAATCTGGCTGGGAACTGTTGGGAACGGGCGTGACAGCATCTTCTGTCTGACCGCTGACACCCAGCAATTCCGGGCTGGTAGGCAACGTCTGGGACCCGTTGGGATGGGGGTCGCTTCTCTGTAAATCAGACGTTTTCAACTTCGGGGGTTCGAATCCCTCACTTGCCACCAACGAATGACGATGGCCCCGGCGTTTTCGGGGCCATCCGTCTGTGCGCCCTCTTGTGCAAAGTGACCTGTCGAGCACCAGCCCTGTCTACTCGCCGACTTGGTTGGATCCAAGCATGCGGCTAAGCTTCTGAGGTCCGTTACCCGACCGTGATCATTTTCTGCGTCGTATTGGGCCATTCCAAACCCGCTGACGCATTCGCGAATCGTGCTGAGAGAGGAGCCGTTTTGTCGCTGCCCGACCCGTTCGACGAGCTCAATCTCGGCGCACAGTCGGTACGTCGCAGGGATCTTCGCGAGAAGTCGACCCGGCGCTCCCGCAGGGCCGCGCGCAAGCGTGCGGTTGCCGTGCGCAAGGCCCCGCCCGCACGTGCTGCGACAGCGAAGAAGCCTCAGGGCCGCCGTGTCGCCGGCAAGCTCTTCTCGGCTGTGGCCCTGTTGCTCGCCGCTGGATTCCTGCTGGTGAACACCGTCGGATTCCTGGCAATGCCAGGAGCGACCGCGACAGCATCCTCGACCACCGCAGATGCAACGGGCCAGGCCACGATCGCCGGACAATCGCTCACCGCCGCCAATGGCGAGAACGCTCCGATCGACCGGGACACCTTCGCGGCCACCTCGGCGGAGGAGTACGGGCAGATGCAGGACCTCGCCTCGGTCGCCGGCTACACGGTCAACAACAGCGGCCCCATTCGCTGGCCCTTCAACTCACCCGTGCCGTTGGGCGATCCATTCGGTCCTCGAATTGCGCCGTGTGCCGAGTGTTCGACCTTCCACAACGGAACCGACTTCGAAACCGGTGACCTGGCACCCGTGTACGCGACCGCGGCGGGTACCGTCACCCAGTCCGGCATCTTCGGCGATCTGGGCGAAGCGGTCACGATCTCACACGACGTCAACGGCTACAAGTTCTCGAGCGTCTACGGCCACATGACGATGGGCTCGCTGAAGGTGAGCGTCGGCGACACGATCACCGAGGGCGAGCTGGTGGGGCTGACCGGCTCAACCGGTATTTCCACCGGTCCTCACCTCTTCTTCGAGATAGACCTCAATGGAACGCCCATCGATTCCTTCAAGTGGCTGAAGGAACACACCGCGCAATAGCCGGCTCGCTGGCCAGCCGCTTGACTGGCGTCCGTGGGCAGCGCGACTAGCTGGCGAGCCAGACCGTCGCGTTCGGCGGGAGTTCGGATGCCGTGATCGGCTCGCTCGCCTGCACGATCGTGCCTGTTGGTAGGGCCACGGCCGCGTCGCCCGCGTTGGTGATGACCGTGACCGCACCGTTCCGGAGCGCGATGACGTCGTCCGGGTATCCGTCGAGCCACTCGATCGTGCCGCCGGCGAGGTCGAACTCGCGGCGAAGTCCGAGCGCGTCACGGTACATGCGCAGTGTGCTTTGGGCGTCGGCTTCCTGCCGGTCGCGGGCCAGTCGTGCCCACTCCTTCGGCTGCGGGAGCCAGCTCTCACCACTTGGCGAGAAGCCGTAGGCCGGTGCATCCGCTTCCCATGGAATCGGGACACGGCATCCGTCGCGTCCGTAGAGTTTGCCGTGGTTACGGAAGAAGGTGGGATCCTGGCGGGCCGAGTCCGGCAGTTCGGTGACCTCGGGGAGCCCGAGTTCCTCGCCCTGGTAGAGGTAGGCGCTGCCGGGAAGAGCGAGCATGAGTAGCGTGTCGGCACGGGCTCTGCGCAGGCCGAGGGCCTCATCCGGTTTCGGCTCGGTTCTCGGTCCGATACCCTCGCCCTGCGGAGGCGGGGGAGTCATCCCGAGTCGCGAGGCGTGCCGGATGACGTCGTGGTTCGACAGCACCCAGGTGGTCGCGGCGCCCACGGATTCGAAGGCGGCCAGCGAGTCGACGATGGCCTGCTTGATCGCCGGAGCAGACCATGACGCCTCGAGGAAGGTGAAGTTGAACGCCTGCTGCATCTCATCGGGCCGCACCCAGTACGCGAGCTTGCTGAGGGGCTCGACCCAGGCCTCCGCACAGAGGATGCGGTCCGGCCCGAACTCCTCGAGGATGCGGTGCCAGTCCCGGTAGATCTCGTGCACCGCCGGCTGTGCCCAGAACGGAACGTCGCCGGGGCTCGTCATCGAGGCGGTCTCGTCGGAGGGCGGCGGCGTGTAGTCGGGGAGGCCAGGCTTCTTCGCGAGGCCGTGCGCGACATCCACCCGGAAGCCGTCGACGCCACGCCTCAACCAGAAGCGCAGGATCTCGCGGAATTGCTCACGCACCCACTCGCTCGTCCAGTCGAGGTCGGGCTGGGAGCTGTCGAAGAGGTGCAGGTACCACTGCTCGGGCGTTCCGTCCGGAGCTGTCAGCCGCGTCCACGCCGGGCCACCGAATACCGACTGCCAGTTGTTCGGGGGCAGGTTGCCGTCCGCGCCGAGTCCGTCGCGGAACAGGTAATAGGAGCGCTCGACACTTCCGGGTCCGGCGGCGACGGCGGCCTTGAACCACTCGTGCTCGTTCGAGGTGTGGTTAGGGACGAGGTCGATGATCACCCGGAGGTCGTGGCGTTTGGACTCCGCGACGAGGGCGTCGAAGTCCGCAAGGGTTCCGAAGGCCGGATCGACGTCGCAGTAGTCGGCCACGTCGTATCCGGCATCGTGCTGGGGCGATGTGTAGAACGGCGAGAGCCAGATCGCGTCGACGAACAGCTCCCGGAGCTGGGGCAGCCGACCGATGATGCCGGGCAGGTCACCGAGCCCGTCACCGTTCGAATCCGCAAAGGATCGTGGGTAGATCTGGTAGATAACGGCGCTGCGCCACCAGTCGCTCGCGAGGCGTCCATTACTCATCCACTCGAGACTATGGGCAGAACTAATCGTCGCGAAATCTGCCCGACAAATTCCTGTGTAAAAGTGTTGGCATGCTGAACGCTGTACCCGGATCGCTGCTCGAGCCCCACCACGATGGCTCGCCCCTTTTCGTCTCGAATTCGACGCCGGCGCTCGGCGATCACGTGCGGGTGCGCATCCGGATTCCACACGAGTTCGGCCCGGTTACCGCGGTGCGCACGCGGTCGAATCCGAATCACGAACCGCGCTTCTCGGTCGCGACGATGATCATCACGATCGACGGCTGGGACTGGTGGGAGGCGGAGATCGAGGTCGAGAATCCGGTGCACGGTTATCGGTTCCTGGTTCGCATGGGCGACGGTCGCAACCTCTGGGTCAACGGCACGGGAGTGCACACCGTCGAGACTCTGGACACGGAGGACTTCAAGCTGATCGCCTATCCGGCGCCACCGGCCTGGGCGGCTTCGTCGGTGATGTACCAGATCTTCCCCGATCGGTTTGCCCGATCCGACGAGGCTGCCGCGCGGGTCCTGCCGGAGTGGGCTGAGCCGGCAGACTGGTCCGATCCGGTAACCCACATCGGGCCATCGACCGCGTACCAGTTCTACGGCGGCGACCTGCTCGGCATCCAGGAACACCTCGACCACCTCGTCGCTCTCGGCATCAACCTCGTCTACCTCACGCCCGTTTTCCCGGCCCGCTCGAATCATCGCTATGACGCGCTGTCCTTCTCGGACGTCGACCCGCTGCTGGGAGGGGATGCTGCCTACGTCGCGCTCATCGAGGCCGCCCACGCTCGGGGCATCAGAGTTATCGGCGACCTCACGTCGAACCACTCCGGGAACGCGCACGAGTGGTTTCTGGCGTCGCACGAGCATCCCGGAACCCCGGAGTCGGCGTTCTACTACTGGCTGGATCCCGAGCAGGAGACGTACGCGTCGTGGCTCGGGGTTCCGAGCCTGCCGAAGTTCAACTGGAACTCGCAGGAGCTCCGGGATCGCTTCATCGAGGGCCCGGATTCGGTCGTCGCGAAGTGGCTGAAGCCGCCATACAACCTGGACGGCTGGCGCATCGACGTCGCAAACATGACTGGTCGGTATCGGGACGAGGATCTCAACAGCGAGGTTAGGCGCATCATCCGCAGGACCATGATCGAGGCGAACCCGGACACGATCCTGCTCGGCGAGTCGACCAACGACGCGGCGAGCGACTTCCAGGGGGACGCCTGGCACGGCGCGATGACGTACACGAATTTCACGCGTCCGATCTGGGGATGGCTGTCGACCGGCCAGCGGGAGTCGAGCTACTTCGGGCTGCCGTTCGGGACGATCCCGAGCTACACCGGCGGCGAGGTCTTCGAGGCGCACACGCGTTTCGCGGCCGGCTTCCCCTGGCGGGTTCGGCTGCACAACATGAATGCCCTCGACACGCACGATACGCCGCGCTTCCTCACGCACGCGCAGCCGGGGACGGTCCCGGTCGCGCTCGGTCTCTCGGTGACGATGCCGGGCATCCCGGTCATCTTCGCCGGCGACGAGTTCGGGCTGGTCGGCGCCGACGGGGAACACTCGCGGACGCCGATTCCGTGGGATCGATTGGACGCGCACGCCGCGCGTATCAACCTCTATGGGGAGCTCATTCACCTTCGGCGCAACCATGAGGTGCTCAACACCGGCGGAGTTCGCTGGCTGCACGCCTCGGACGATGTGCTCGTCTATGTGCGCGAGAGCGCGGCCGAGTGCATCCTGCTGGTGGCAGCGCGGGGTGACTACGAGCTGACGCTTGCCGCCAACGCGGTCGCCGGCGTGCAGTCCCTGCTGTTCGGTCCGGGCGAGGCGCAATTCGATCCGGCGATCGGCCTCGTGCTTCGCGGCCGCGGCCCATCGTTCACCGCCTGGTTGCTGCCGGGGATCACACTCCCCGACTTTTCGCCGGAGGGCACCATCCTGGAGCTCGGGTAGCGCGCGGCTGGGCTGCCGTTGCCGCTGCTGCTGCCGCTGCTGCTGCTCCTGCTCCCGCTCCCGCTGGCTCTGCCCGCCTCCGACTCCATCGAATGCCCCATAACTGCCAGTGCGGACGTTCTGCACCCGCATCTACGGGGCATTCGATGGGGTTGGGATGGCGTGGATGAGCGCGATGGTGGCGAGAGGGTGGCGCGCGGCTGGGCGACAGGAGTCAGGTCGGTGGGTGCGGCCGGGAGGCGCATTACGAGGCGTCGCTGGATGCTAGTCTCTTACGGTGCCAAAACGGTGCCGCGCTCAGGCGCGCATCGGGTTGTGCGCCCCCTTAGCTCATTGGTAGAGCACTTCCTTGGTAAGGAAGAGGTAGTGGGTCCGATTCCCACAGGGGGCTCTCGCGTCCTTCACTCGGATGCGCCCGGCGGGGTAGCTCAGGTGGTTAGAGCACACGGCTCATAATCGTGGTGTCGCGGGTTCGAGTCCCGCCCTCGCTACAAAAATGCTGGTCACAGGCAACTTTCTCGCTCAGAAATAACGCATCTGTGGTCACGTGACCACGCGAATCTGACCACATTTCGACCACTCTTGATCTCGTTCGATCACATCAATCTCCCCGAATTGTGGTCAGTGGCTCTAAACCTTCGTGTTTGAGAAAAGGGATCAAAACAACCAACGGACTGCACCGGGACAATCGGACGACGATGGTCGGTCCTAGTTCGAGTTCGCCAATCCCGCGGATGGCTGGCTCACCGAATTCGACCGACCATGATTGGCGCTATTTGGCTCGAATACATTTGGAACCCGTCGTTGGGCGGGGCGTGCAAGATCGACTGGACCAGTGGCAGACCCCTGGGAGCGAGCCAGCGCAGATCGTATGACTCGCGGTCGTCTTCGTACAGCAGCCCATCCGTGGCGTCAATCCAGCCGCGCAGGGCAAGAAGGTCATCGGTGTTCCCGGTCGCAAGAGCCCAGGTGAGCGGCTTGAACGAGACGGCCGCCAAGGTGTGGATGGCTCGCCCGGTCCCGTCGGTCAAGCCGGTCAACATCGGGCCGGTGAGCTGAGCTGAGGTTCCGAGGTAGGCGGCTACCCGGAGTGTGAGATCTCCGGGCAGGCGCACTGGACCGCCCGATTGCATCTGTTCCGCAAGTGTCGGGTGGAGCACGCGAATTTGTGGGCTCAGCCCCATCATTCCGGACATGACTGAGCGACTCACTCGCCCTGGTGACACGGAGATTGCTTGTGGCTGGCTCATTGCAAACCGGGTGCGGGCTTCAAACGAATGTCGAAGTTCGAGCGCAAAGTCGCCATATGCCTCGTCGTAACGCGCGCCCGCGAAACTGTTGCATTCTGCACAGAGCCCCGTACCCACATACCGCCGATCCGCCATCTCCCGGGCTTCAACCCGTTTCGCCCGGACATCATGTCAGCGCGTTCAACCTTGTCGGTGTTTCCCGCAGCCTGCGGTGGCACGTGGGTTTTCGTGAGTCTGCCCCACTCTCCGCAGATTCCGCATGCGCGCGGATGGTCGTCAAGAAGAAGCCCAGCGGGTGTCGGCTCTTGCGACGTCATTTATCCACCTCTTTACCCACACGGCCAAAGTCCACAAAGTCCACAAAGTACATATGGTAGACTCGACGTATGCAGAACGACACTGGCGACACCTACATGAACGTGCGGGAGACCGCGCGCGTCCTCGGCGTACACGAAAACACCGTGCGCAACTGGGCGGCGACAGGTCTGTTGGTTTCGGCACAGATCCCAGGTTCTCGCTACTTGCGTTTTGAGCGAGCAGCGGTCCTGAGGCTGCAGCAGGAGCGAGGTCGCACGGCCTCTCAGGTTGGTCCCGGTCTCCGCACCGACGGCCCAGAACTGATCACAGCAAACGAGCTCAACCGTTGGGCTGACTCGCTGGACTCAAAGGGCACCTTCCCTGACCTCATGCGACGTCTGCTGGCATCGACCCCCGGAATCACGAACCTTGACATTCGCGGCTACGAAGGAGCTGCCGCCCACGGCTGGGATGGTCGTGCAACTTCCATCGGGAGCTTCATCTTGCCCGCGGGCGAACTGAGGTTTGAGTTCGGGACCAACCGCGACTCAAAGACGAAGGCTACGTCTGACTTCGAGCATCGTGAAGCGGACCCATCATTGACCTTCGTTGCCGCCACTCCTCGGAACTGGGCTGGTGCGGCTGAGTGGGCGGACGAGCGACGGGCCGAGCTCAAATTCGCCGATGTAAAGGCGATCGACGCGCACGTCATTGAGCAATGGCTGATTCAGACTCCATTCGTTCACTACTGGATCTCCGAACGCCTCGGGTATAACCCGCGAGGGGCCCGCACAATCGAGCGCTGGTGGGCCGACTTCTCCTCTCGAACTCGCCCGAAGCTTCCGGCGGATCTGTTTGTCGCGGGACGAGGAAGCCAGACTGAGGCGCTGAGGGAAGCGTTGACTGGTGCGCCGGACGGCGAGGTCACAGTGGTTCAGGCGCCCTGGCGCGACGAGGTCTTGGCCTTTGTGTTCGCCTCGCTCGCGCCGGAAACGCAGCTCTTACAGCGGACGATCGTCGTCGAGGACGCGGCTGCGTGGGCACGCCTGAT
>JAODMY010000035.1 GCA_025465535.1 Glaciihabitans sp.
TAGTACGCGGGGGAACATCAAGCCTTTCTCAGTACACTGGATTATGTGAGTAAGGCGGATCTCGGCAAGCAACCGGATGAGGTTGCCGACATGTTCGACGGCGTCGCCAAACACTACGACCGCACCAACGCCGTCCTGTCCGCCGGGAACGCGTATCTCTGGCGGATTGCCACGGTTCGCGCCGTCGCTCCGCAGCCAGGCGAACGCATCCTCGATCTCGCTGCCGGCACCGGAACGAGTTCGATCGCGCTGTCTCACAACGGCGCCCACGTGGTCGCGGTCGACTTTTCGCCAGGCATGATCGCCGAGGGTCGCCGCAAACACAAGAACATCGAGTTCGTCGAATCTGACATCGAGAAGCTCCCGTTCGGTGACGACGAGTTCGACGCCGTCACCATCAGCTTTGGCCTCCGGAACGTCAACGACCCGAAGCAGGCGCTGGCCGAGATGTACCGGGTGCTCAAGCCGGGCGGCCGCCTGGTGATCTGCGAGTTCTCCAAGCCGCCGCGCGCCCTGCTGCGAATCGGTTACGCGGCCTACCTGAACTACATCCTGCCCGCGGTTGCGGCGGCCACCAGCTCCAACCGCGAGGCGTACAACTACCTTGCCGACTCCATCAAAGACTGGCCGGACCAGGGTCAGCTCAGCCAGTGGATCCGGGGAGCAGGATTTATCCGGGTTGCATACCGTAACCTCACTTCCGGCGTCGTTGCGCTGCACCGCGGGCGCAAGCCGGTGGACGCCGCGGTCCTCGCATCGGTCGCCAAGCGCAAGAGCTCGACCGCTCGTAAGCGCCCCACCTCCTAGCCCTTTCCAACAGAATCGACAGGCAAGTGACTCCGAGCGTCCCAACGGCTCGCCGCAGCAATACGCTGAGCTCCTCGCTCGGCCTCGGTGAAAAGCTCTTCGCGTCGAGCGGTGAGCGCAAGCTCGCCAAAGCGATCGACTCCGGCCTCGAGGATGTCGAGGCCGGCCTGCTCAGCCAGATGTCGTTCACGGATGACCTGGCCGACGTCACGAGTCGCTACCTGCTGGATGCGGGGGGCAAGCGCATTCGTCCGGTGCTGACCCTTCTCACCGCCCAGCTCGGCATCGGAAACAATCCCAAAGTGATCTCGGCTGCGGAGGCGATCGAGATCACCCACCTCGCATCGCTGTACCACGATGACGTCATGGACGAGGCGCAGATGCGGCGGGGAGTGCCGAGCGCGCAGACGGTGTGGGGCAACTCCGTCGCGATCCTCACGGGCGACCTGCTGTTCGCGCGGGCGAGCAAGATCATCGCGGCGCTCGGTGAGCGAGCGATCGCGATCCAGGCCGAGACGTTCGAGCGACTGTGCCTTGGCCAGCTGCACGAGACGATCGGGCCGCGTGCCGGCGAAGACCCGATCGCGCACTATCTCAAGGTTCTCGAAGACAAGACCGGATCGCTCATCGCGACGGCCGGCCAGGTCGGGGTGATCTTCTCCGAAGCCCCCGAGGAATACATCCAGCCCGTCGTGCAGTTCGGGGAGAAGATCGGTGTCGCCTTCCAGCTGGTTGACGATGTAATCGATCTCGCGCCGGCCGTGGGCGATACCGGCAAGATCCCGGGGACCGACCTGCGGGCGGGCGTCGCCACTCTTCCACTGTTGTACCTGCGTCGGCTCGCGGACACGGATGCTGCTGCCGCCGAACTTCTTGACCGGATCGACCACGACGTCAATGCCGCCTTCTACGACGAGGCCGATGCTGATTCCGCCGAACTCACCGCCTCGATCGCAGAGTTGCGCGAGCACGAGGTGACAAAGCAAACCCTCCACGAAGCCCACCGCTGGGCCGCAGACGCGGTCGCAGCGCTCGCCCCCCTGCCCGACGGCCCCGTGAAGATGGCCCTTACCCGGTTCGCCGACACGATCGTCGAGCGCTCCAACTAAATATTCATGACAAAACTACGTTTGGCCATTGTCGGCGCTGGGCCCGCGGGTATCTACGCCGCCGACATCCTTCTCAAATCCGAGTCCGCGTTCGACATCTCGATCGACCTGTTCGAGCAACTTCCGGCGCCGTACGGACTGGTTCGATACGGCGTCGCACCCGATCATCCGCGCATCAAGGGCATCATCACGGCGCTGCGCGAGGTGCTGGACACGGGGCGGATTCGTCTGTTCGGTAACGTGCTCTATGGTCGCGACATCACCCTCGATGACCTCAAGAAGCACTACAACGCCGTCATTTTCTCGACCGGTGCGATCAAGGATGCCGACCTCGACATTCCCGGCATCGATCTGGCGGGCAGCTATGGCGCCGCCGATTTCGTGAGCTGGTACGACGGGCACCCCGATGTTCCGCGCGACTGGCCGCTCGAGGCGCGCGAGGTCGCCGTGATCGGCAACGGTAATGTCGCACTCGACGTCGCCCGCATCCTCGCGAAGCACGCGGATGACCTGCTACCGACCGAGATCCCCTCGAACGTCTACGACGTCCTGAAGGCGTCACCGGTCACCGACGTGCATGTCTTCGGTCGTCGCGGCCCCATGCAGGTGAAGTTCACCCCGCTCGAGTTGCGGGAGCTCGGCGAGCTGCGCGACGTCGACATGATCGTGCACGACGAGGACTTCGATTACGACGAGGCGTCCCGCGCGGCTATCGAGTCGAACAAGCAGGTCCTCGTGATCGACCGCGTTTTCACGAAGTGGCGGGAGCGTGAAGTCGGCTCTGCGTCGCGACGGCTGCACCTGCACTTCTTCGCAAAGCCCGCCGAGGTGCTGGGGGACGGCGCAGTCGAGGGGTTCCGTTGGGAGCGCACCGAGCCGGATGGCGAGGGTGGCGTGCGCGGCACGGGGGAGTTCCGCGAGATCCCTATCCAGGCGATCTACCGCGCCGTCGGCTACTTCGGGTCTCCGCTTGACGGCATCCCGTTCGACGAGAAGCGCGGGGTCATCCCGAATCGGGAGGGTCAGGTCCTCGATGACAACGACCAGAAGCTTCCAGGGGTGTACGCCACCGGATGGATCAAGCGCGGGCCGGTCGGCCTCATCGGCCACACCAAGAGCGACGCGATGGAGACCATCAAGCACGTCGTCCGCGACCAGGCCAACTGGTGGTCGCCCGCGCATCCGTCTGAGGAATCGGTCATCGAGCTGCTGAAGAGCCGAGGCATCGAGTACACGAACCTCGAGGGCTGGCACAATCTGGACGAGTTCGAGCAGTCGCTCGGAGCGCCACAGGGTCGTACACGCATCAAGGTCGTTCCGCGCGACGAAATGGTCCGTGCCTCGAACCGCGGCTGACCTTCAGGCTCCCTGCCGTGATCGGTGGCCGACGGGGCTGCCGCTCATCGTGTCCCTCTGCTGAAAACGTGTCCCTCTACTGAAATCGTGTCCCTCTACTGAAAACGAAGGAGTTTTGGCGCTCACCGGCGCCGAACGAGTCGTTCGCGCGCTTTCTCCGCGGAAACTCCTTCGTTTTGAGAAAGGGGAGGGTTTTGAGAAAGGGGAGGGTTTTGAGAAAAGGGAGGGTCTTGGGAAAGGGACGGATCTCCGAGTAGGGGATGGGGTGCCAGCGGAAGGGGCGGGCCTCGCTACACCCGGATCGAGTCGGGCAGCATCTTCCGTGCGAGCTTGCGGCAGGGCTCCTCGATGAGCCGCCAAAGCACCCACGCGAAGACCCACGCGGCCACGATCGCAGCGACGGTGATGACGCCTCGAAGCGGCGCGCTTGCTACGTTGGCCAACACGGCGACGGCAAGACCGATCACCAGCGGATGCGAAAGGTAGAGGGCGAAAGAGACTCGTCCCCCGAGTTGGAGCGGCCTTCGCGAGAGCAGCCAGGCGAACGGATCTCGTCGTCCGACCGCGAGTCCCACGATCACGAGGACCAGCAGCGGCAGCACGATGATCGTCGAGCTGCGGGCGATCATGTCCACGCCCTGGCTGTCGAACTGGTGCTGGCCCGCACGGATCCACGGTGTCTTCTCAATGGCGGGCACGACGTAGATGGTCGCGATCGCGACGACCGAGGCGACGGTCGCGAGCGGGAACCGGATCGGGCGATCCTCGGCGAGCCGCTTCCGGACCAGGATGGCGAGGAGCGCGCCGATCCAGAATTCCGTCAGCACGCGAATGGGCACGACGCCGGCCGCGATCGAGTAGCTGTTGTTGCTGAACAGAAGGATCGTGTCATCCTGCATCGTGCAACCGATGATGATCATCGGGAGTGTCAGGATCACGATCAGGATGATGATTGCGCGCCTCGAGGCGACGAGCGCGAACCGGGCCAGCATCACAATGCCGACCGAAAAGACCAGATAGGCGAGCCACTCGGCGCTGATCGACCAGTCGAGTCCGTCCCAGTCGAGCGTGTGTGGGATCCAACCCTGGATCAGCAGGAGGTGAACGACCAGACGCCCGGGGTCTGCCTGCGTCACGAGATTCGTCTTATGCGTGGTCGCGTACTCGTAGACAAAATAAAGGCCGAACAGCAGCGTGACAAAGGCGGTCAGCGGCCACACGCGTCCGATCCGGAGCCAGAGGAATCCGATCGCTTTTCGCCAGTTGTACCCGTCGGTCATCTTGTCGAAGTGCGTATAGGTGAGGATGAACCCGCTCAGGATGAAGAACAAATCGACGCCGAGATAGCCAACATTCATGAGCGGCGCGAATATATGCACAGCGGGGAATGCATCGAGGAGTTCGGTGCGGAAGTGCCGGGTGAAAACCCAGAATGCCGCGAACGCTCGGATGCCGGTGAGCGCGGGCAACTGCGATCGCGGAAAGAGGTGTCGAACCGCCGGCGTCTGCACTCGTGGAGTCTACCTACTGCACCGCGGCCGTCAGCCGTGCCACGTTGTCGAGGATCTTGGTGCCCATCGGCCGCGCCATCCACTCGTCCAGGGTCAGTTCGCGGGAACGCTGGCGGTAGCTGTCCTCGACCCGACGCAGCGACTGTACGAACTCCGAACCCTTGACCATGACCGAGATCTCGAGGTCGAGGCTGAACGAGCGCATGTCCATATTGCTCGAGCCGATGACGGCAACCTGGTCGTCGATGGTGATGTGCTTGGCGTGCAGGATGGTCGGCGCGCGATACAGCCAGATCCGCACACCGGCCTTGAGCAGCTGCTCGTAATAGCTGCGCTGCGCGTGATAGACGACGGCCTGGTCGCCTATTTCGCTCACGAAGATCTGCACGTCGATGCCGCTCTGGGCCGCGGTCGTGATCGCGTAGAACATCGACTCGTCAGGCACGAAGTACGGGGTGGTGATGATCACCTGGTGCTGCGCCGCGTAGATGAGTGAGTTGAACATGCGCAGGTTGTTCTCGCCGTCGAAACCGGGGCCGCTCGGGACGACCTGGGCATCCAGCAGGTTGTCCTTGTGGTCCGCCGGCGCCGGCTCAGCCTCGCGCGTCAGGAGGTCGTTCGTCTCGCTGTACCAGTCGGTCACGAAAAGGGCATTGATTCCGGCGACGATGGGGCCCTCGAACCGCACCATCAGATCCTTCCAGCGCAGGCCGCGCCGGAGGTTGCCACGCTTGTTGTAGCTCGCATCGATGACGTTCTGCGACCCGGTGAAGCCGACTTTGCCGTCGATGATCAGGATCTTGCGGTGGTTGCGCAGATCCGGACGCTGGAACTTTCCACGGAGCGGCTGCACGGGCAGCATCAGGTGCCAGTCCGCGCCGAGGGCGGTGAGCCGGCGAAGCGTGCGGAAGTATCCGACCGACCGCAGGTTGGCGATGTGGTCGAGGAGCACTCGCACGGTCACGCCGCGCTTGACTGCGGCTTCGAGCTCGTCGAAGAACGGCTTAGTTGTCCGGTCGAGGGAGAGGATGTAGAACTCGACGTGGACATAACGCTCGGCGGTCCGAAGTGCCGCCGTCATCGCGAGCAGCGACTCGTCGTAGTTGTCGTGCAGTGTCGCTCGGTTTCCGCCGACGAGCGGCATTGCGCCGAGGTTGCGGTTGAGCGCGACGATGGGCTCGAGCCACTTCGGCCAGGTGAGATCCCGGCGCACGAGATCCATTCCCTCGGTGGTTTCGAGGATGTAGCGGTTGATCTCCCGCTGCTTCAGGCGACGGCTCTTCGGCAAATGCCGGCTGCCGATCAGCCAGAACAGGATGATGCCGAAGTAGGGGAGGAAGAAGATCGCGAGCAGCCAGGCCGTGGCGGTCTGCGGACGACGGTTGCGGGGAACGAAGATGACCGACAGGACGCGAACGACGAAGTCGACCAACACCGCGAGCACCGCGATGGCGAATGCGATCGTGGACCACTCCAACTGCACGGTCGCGGGGCCGTCAGCTAGCGGAAGTTGACGAACTGAAGATCGACGTCGAGGTCTTTGCCCTTGAGCAGGGCCATGGTCTCCTGGAGGTCGTCCCGACTCTTGGACTGAACGCGCAACTCATCGCCCTGGATCTGCGACTTGACGCTCTTCGGGCCCTCCTCGCGAATGATCTTCGAGACCTTCTTGGCGTCCTCGGAGGAGATCCCGTTCTTGAGCCCGACCTCGATGCGGTACTCCTTGCCGCTCGCGTACGGATCGCCGGCGTCCAGGCTGCGAAGGGAGATCCCGCGCTTGATGAACTTCTGCTCGAGGACTTCGAGGACGGCCTTCACTCGTTCTTCTGCGCTGGCCTTGAGCAGCAGCTTCTCGCCACTCCACTCGACGGATGCGCCGACGTTCTTGAAGTCGTACCGCTGGGCGATCTCCTTCTGCGCCTGATTGACCGCGTTGTCGGCCTCCATTTTGTCGACCTTGCTAACGATGTCGAATGTGGAATCTGCCATGACCACAGTTTAACGATGGGTGGTCACGAAACGTCGCCATAGCTTGTATTCTTGTTCAGCGCCTCCGGACAGGTGATCACACGTGGTCGGAGCGTCATGGCAAGTTACCCAAGCGGCCAAAGGGATCTGACTGTAAATCAGACGTTTTCAACTTCGGGGGTTCGAATCCCTCACTTGCCACACCGCTAGAAACCAAGGATCCGGACGAAAAGCCCGGGTCCTTTTCTTCTGCCCGAGGGGCTTGTGTGTGCAATGTGTGCACATCGAGTTTTTTCGCAGGCAACATCGACTCAGCCGCATCGGCGGCCGCGCGGTTCGCGTCCTGCAGGAGGTGGGAGTAAAGGTCACTCGTCACAGCGATCGTCGAGTGCCCCAGACGCTTGCTCACGACAGCGATATCGACGCCACCCGAGAGCAACAGGGAAGCGTGTTCGTGCCTCAAATCGTGGAATGACATCTTTGGCAGCGTGGATTTCTCCACTGCCGTATCGAAGACGCGGGAGATGTGAGCGGGCCGCAGAGGCTTCCCATTCTCGTAAGTGAACACGTGCCCGGATTCCTCGTACGCTGCGCCCCACAGGTCACGCTCGGCTTCCTGGCGCAGCTTCCACGCCACCAAAGCGCCGATCGCCTCACTGCCGAGCGACACGCGCCGATCCTGCCCTGAGTCCGTCTTCACGAGACCCACGACGACCGTCTTGCCGACCTGGACACGCTGTTGACGAACGACAAGTTCCCGCTGCGTGAAATCGACGTCGACCCAACGCAAACCAGCAAGCTCGCCCCGGCGCAAACCTGTGAACACTGCGAGCTCGAAGACAGGACCAAGACGGTACGCGCTCGCCGCATCCAGAAAGGTGCGGACCTGTTCCGGCTCCCAGATCCGCGTTTTCTTTCGTCCGGTAGAGGGCAGCGCAATCTTCGATGCTGCATTGCTGTCGACCAGGTCGAGACGCTCCGCGGCACTTAGCGCGCTCGAGATCACGGCGTGAATCCGGCGCACAGTCGTTGCCCCACGCCCGTCAGCGATCAGTCGCTGAACGAAACCATCCACGTGATGCCGGCGCAGCTCAGTGAGCTTCACCGCGCCTATCGCGGGCAGTATGTCGTTGTCGACGTAACGCCGGTACATTGCCGCCGTCGACGGCCGCATGCCGTCCCTGACGCGTCGATCCAGCCACGTCGGTAGGAACTGACCAAGCGTCTGTTTTTGCTCGCCTTTGAACCGGCCAGTTGCGAGCTCGTCGACAACCTTCGCGCGCTCCTGCTGCGCCTCACGCTTCGTGCCGAACCCCATCTTGCGAACCTGTACCCGCTTGCCAGATCCAGGGTGCACACCTCCTGATACTGCGAAACCCCAGGAGCCGTGCTTCGGGTCGCGCACCAGAGTCGGGCACGCAGCAGCCTTTTGGTTGTCAGTTGCACGATCCGGAAGCGAACCAAACAACTTGCCCTCGGTCGTACGGCAACCGCAACGGCGATAGATGTCACTCATGAGGCGCTCATATCGATCAGTTCTCCTGTGGCCATATCCATAATCTCGACCCAGCTAGCGGCCGGAATTGACTTCTCGGTGACGCGCCATGAGCGCGATCCGCCCCCAGACTTCGCCAGAATTTCGATTGTCCTTTCATTACTCCCGTGGGCCTTCGCCCAGTCGCGCCAAACGAACAGGGAGCGCTTGTCGAGGCGAACAGTGATGCGGATCTCCGACTTGTCGACCGCGCTCGTTCGTAGTCCTAGCCCGGCGTCAGCTGTGGCGCGAGTAGTCAGCCAAACGACTTTCGGGCCCGCGTTCTCCCGAGTGAACGAGATGTTCGATTCGACCAGATTGAGCTGCTTCGCGAGGAGAATTTGCGGGAGGTGGTACCTGCTCGTGAAGTGGTAGACGTCAATGTCACTCATGGTTCGAGTCCTCCATAAAATCGCGGACCGCCCACAGGTTTCGATTCGGCCTTTCGCCGGCCAGCGCGTCGTTCGCGGAAACGATAGCGGCAGTGGGTCCACGGAATCCAGGTGCGTACTTTTCGTAGATCGGCTGATCGCCCTTAGTGCCACCTTCGATCTCCCAGATCCGGCGAATTTTCGCCTCGCGGTACGCCAGAGAATCGCGTAGATAATGCTGGATACTTTCGTTGAGCTCCGGGCTAACTGAAAGCCGCGCTCTCACGCGATCCATCAAATCTGCGTAGCGGTTGTTTGCATTTCGCATGTCGTTCAGCGCCTCTGTCGCTTCCCGGAAAGCCGACCACCCGTCGAGCAACGCGCCCTGAGCTGCGGGCAACAACAACTCGATCAGTGGTTTGTCGAATGCGCGGCAAAGGTCCAGTGCGACCTTGATGGTCACGCGGTGCACCGATTCTGGTTTTGGGCTTTCGATTCGACTGAGCGTCGACTGGCTTATACCCAGCTTCTCTTGCAGCTCCTCCTGCGCCATTGGGTTGGGCTTCCCGTTCTTGTCGATGCGTTCTGCTCGCCATCGGCGCACGGTCGCGCCGATGTTCGCTGCGTCGCCGTAGGTGCGCAGAAGGTCTTCGGCCGCACTTAAGGGGAGATCGGGAACATCCACGTCGCTAACCTTTCGTCAAATATGAATGAAGGTTAACCCGTTTTTGACGGGAAGGCAAGACACGATTGAAACACGGCCAACACAGGCCGCTACCAATCGGAAGGACAACGTGATGGCAATCCCAGACGCCCTTGTCGGAAAGGCCACCGTCGAACTATGGCCGACCGTGGGCCAGCTACTCACGCTAGGCAAAAACTCCACTTACGCGGCGGCTGCACGCGGAGACATACCGACGCTTCGAATCGGCGGCCGGATCGTGGTCCCCGTCGCTCCTCTGCTCGAGCTGCTCGGCATTCGAGACCAGTCCTAGTTAGTCCAAGAATCCCAGGAACAAGGTCCCGGCACCCATGACTAGATCACATCAGCGCACCTCTGAATCTCACGACCCCGCCCACGCGATTCGTCGTCAGGCCCGTAAGGGCCCGTGGCGCGTTGAGAGGGGACAATTCCACATCCCGACCGCAGACGGCGAGCAGGTCATTCTGACGGGTGCCGCGGTTGGCATCCTGCTCGAGCGCATCGTGAGGAAATACCCGCGGATTCATCCCCGTAAAGCCCTACGCACGCTCACGGCTGACGCCATCCACCGACGACTGGCGGAGGACTAATGGGGTACCCGGACCGCATCATTCTCACCGACGCAGCCGAAACCTACCTCGGGCACCTCGCCGACGATGTCGCGCTCGGCATCGTCAGCACCTGCCAGCTTCCCCCATCCCTCCGTGCCTGGTGGTGGCTGGCCTACTGGGCTGGTCATGCCGCACACGACGCAGACTGCGGCACGGAAACGCAGCGGCTCCACTGGGAACGGGACCTCTGGTATTTCGTCGCCAACAACAAGGGCAAACGACCGAGCGACTTCTACACCAAAACCACCGACGCACTCTGGGCGGGGGCATCCAAGTGAGCTCGACTCCTATCCCGGCTGAGTACGTCGACGTCGAGCAACTGCTCGCGGGCGGAATGCTCGAAGCACCCGCCCCCACCATTGGGATGCGCTCCGACGGGCACCAACTCATCTATGCGGCCGCCGTCAATATCATTCTTGGCCCTGCCGAGAACGGGAAGACACTCGCAGCATCCGCCATAGCCGCAGACACACTTTTCGCCGGCGACAGCGTCCTCATGATCGACCTCGACTACAACGGCGCGAACGCAACAATCACCCGCATGCGCCAATTCGGCGTCAGCGCCGAGGTCCTCTCCAACCCGACCAGATTCCGCCTGGCCATGCCCGACACCGCGGAAGCAATGAACGCAATCGTCACCGACGCAGCCACCTGGCAACCAACCCTCACCATCGTCGACAGCATGGGCGAGCTCCTCCCGATGTATGGGGCCAACTCGAACGACGCCGACGACTACACGCGCGTACACCGCTCAACACTCGCCGCGATCGCGTCAACAGGATCCGCCGTCCTCGCCATTGACCACGAGGCAAAGGGCGTTGACTCAAGAAACTTCGGAGCCACAGGAACAGCAGCAAAGAAGCGAGCGGTCGACGGCGTCATGCTCCGGTGCGCACTCATCGAACCCTTCATCCCCGGCCGAGGGGGCAAGGCATCCCTCGCAATCCTGAAAGACAGGCACGGCAACCTCCGGTCCGCCTGCCCCACCGACCAGCGCGAACCACTCGCCGCGGTCTTCCAACTCATCACAATCGGCAATGCCACCGACTGGAAGTTCCACGCCCCAACAGACCAGCCCCACAGCGCCACCCTCGCGGACACCGACAAGCTCGCCGAACTCAGCCCACCACCGGCCTCCGTCCGCGACATCAAAGCCCGCATGAAGTGGTCCACGAA
>JAODMY010000049.1 GCA_025465535.1 Glaciihabitans sp.
ATGACAGGCGACGACCTGCGCACCCGAATCGAGGACGGCCTGGCCGACGAGGTCCACAGGATGCTGGACGACAAAGTCGTCTCGGCGGCCGAGGACATCGACCTCTGCCTGATTCTCGGTGCCGGCTTCCCGTTCCAGATGGGCGGGGTCACGCCATACCTCGACCGAGTCGGGGCGTCGGAGCGCGTGTTCAACGACACGTTCCACCACCCGGTCATTCGCGGGACCGAGTAACGACGCTGCTTCACGCCGAGTGACTCACCCGGGCCACCACGCCGCTCACAAGGTGCCCACCTGACACAAATTGTCGCCGGAGATTCTCCGGGCGACAATTTGTGTCAGTTCATGGTGCAGTAGCGCTGTGGTTACTTGTTGACGCCGCTCATGTCCGCGTAGCGGTCGCCCGTGGGCGCAGCTACGGCGTCGAGGACGGCCAGTTGGGCTGCCGAGAGGACCAGGGCATCCGCCTTGACGTTGTCCTCGAGGTTCTTGACCTTCGTCGTTCCCGGGATCGGCGCGATGTTATCGCCCTTGGCGAGGATCCAGGCCAGCGCGACCTGACCCGGAGTTGCTCCGACCTCCGCGGCCACGGCATCCACCTGCTCCACAATGCGGATGTTCGCCTCAAGGTTCTCGCCCTCGAAGCGCGGGTTGTTGCGACGGAAGTCGGCCTCATCCAGCTGGTCGAGTGAGCGGATGGCACCGGTCAGGAATCCGCGGCCGAGCGGCGAATACGGCACAAATCCGATGCCGAGTTCGCGAACGAGCGGCAGGATCTCCGCCTCCGGGTCCCGCGACCAGAGCGAGTACTCGGTCTGCAGGGCCGCCACGGGGTGCACGGCGTGCGCGCGACGGATTGTGGCCGGCGCGGCCTCCGAAAGCCCGTAGTTCAGGATCTTTCCCTCGGCGATCAGCTCGGCCAGCGCGCCGACCGTCTCCTCGATGGGGACGCTCGGATCCATCCGGTGCTGGTAGTAGAGGTCGATGTGATCGGTCTGCAGTCGCTCGAGCGAGCCCTCAACCGACGCCCGAACGTTGGCCGGGCTTCCGTCGAGTTGGCGCTCGTTGGTCTCGTGATTCAGGGTGCCGAACTTGGTGGCGATGATTGCCTCATCCCGGCGACCCTTGAATGCCTTGCCGAGAAGCTTCTCGTTCTCGTACGGCCCGTACATCTCGGCCGTGTCGAAGAACGTGACGCCGAGTTCGAGCGCGCGATGGATGGTCGCGATCGAGCCGGCCTCATCCTGCCCGGCGCCCGTGTAAAACGCGCTCATTCCCATGCAGCCTAGGCCGAGGCGGGACACCTCGAGGCCGTTGGATCCCAGTACTACCTTTTTCATGAATTTCCTTTTCTGTAAGTCGCGATCTTGTAGTCGATCGCGGCAAGACTTTGCGTGATCTCGTCAAGCTGGGCGAGCACGTTGGCCCGGTGGGCCAGCAGCAGTTCGAGCCGTGCCGATGTGCTCTCCTCGCCTTCGCGAACCAGGTCGACGTACTCCCTGACCTTCGCGATCGGCATCGCGGTCGAGCGAAGCTTGGTGAGAAATACGACCCAGCTGATGTCGGCCTCGGTGTACCGCCGGTGCGTCGAGGATGCGCGATCGACTCCCCCGAGCATCAGCCCTTCGCGTTCGTAGTAGCGCAGCGCGTGGGTCGAGAGGCCGGTTAACGCCGCGGCCTCCGAGATGGAAACCGCGTCGTGAACGAGTGACATGCCTTAAGGGTAGAACTTAGAGTGCGCTCTAAGTCAAACCCGGGCCCTGCGTTCACGCGACGCGGAGGCTTAACGGGACCAGCAGTTAGCGCTCGGTCTTCTCCGCCTCGGCACCAATCGAGCGATCCGAGTCCTCCGGCAGGGGGCGGGCGACCGGAATACGGCTGCCGAGCACCTGCGCCACAAGGTCGCGCGCGATTTTCTGCGGCGTCAGGTCGACGAGGTCGAGGACCGCCTCCCGCGAACCGTGCGGCAGGAACTCATCCGGAAGTCCGAGCTCTGTGACGGCGGTGTCGACACCGGCCGCGCGCAGATCCTGACGAATGCGCGTCCCGATGCCACCGACCCGGACACCATCCTCGATCGAGACGACGATGCGGTGATCGCCCGCCATCGAGATGACACTCTTCGGCACCGGTACCACCCAGCGCGGATCGACGACCGTGGCACCGATGCCCTGCGCCGCGAGTCGCTCTGCCACCTGGAGCCCCAGCTCGGCCATGGTTCCGACGGCGACGATGAGCACATCCTTGTGGGCAGCCTCACGCAGCACATCCACGCCGTCCGGGGTCCGGCGCACGGCCTCGTATTCGTTGCCCACACTGCCGCGGGAGAACCGAACGACAGTCGGCGCATCCTCGATCACGACGGCATCGCGCAGCTCTTCGCGCAACCGGGTCGCGTCCCGGGGAGCCGCTAGGCGAATATTCGGAACGACCTGCAGGATCGCGAGATCCCACATGCCGTGGTGACTCGGCCCGTCGGGTCCGGTCACGCCGGCGCGGTCGAGAACGAAGGTGACCCCGGCCTTGTGCAGGGCGACATCCATCAGCACCTGGTCGAAGGCGCGATTCATGAACGTTGCGTACATCGCGACGACCGGGTGGAGGCCGCCGAACGCGAGCCCGGCCGCAGTGGTCACCGCGTGCTGCTCGGCGATGCCGACGTCGAACACCCGGTCGGGATACCGCTCCGCGAAGCGGTGCAGCCCTGTGGGCCTCAACATGGCCGCCGTGATGCCGACAATGCGCGGATTCTCGTGCGCCAGATCCAGGATTTCGTCAGCGAAGACCGACGTGAAGGATGGCCGGCTCGCGACCTCGACGGGTTCGCCCGTCTCCGGATCGATGTGCCCGATCGCGTGGAACTGGTCGGCGACATCCTGCAGTGCGGGCTCGTAGCCGCGCCCCTTCTGCGTAATCGCGTGCACCAGGACCGGCGCACCATAGTTCTTCGCCTGCTCGAGCGCCTCTTTCATGGCATGGAGATCGTGGCCGTCGACCGGCCCGATGTACTTGATATCGAGGTTGGAGTACAGCGCCTCGTTGTTCGTGAACCGTGCGAGGAACCCGTGAAGACCCCCCCGGACGCCGCGGTAGAAGGCACGGGCCGGACCGCCGAGGTGACTGAACAGGTTGCGGCTGGAGACGTGCAGGGTGCGGTATCCGCGACGGGTGCGAACCGTGTTCAGGAAGCGCGCCATCCCCCCGATCGTCGGGGCGTACGAACGGCCGTTGTCATTGACGACGATGACAAGCTTGCGCGCGTTGTCGTCGCTAATGTTGTTCAGCGCCTCCCACGTCATGCCCCCGGTCAGTGCGCCGTCGCCGACGACGGCAACCACGTGACGATCCGTCTGTCCGGTCATGGCAAAGGCACGGGAGATCCCGTCCGCCCAGGAAAGCGAGGTGGATGCGTGCGAGTTCTCGACGATGTCGTGCACCGACTCGCTGCGCTGCGGATACCCCGCGATGCCCCCGAGCTGTCGCAGCTTGCCGAAGTCCCGGCGCCCGGTCAGCAGCTTGTGCACGTAGCTCTGGTGACCGACATCGAAGACGATGGCGTCCTTGGGCGAGTCGAAGACCGAGTGGATGGCCATGGTCAGTTCGACCACGCCAAGGTTCGGCCCGAGGTGGCCGCCAGTCTTCGAAACCTCGGTGACCAGAAACTCGCGAATCTCTGCAGCGAGCTCGGTCAGCTGGTCGTCAGAGAGCCCATCGAGGTCGCGTGGTCCATTAATGTTCTCGAGCACGCTCACGGTTCAACTTTACCCGCGAAGGTCCGCGTCGCCCGAATGGCGACGCGGGCCTTGCGCTAGACCAGGCTCCGCAGTACGTACTGAAGGATGCCGCCGTTGCGGTAGTAATCAGCCTCACCGGGGGTGTCGATGCGCAGCACGGCGTCGAACTCGACGACCGCCTTGCCAGCGGGCGAGTTGTCGCTCGGCTTGGCGATCACGTGCAGCGTCTTCGGCGTGCGGCCCTCGTTGAGCTCCTCGACACCCGTGATGTCGATGATCTCCGTACCGTCGAGCCCGAGCGAGTCCCAGGTCTCTCCGGCCGGGAACTGCAGCGGCAGAACGCCCATCCCGATCAAGTTCGAGCGGTGAATGCGCTCGAAGCTCTCGGTGATGACCGCCTTGACCCCCAGGAGACTCGTGCCCTTGGCTGCCCAGTCGCGAGACGAACCGGAGCCGTACTCCTTGCCGCCGAGGATGACCAGCGGGGTGCCGGCGGCCTGGTAGTTCTGCGCCGCGTCGTAGATGAACGACTGCGGGGCGTCAGGCAGGGTGAAGTCGCGGGTGTAGCCACCCTCGACACCATCCAACAGCTGGTTCTTCAGGCGGATGTTCGCGAACGTTCCGCGGATCATGACCTCGTGGTTGCCGCGGCGCGATCCGTAGGAGTTGTAATCCTTGCGGTCGACGCCGTGCTCGTCGAGGTAGTGACCGGCCGGGCTGTCGGCCTTGATGGATCCGGCCGGGCTGATGTGGTCGGTCGTGACAGAGTCGCCGAGCTTCGCAAGCACGCGAGCACCGGAGAAGCTGGTGACCGGAGTCGTCTCGATCGTCATGCCGTCGAAGTACGGGGGCTTGCGAACATAGGTGGAATTCGCATCCCACTCGAAGGTCGCACCGGTCGGCGTCGGCAGCGAACGCCAGCGCTCGTCACCGTCGAAGACGCCGGCGTACTCGTGCGTGAACATACCGGTGTCGATCGACGAGTCGATGGTCGCCTGGACCTCTGCTGCGTCCGGCCAGATGTCGGCGAGGAAGACGTCCTTGCCGTCTGAGCCCTGTCCGAGCGCGTCCTTCTCGAAGTCGAAGTTCATCGAGCCGGCCAGCGCGTAGGCGATGACAAGCGGCGGGGACGCGAGGTAGTTCATCTTCACATCGGGGTTGATGCGGCCCTCGAAGTTGCGGTTACCGGAGAGGACCGCCGTCACGGCGAGGTCGTTCTGGTTGACCGCTGCCGAGATCTCATCGATCAGTGGACCCGAGTTGCCGATGCAGGTCGTGCAGCCGTAGCCGACCGTGTAGAAACCGAGGTCTTCGAGGTATCCGGTGAGCCCGGCCTTCTCGTAGTAGTCGGTGACGACCTTGGATCCGGGGGCCAGCGTGGTCTTGACCCACGGCTTCGACTTCAGTCCCTTCTTGCTCGCGTTGCGGGCCAGAAGGCCGGCGGCGAGCATGACGGACGGGTTCGAGGTGTTCGTGCACGACGTGATCGCCGCGATCGCGACCGCACCGTGGTCGAGGACGAAACCCTCACCGGACTCGAGCTTGACCTCGGTCGGGTGCGACGCGGTCTTCGGCGCGTTGGCGGCGTGCGCGTGGGTGTGCGAGCGCTCGTGCGCCGACGTCTCGTCCTGGGCAGTGAATCCGCTCGGATCGGATGCCGGGAAGGTTCCCTCGAGCGAAGCATCGACCCGGGACAGGTCGTCGTCGTTCGCGTAGGACTCGAGGTCGATCTCGAACTGGCTCTTGGCGCGGCTGAGCTCGACGCGGTCCTGTGGACGCTTCGGGCCGGCGATCGACGGAACAACGGTTCCGAGGTCGAGCTCGAGGTACTCGCTGAACGTCGGCTCGACCGCGGGGTCGTGCCAGAGCTTCTGCAGTTTCGAGTAGGCCTCGACGAGGGTGACCTGCTCCTCGTCGCGACCGGTGAGACGCAGGTAGTCGAGCGTCACGTCGTCGATCGGGAAGATCGCGGCCGTCGAGCCGAACTCCGGGCTCATGTTGCCGATCGTTGCGCGGTTCGCCAGCGGAACGGAGGCGACACCGGGTCCGTAGAACTCGACGAATTTGCCGACCACGCCGTGCTTGCGGAGCATCTGGGTGATCGTGAGGACGACATCCGTCGCCGTGACGCCGGTCGGAATTGAGCCCGAGAGCTTGAATCCGACGACCTTCGGAATGAGCATCGACACGGGCTGGCCCAGCATCGCCGCCTCTGCCTCGATGCCGCCGACGCCCCAGCCGAGGACTCCGAGCCCGTTAACCAGGGTGGTGTGCGAGTCGGTGCCGACGAGCGTGTCCGGGTAGGCCTGCAGGTTGCCGCCGACCGTCCGGGTGTAAGTGACGCGAGCCAGGTACTCGATATTGACCTGGTGCACGATGCCGGTTCCGGGCGGAACCACCTTGAAGTCTTCGAACGCGGTCTGGCCCCAGCGCAGGAACTGGTAGCGCTCGCCGTTGCGCTCGTATTCGATCTCGACGTTGCGCTCGAGTGCGTTCTCGGTTCCGAACAGGTCGGCAATGACCGAGTGGTCGATGACCAGCTCCGCCGGCGAGAGCGGGTTGATTTTGGTCGGGTCTCCCCCGAGGTCTGCGACGGCCTCGCGCATGGTGGCGAGGTCGACGATGCACGGAACCCCGGTGAAGTCCTGCATGACCACGCGCGCAGGCGAGAACTGGATCTCGGTGTCGGGCTCGGCCGTGGGAACCCACGCTCCGAGGGCCTCGATCTGGTCCTTCGTGACGTTCGCACCATCCTCGGTGCGAAGCAGGTTCTCGAGCAGCACCTTCAGGCTGAACGGAAGCTTCTCGTATCCGGGGACCTTATCTACCCTGAACACCTCGTAGTCGGTTGAACCGACTCTCAGAGTGTCTTTTGCCCCGAAGCTGTTTACCGCAGTCATGTGCCGTCTCCCTTGCTGACCCGTTCAATACTTGTGCCCTTTCGAGCCACCTGCCAGCAAGGTAATCCTAAGCCGACATGGCTGACTCAATCCGTCGATCCGGTGAACGATCGGAGTCGAAAAGTATCTTGATATCAAGATAAATCTAGCACGTCAGGCCGGCGGATCGACCATCGTGTCGTCGACGTGTTTGGCGTCGTCGTCACCCAGTATTTTCTCGCCGGCATACACGCCACGTACCAGGATCCAGGTGATCCAGAGCACCAGTGCATAGAGGGGAACGCTCGTGATCAGGCGCACGATTCCGAGAGCGGCGACATTGTTCGCGAAATACAGTGGCACCTCGAGCACCAGGCGAATGGCAAACAACCCGACCCAGAGCCAGGTGGCAATCGTGAGGATGCGGCGTCTCGGCGGTACGGAGCGCCATCCGGTCAGATCTCCGTAGAGAACTCCCACGAAGACCCCGATGAGGGCCCAACGCACGATCAGGCTGACCAGCAACACCACGAGGCAGACGATGTTGATGACGATGCCGGGTACGAAGTTGTTGACCGCGTGATTCGTCGTGAGCGTCAGGATGGCCGAGAACGCCAACAGGACGGCTCCGGCTATCGCACTCGTAAACGGCGACCTGCCGATGATGCGGGCGACGATGAAGACGATCGCAATCACCACGGGAACGAGCACGGACAACAGCCTGTTGCCGGTCGCCAGGAAGAGCAGCAGGAACGCGATGCCCGGCAGGACGGACTCGATGATGCCGCGGATGCCACCGACGGCCCCGAGAAGACTGCGGGCGCTCGGGGTCTCCCCCGGCTTCAACTGCCCGAGCCCACTCTGCTTGGCCGCCGCCGCGAGGCTCTCCGAGAATGTCGGAACGCGATCGCCGACGTTCTTGTCGTCGGCACGCTTGCGCTCGTCGTCGGTCATATATCTGTCGGTGTCGCCGGCATGTGCAGCGGGATGAGATCACGCGGAGGCATCGGTGTATTACCGCGGACGACGACAACGCTGCGGAACACATCCTCAATCTGCGCGGCCGCGGCCATGTTGACGGCGCCATCGCCCGAGATCACGCCCCGCAGGAACCAGCGCGGGCCATCCACCCCTATAAAACGGACGAGGTGCAGGCCGGGCTGGCCGTCAACGTTGGTCGGAATCTCGGCAAGAACCTCAGGACCGAAGGGGCCGTCCGCGATCTGGGTCGTTCCGCCCTGCTTCTTGATCTGGTCGACGATCTGCTCGCGGATCTCCGCCCAGAGCCCGCTCGTTCGCGGAGCCGCGAACGGCTGTACCTGCAGGGTCGAACCCGCGTAGTCCATTCCGACCGCGACGACGCGCTGCGTTCCCTCTTCGACCTCGAGTCTCAGCTGCAGATCGGGACGCGGAACAACCTTGATCCCACCGAGGTCGACGTACGGTCGGACCGCATTGGCCTCACTGTCATCGAGGGGGCCGTTGATCTCGCGATCCTCCGGCGCTGACTTCGGCTCGTCGACAACGCTGTCGTCGCCATCCTCTGGGCCACCGTCAAAATCGCTCACGCTCTATCTCCTGATTCCGCTGCGTTGTATCCCGTAGAACCAAAGCCTGCCTCACCGCGCTGGCTGCCGGGAAGTTTCTCCACCTCGACGAAGCGCGCGCGAACGACGGGCTGCACAATAATCTGGGCAATCCGGTCCCCGATGGCCACAGAGTACGTCTCGGTGGCGTCGGTGTTAAGAAGGGTCACGCGGATTTCGCCGCGGTAGCCGGCATCCACTGTCCCCGGGCTGTTGACGATCGTGATGCCGTGCTTCATCGCCAGCCCGCTGCGGGGAACGACGAACGCCGCGTATCCGTCCGGCAGGGCAATGGATACACCTGTTCCGACGGTCGCGCGCTGCCCCGGCGCAAGCTCGACTGCCTCTGCCGCCCGAAGATCGGCGCCCGCATCACCCGGGTGTGCGTAGACCGGTACGTGCCCGGCCGAGATGAGAACCTCGATCGCTTCTGCCACGTGTCGAGGGTAGTGCAGAACGTGCGGGTGTCCTGAATGGGGCCGACGAATACGGCGGAGCCGACAAAGTCTGGTGCAATAGAGCCATGACGATATACCGCGAGCGGCTGTTGCCCGGCCCCTGGATTTTCATTATGACGGCTCTCGTCATCCCAGCCAGCCTGCTCGTGTTCCTGCCGATCAACCCGACGATCGGCGTGATCTGCGCCGCCGTGCTGTACGGCGCCATCGTGTTCCTGCTCATCACCGGTTCGCCGAGAGTCATCGTGACCGATGCTGCGCTGTTTGCTGGACGCGCCCGCCTGCCCCTGGAGAACGTGGGACCGGCGACCGGATACATCGGAGTCGAAGCCACGGCAGAACGTGGACCGCGACTGGATGCGCGCGCCTGGCTCGTCATCCGCGGCTGGATCGCCCCGGTTGTGAAGGTAATCGTGAATGACGACGAGGATCCGGCACCGTACTGGCTGGTCTCGACCAGGAATCCGGTGGCACTCGTCGAAGCGATCAAAAAAGCGCGCTCTAACTCGTAGAGCGCGCTACCCGCGCGGTGGGCGACCAGCGGAGCACTGCTTTATGGAGCACAGTGCCCGCTCGTCGCATCACCTGCGGAAGTGTGGTGCAGCCTACGCGGCGCACTCCCGGCAAACCGCGCCGAGCTTCTCTTCGTGGTCCAGCTGCGAGCGGTGCTTCACGAGGAAGCAGCTGACGCAGGTGAACTCATCGGCCTGGGGTGGGAGGACGACGACATCCAGATCGAGATCTGAGAGGTCCTGTCCGGCGAGCTCAAAGCTGCCGGGGTTGTCTGCGTCATCGACATCCACCTGCCCAGACATCTTGTCTGGAACGCGCTCCTTCAGGGCCTCGATACTCTCGGAGTCATCGTCGGTCTTGCGGGGTGCGTCGTAATCGGTTGCCATGCCCATCCACTTCTTCGGTGCTTTGTTTGTCCCAGTCGGCGGCCACAGTTTGCATCAGTGGGAGCCGAATAGCAAACCGCAATTTTGAGGCTTGCTGTTTGTTCGCCGGTGTAACTAACGGCACGCCCGGTCTATTCCCGGGAATATGCGCTTACCGTGACATTCTTGAACCGAATAGCGACAGCCGGAGGGCTTTTCTTATGCAAGACCTACGCGTAATCGGTGTTGAAGACGGGTCATTACTCGTTGCGGACAATGACGGTACCCGGTACCGGATAAACGTCGACGAAGTATTGCACGCCAATCTGCGTCCGCGCCCGACAGAATTACCCAACCCCCACAAGGTGGCGCCGAAAGAGATCCAGGCGCACATTCGATCGGGAATGTCCGCGGAAGACGTTGCGGCGATCACCGGCGTCTCGATCGAGCACATCCAGAAGTACGAGGGGCCCGTGCTCGCCGAACGCGAGTATGTCGTGCAGAGCGCACTCGGCGTTCCGGTGCACACCGCTCTCGAAATCGATCCGCTCGCCCAGGGTGCGACCTTCGGGTCCGTCATCGGGGAACGGCTCGAGGACCTGAACGCCGTCGGAGAGCGCTGGGCAAGCTGGAAAGAGCTTGGCGCCGGCTGGATTGTCAAACTCGCATTCACCGCAAACCAGATCGATCACGATGCGCGCTGGCGTTTCGATCCCAAGAAGCTCGCGCTCGACCCGCTGAACAACGAGGCAATCACGCTGTCGCAGCAAAGCGAGTCAGGCGCGGTATTGATTCCGCGCCTGCGAGCCGTGCACCCGGATGAGCGTCCGGCCGACCCCACCCGCTTCGACAGTGGCGCGTTCGATCTCGGACCGAGCTCGGGTTTCAATCTTGCCGACGCCGAAGCTCCGGAGGCGCGCAACCGACTCGAGCCCGCGACTCGCAACACCCAGCCGCTGCCCGACCTCCCGGCCGAGATGAACCAGACCGCAGACCTGCTCGAGGCACTGCGCCGCCGCCGTGGCGAGCGTGAGACCGCGACCTTCGCAGAGGAGACCCCTGCGGTTTCGCCAACCCATCCGTCAACCGGCAGCATCCGAATCGTGGATATCCCGCTGGATATGAGCACCGGCGGCGATCCAGCAGGCGGTAACGGTACTGGTCGCAGTGTGCCAGGCGGAAACTCCCGCGAACAGCAGGACTCAAAGCGCAAGACGTCGCCGCAGCCGACCGTGACCCCAGGCAAGAGCGGACGCAAGGGACGCCAGTCGATGCCGAGCTGGGACGAGATCGTCTTCGGTGCACGTCCCGACGACGACCTGGCGTAACTCGCTACCGCGCCTCACGTACGGGCGGTTAGTTCGCTGCGAAGGCTCCAAACCGGCACAGCGGGATCTGCAACTCAGCGGGTGACCACGATCCGTGCTGGCCGATCATTGCACGGCTGCGATCGGGCGCGGTCCTCGAGTCGTAGTAGGCGATATTTTTCCGTGCCGCGACGAGCAGGTCGCCGATGCGCGGCTCGACGAGCGGATCGACCTCGCCGAACCAGCCGGCCTCGATCGCTTCCGCTCGGGTCGCAACCCAGGAGCGGCCGGACTCCGAAGCCCGCCAGCGTTCGATCAGCGCGGCCCGATCCACCTCATCCAACGTGGGCTCGAAGTGCAGCTGCAGGCACCTCGGTTCGCCGGCGACGAATCGCACGCCCTCGACCAGCGCCGGATCCTGGTCGAACAACACGTGGGACTGGGCGGGCACATCGACAACCCCATGGTCCGCGGTCACCAGCAGGCCGTCGGTTGGCCGGAGGGAGGCAGCGAAGTCGCGCACGGCCGAATCGACCAGCTCGAGCCGGGTCGTCCACTCCGGCGACTCCCAGCCCTTGGCGTGCGCCGTTGAATCCAGCTCGGGAATGTACAGGTAGAGCAGTCCGGGCGGGCCGGGTTCCCGCATCCATTTCTTCGCGGACTCGAAGCGATCGTCGATGGATTCCGCGGCACGATACCGCGCACCACGCAGAACGGCGCGGCTGAACCCGGAGTCGCGATAGCGCTCGGGGCCGACGGCGACGGCCTGGAATCCGTCCGCCACCGCACGCGCGAAGATCGTCTGCTCGCGCTGCCAGGAAACAGGGTCGATGAGGTCGTCCCAGCCGGAGAGCTCATTGATCACGCGATCGTTTGCGGCATCGAGAACCGTGTAGCCGACCATCCCGTGCTCCCCCGGAGTCGCGCCGGTCGCCAGCGTCGCCAGCGCGGCCGCGGTCGTGGTTGGGAACACCGAATCGATCACCGTGAGGGCGCTGGCGAGAGTTCGGGCGTGGCCGGCCCGCGCCTTCAGCGACGCGGCGCCCAGGCCGTCGACGAGGATGACGACCACGCGCGAGGCCGGTGCCAACCGCATCCGGTTCTCCGCGGACCGCAGAGCGGCCAGACAACTCGGCAGAACGTCGGCAAGGCTAATCCGGTCTCGATTTAGCGCCGGTAACATGGGGGCAATCCTATGGCTACTCCGATCAACCCCACCCAGCAACCCGGTTCGACAGACGCCCCCGGCGAACGCATCGAAGACGTCGACGTCTCCGTCGAGATGCAGGGATCGTTCCTCGAATATGCGTATTCGGTCATCTATTCGCGTGCGCTTCCGGATGCACGCGACGGGCTGAAACCCGTCCAGCGACGCATCCTGTACCAAATGACCGAGATGGGGCTCCGACCCGATCGCGGACACGTCAAGTCGTCGCGGGTCGTCGGCGATGTCATGGGCAAGCTGCACCCGCACGGGGACGCCTCCATCTACGACGCAATGGTTCGTCTCACGCAGGACTTCATGCTGCGGGTCCCGCTCATCGACGGTCACGGCAACTTCGGCTCGCTGGACGACGGCCCGGCTGCGCCCCGCTACACCGAGGTTCGACTGGATGGCGCGGCTCTCGCGATGACCGAGGGTCTCGACGAAGACGTCGTGGACTTCGTCCCCAACTACGACAACCAGTACACCCAGCCCGAGGTGCTGCCGGCGGCATTCCCGAACCTGCTTGTCAACGGCGCGAGCGGCATTGCCGTCGGCATGGCGACCAACATGGCGCCGCACAACCTCATCGAGGTCATCGGGGCCGCGAAACACCTGCTCGAAAACCCCGACGCGACGCTCGACGACCTGATGGCGTTCGTACCGGGGCCAGATCTGCCAACGGGCGGTACGATCAGCGGGCTTGCGGGCATCAAAGACGCGTACGCGACCGGCCGTGGAGCGTTCAAGACGCGCGCGAAGGTGTCCGTCGAATCCATTTCGGCTCGCAAGATGGGCCTCATCGTGACGGAGCTGCCGTATCTGGTCGGCCCCGAGCGAGTCATCGAGAAGATCAAAGACGGCGTCAACTCCAAGAAGATCAGCGGCATCTCGGATGTGACGGACCTCACCGACCGCAAACACGGGATGCGCATGGTGATCGGCATCAAGACCGGATTCAGTCCGGATGCCGTTCTCGAGCAGCTCTACAAGCTCACCCCGCTCGAAGACAGCTTCAATATCAACAACGTCGCCCTCGTCGATGGCGGGCCGCGCACTCTCGGTTTGCGGGAGCTCCTGCAGGTGTACGTCGATCATCGCCTGTCGGTGGTCACCCGGAGGAGCCAGTTCCGTCTCGCGCGCAAGCAGGAGCGGCTGCACCTCGTCGAGGGGCTCCTGGTCGCAATCCTCGACATCGACGAGGTCATCCAGGTCATCCGCACGTCGGACGATGGGGAGCAGGCACGCACTCGGCTGACCGAGGTGTTCGACCTCAGCCAGGTCCAGGCCGAGTACATTCTCGAACTCCGACTTCGTCGCCTCACCAGGTTCAGCCGCATCGAGCTCGAGGCGGAGCGCGACCAGCTGCACCGCGAAATCGAGGAACTCGAGGCAATCCTTGGCGACCCAGCGCGAATCCGACAGGTCGTATCAGAAGAGCTTGACGCGACCGCGGAGCGTTTCGGCACCCCGCGGCGCACCCTGCTGACCGAGGCACGAGCATCCATCGCCACGACAACCTCACGATCGTCGAAGACAGCCGCACCCGACCTCCAGATCGCGGACACTCCGTGCAGGGTGTACCTCTCGACGACGGGCCGCGCGATTCGGGTCGACCTTCCGGAGGACGGCCTCGAGCTGCCTACCGCAAAGCGGCGCAGCAAGCACGACGCGATCGCCTCGACGATCGACACGACCAGCCGTGCCGAGATCGGTGCGGTCACCAGCCTCGGTCGCCTCATCCGTTTCACCGCGGTCGACCTCCCATCCGTGCCAGCCAACTCAGTCCAGCTGGCCGCGGGAACCAGGATCAGCGACTATCTCGCGCTCGGCGACAAGAAGGAGCGGGTGCTCGGATTCGTCTCGCTGACGTCGGAGAATCCGATCACGCTCGGTACCGCACGTGGCGTCGTGAAGCGCGTCTCCCCCAGCTATCCGTCCAGGCCAGACTTCGAGGTCATCTCCCTGAAGCCCGGCGATGAGGTGATCGGAGTTGCCCAGGGCGGCGAAAACGACGAACTGATCTTCGTGACCTCGGATGCCCAGCTGCTGCACTTTTCGGCATCCGTGGTTCGACCGCAGGGCGTTGCGGCCGGCGGCATGGCGGGTATCAACCTCGGCGCGAAGGCGACGGCGATCTTCTTCGGCGCAGCCGATCCCGCAGCGGATGTCGTCGTCGCGACCGTGTCCGGATCCTCCCAGGTCCTCGCGGGTACCGATCCAGGCCGGGCGAAGGTCTCCGCGCTGAGCGAGTTTCCCGGCAAGGGTCGCGCGACCGGCGGCGTGCGGGCACACAGTCTGCTCAAGGGCGAGGATCAACTCACTGTCGCATGGGCCGGTGCCGCCCCAGCGACGGCGGTCGGCTCCGACGGCTCGCAGAGAGAACTCCCGGAGTCCGGGGCAAAACGCGATGCATCCGGCACCCCCGTCGATGCCGTCATCGGCTCCATCGGCTCCGCGCTCTAGGAGCGGGGCGGCGTATTCCGTTGATTCGCGCCAAGGACACCGATCGATTAGAACTGCGAATGTTCCTGCAGAACGCTGATCTCACCCTGAGCGGTCTCGATGATCCCGAGCTGGCGCTCTGGGCGCGAGTGGATGCCCACGGACGCATCGAGGGAACGGCGGGCTTCGAACTGTCCGGCCGCAACGCCCTCATCCGCAGCGTTGCCGTTGCAGCGCCCGCCCGCCGAACCGGGCTCGGCAGCCAGCTCGCGCAGTTCGCGTTCGATCGCGCCGTGGAAGCCGGGGCCGAGCGGGCCTGGCTGTTCAGCCGGAGGTCGGGCCCGTTCTGGCAGAAGCTCGGCTTCGTGTCGGCCGACCGGGACGAACTCGTACAGCTACTGTCAGCAACACACCAGGTCACCGAGTTCACCGCAACCGGCCAGCTCGGCCGCGAGATCGCCTGGTCACGAGCCCTGTCCCAGCGCCCGTAGTCCACTGCCTTCGGAAATTCAGGAGATCGGTCACGCCCGATTTGTCACTTCCGCTGAGGCGCTGGGCCGACCAGGAATCCGCGGAGCCAATCTCCTGAATTTCCGAAAGCACGGGCGGCGGCGGCGAACATCGGATGTCGCAGATCCCAGATCCCACAGCCCACGGCGCACATCGGCCTCTCCGTCGAACTCTTGGCTGTGTGCCCCCGGGTGATGCGTGTGCCCCCGTACGTACGGGGGCACACGCATCACC
>JAODMY010000081.1 GCA_025465535.1 Glaciihabitans sp.
TACAGCCGCATGTACGCCGGCTACGAGGAGCTCGAGGAGATCGGTGAGCAGCGAGAACCCGCGCTGGCCGACCCGGTCGCGGATGCCCGTCGCCGAGCGATGCCGATGATGCAGTGCGAGTACGCGCACGCGATGGGCAACGGCCCTGGCGGCCTCGCGGACTACGAGGCGATCTTCGACGCCCATCCGCGGCTCATCGGCGGCTTCGTCTGGGAGTGGTTCGACCACGGGCTCGAGGTGATCGGCGCGGACGGCACCGCCGGCTACAAATACGGCGGCGACTTCGGCGAGGTGCTCCACGACGGGTCATTCATCATCGACGGACTTCTGCTGCCCGACCGCACGCCGTCTCCCGGCCTCGTCGAGTTCGCGGCCGTCATCGCCCCGGTGCGGTTCACGTTCGAGACGGGCACGAGCGGCGCGGAAGCGGTGACCGTCGAGAACCGCCTGAGCTTCGCGACCAGTGACCAATACCGGTTCGGCTGGGTGGTCGAGGCGGACGGCGTCGAGCTCGCCGCGGGGCCCCTCGAGGTTCCGACGGTTGCGCCGCTCACGAGCGCTGTCGTCGCACTGCCCACCGCGGTCGCCGATTCGCTCTCCGCTGCCCCGGCGGGCACCGAGGTGTTCCTCACCGTCCGGGCCGTCACGGCCGAGAGGGCTGAGTGGGCGGATGCCGGGCATCCGATCGCCTTCGGGCAGGCCAGGCTCCGCGAACCCGCACCGTTCGCTCCGGCCACGCGCGGCTCGATGATCTCCCGGTCGGACGGATTCGAGCTCGCCGGGGCATCCTTCGATCGTGCCGGACGCCTGCTGACCCTGGCGGGCGCCGAGGTGGTGACCGCGGGCTTCGACGCCTGGCGCGCACCGACCGAGAACGACCGCTACGTCGGCACGGGCGACGAGACGAGCATGGAGACGCTGTGGCGCGAGGACGGCCTCGACCGCCTGGCCGAGCGCCACGGCACCGCCGAGATCGAGACCGACGCGAATGGCTCGGAGAGCCTCGTGGTCCGCTCGAGGGTGGGCGGTTCCGCGACTGACCTCGGCTTCGACGTCACCTACCGCTGGAGCGATTCCGGCGGCGATCTCGCCCTGGTGATGGACGTCGAGCGGCGCGGCGGTGCGAGCCATCCGCTGCCGCGAATCGGGTTCACGATCGGACTGAAGCAGGCCGAGCCTGGCAACGTTCCGCTGCGCTGGTTCGGACAGGGGCCAGCCGAGAGCTACCCCGATTCGCACACCGCGGTCGCGGTCGGCCGCTACTCCGGCAGCGTCCGGGAGCTGCAGACCGACTACGTGGTCCCACAGGAGAACGGCTGCCGCAGCCAGACCCGCTGGGCAGAGCTCGGTCTCGCATCCGGCGGCATCCGGATCGACGGCGCACCCCACTTCGACCTTGCGGTTCGCCCATGGTCGATCCGCGATCTCGAGACGGCGCGTCATGCCACCGAGCTCGTGGAGGGCGCCGTCCTGTGGATCCACCTTGATGCGGGAACCAACGGCCTCGGCACCGCGGCGTGCGGCCCCGGCGTTCGTGAGCCCGACCGCCTTGTGCTCTCGAGCACGTCCCTTCCGGTCAGGTTTTCGAGCACCGTCGGGCTCATGTAATTATGTAAGGACAATTGCGCTAATCTGATGGTCTGGCACGCCACGCTCCGAGGGAAGCACGGTGGGTCGAGGAGGTCCGGGTACATTCGGGCCACCGGAAGGGGTATTGGCATGAGCGACACGTCATCGGACACGACACCGTTCGACCTGCTTGCCGTCGGGCGCCTAGGCGTGGATCTCTATCCGCTCCAGACCGGCGTCACGCTCGATCAGGTCGACACATTCGGGCGGTTCCTCGGGGGAAGCGCGGCGAATGTGACGGTGGCCGCCGCGAGGCACGGGAGGCGCACAGCGCTCATCTCGCACACCGGCGATGACCCGTTCGGTCGATTTCTGAATGCGGAGCTGCGGAGGCTCGGCGTCGACGACCGCTACGTCACGAGCGTGCCAGAGCTGCTCACCCCGATCACCTTCTGCGAGATCTTCCCGCCGGATGACTTTCCGATCTACTTCTACCGCAAGCCCAAAGCTCCTGACCTGATGGTGCGGGCGGAGGAGCTGGATCCTGCGGCCATCCGCTCGGCACGGATCTACTGGTCCACAGTCACCGGCCTCTCCGAGGAACCGAGTCGCGCGGCCCATTTCGCCGCCTGGGATGCGCGCGGACGCACTCCCCTTACCGTGCTCGACCTCGACTACCGGCCGGTGTTCTGGGAATCACCCGAGGCCGCAAGCGAGCAGGTCTCCCGCGCGCTCGACCAGGTGACCGTTGCGATCGGCAACCGCGAAGAGTGCGAGATCGCGGTCCACGAGTCCGACCCGCATCGCGCGGCGGATGCGCTTCTCGAACGCGGTGTCGAGCTGGCCATCGTCAAGCAGGGCCCGCGCGGGGTCCTCGCCAAGACCAGGACCGAGACGGTCGAGGTTCCCGTGCACGAAGTCACGGTGATCAATGGACTCGGAGCCGGCGACGGCTTCGGCGGTGCGCTCTGCCACGGCCTGCTCGAGGGTTGGCCGCTTGAACGAACCCTCCGCTTCGCCAACGTCGCCGGAGCGATCGTCGCTTCCCGCCTCGAGTGCTCGACCGCGATGCCGACCACAGGCGAAGTGCTCGCCGAACTGAAGGAAAACCACCTTGACTGAGCCCGATTTCGACCTCGTCCGCGCCACACGGGCCAACGAGCCGCAGCACATCGCCGCGCTGCAGGCCAACCGCAAGCGCCGGCCCCTGCTCGGTGACGACGGCAAGCTCTTCATCCTCGCCATCGACCATCCCGCGCGCGGCGCCCTCGGGGTCGGCAACGATCCGATGGCGATGGCGAACCGCTACGAGCTTCTTGAGCGCGTCGTCGAGGCGCTGCGGATGCCGGGCGTCGACGGCGTGCTCGGCACCCCGGACATCCTGGAAGACCTGCTGCTGCTGGGGGCGCTCGAGAACAAGATCGTCGTCGGCTCGATGAATCGTGGCGGCCTGCGCGGAGCCGAATTCGAGCTGGATGACCGCTTCACCGCCTACACCGCCGAGTCCATCGTCGAGGCGAAATTCGACTTCGCGAAGCTCCTGCTGCGGATCGACCTCGCCGACCGCGGCACCGCCGACACCATGGAGGCATCGGCAAGGGCGATCACCGCCGCTGCCGCCCTCCGCCTGCCGATCATGGTCGAGCCGTTCATCTCGGCGCGAGTCGGCGGTACGGTTCAGAACGATCTGAGTACGGATGCGGTCATCCGCTCGGTCGCAATCTCCGCCGGGCTCGGCGAGACCTCGGCGTACACCTGGCTGAAGATCCCGGTCGTCGAGAACATGGCGCGCGTCATGGAGGCCACAACGCTGCCGACCCTGCTGCTCGGCGGCGAGCCGGACTCGGACGAGGAAGCTACCTACGACCGTTGGACGGAGGCCGTGGCGCTGCCCGGAGTTCGCGGCCTTGTCGTCGGCCGGAGCCTGCTCTATCCGCCATCCGGCGACGTCGCCTCGGCCGTCGCGACCGCCGCAGCCATTGTGCACGGCTCCCGCTAGTAACCGCTTTTATCCCCCGAGGAGATCCCATGGGTTCCGAACTTTCCCCCGCGCTTCCCGTCATCGAACACTGGATCGGTGGCAAGACCTTCGCCAGCAGCTCGCAGCGCACCGCAGCCGTCTTCGACCCGGCACTCGGCACGGAGACTTCCCTGGTGCGTCTCGCGGATGCGGCCGACATCGACGCCGCGGTGGGTGCGGCGCAGGCCGCCTTCCCGTCCTGGCGGGACACCTCATGGGCGAAGCGCCAGCAGGTGCTTTTCGCGTTCCGTCAACTGCTCGACGAGCGCAAGGGCGAACTGGCCGAGATCGTTACGGCCGAGCACGGAAAGGTGCTCAGCGACGCCCTCGGCGAGATCTCCCGCGGGCAGGACGTCGTCGAGTTCGCGACCGGCATGGCTCACCTGGCCAAGGGCGAGTACTCGGAGAACGTGTCGACCGGTGTCGACGTCTACTCGACCCGCCAGCCGCTCGGCGTTGTCGGCGTGATCTCACCGTTCAACTTCCCGGTCATGGTTCCGCTCTGGTTCGTGCCGATAGCGATCGCGGCCGGCAACGCCGTGATCCTGAAGCCGAGCGAGAAGGACCCGAGCGCATCCAACTGGATTGCCGCACTGTGGCGCGAGGCCGGGCTTCCCGACGGCATCTTCACGGTGCTGCACGGTGACAAGGTGGCGGTCGACGGACTGATCGAGCATCCGGATGTCGCCTCACTCTCCTTCGTCGGATCGACCCCGATCGCCCGCTACGTCTACGAGCGCGGGACTGCTCTCGGCAAGCGCGTGCAGGCCCTCGGCGGTGCGAAGAACCACATGCTGGTGCTGCCGGACGCCGACCTCGACCTGGTCGCCGACTCCGCCGTCAACGCGGGCTTCGGCTCGGCGGGCGAGCGCTGCATGGCGATCAGCGTCATCGTCGCGGTCGAGCCGGTCGCCGACGAGCTGATCGAGCGCATCCGCACCAGGATTTCCAGCCTGAGGGTCGGCGACGGCCGTCGCGGCTGCGACATGGGACCGCTCGTGACCCGCGACCACCGCGACAAGGTCGCCGGCTACATCGAGATCGCAAAGCAGGACGGCGCGACGGTGGTCGTCGACGGCCGGGACGTGGTGCCGGATGGCGCGGCGGACGGCTTCTGGCTCGGCCCGACGCTCCTCGACCAGGTGCCCATCACCTCCCGCGCCTACACCGAGGAGATCTTCGGTCCCGTACTCGGTGTCGTTCGGGTGGCGACCTTCGAAGAGGGCATCGCCCTCATCAACTCCGGCGCATTCGGCAACGGCTCGGCCGTGTTCACCAACGATGGAGGTGCCGCCCGGCGCTTCCAGCGCGAGGTCGAGGCCGGCATGGTCGGCATCAACGTGCCCATCCCGGTACCGGTCGCGGCGTTCTCCTTCGGCGGCTGGAAGAGCTCGCTCTTCGGCGATGCCAAGGCGCACGGCATGGAGGGGGTCAACTTCTTCACCAGGGGCAAGGTCGTCACCAGCCGCTGGCTCGACCCGAGCCACGGCGGCATCAACCTGGGCTTCCCGCAGAACGTTTGACGCCGCGCGGGTCGCGCGCCGGCTCAGCGGTCTACGAGCGTCATTTCGAAGGAATACATCTCCGGGAGGTAGGCGTGAACGCCGAATTCGACGGCCCTGCCGCCGTTGTCGTAGACGGTGCGCGTCATCGTCAGCACGGGCGATCCAGCGGGGCGACCGAAATGCTCGCCCTCCTCCCTGGTGGCCGCGCGCGCCCCGATGCGCTGCTTGGCAACCCGCATCGTCGCGCCCTTCGCGCGCAGGAGCTGGTAGAGCCCCTGGCTTTCGAGCTGCTCGGCGCTGATGTCGGAGAGCTCCGGCGGGAGATAGTTCTCGAGCAGCGCGATCGGATCGTTTCCGGTGAGGCGCAGCCTCTTGATGTGCAGCACCGGCGTCGAATCCTGCAGATCGAGGGCCTCGACAACGTCACCGGGCGGGACAACCAGCTCGTGCAGAAGCACGACGGTGCTCGGGTTCATGTTGTCACGAGTGAGATCGTCGAGGAGGCTGGAGAGTTCGACCTTTCGGCTGATCTTGCCGTGAACCACCTGCGTGCCGATGCCGCGTCGGCGCACAAGCAGACCGCTCGTGACCAGCTCCTGGATGGCGCGCCTGACGGTCGGGCGGGAGAGCTTCAGGTCTTCGGCCAGCTTGACCTCGTTGTCGAGCTTGGTTCCGGGCGGCAGCATCCCGGATTCGATGGCTCCCTCGATTCGCCGTGCGATCTGGAAGTACAGGGGAACGGGGCCAGAGCGCTCGAGATCGTCGAACAGGGACTGGAAGCTCTCCATTGGTTCTTGCTCAACTCTCTGCGGGTGCGGATGCTCGCGCCAGCTTAAACTATTTGTCAATACAATCGCACGATTGGGTGTCATGGATTCATATTTCGCATCGGGGCGTCTCTCGAATGGGCCAGACCAGGTCGCCGTGGTTCCCGACGGGGTCGACTGGAAATACACCGGACTCTCGGTGGCCTCAGCGGATCCCGGCGAGAGTCGGCGATGGAGTTCCGAGGGACGCGAGGCGATCGTCGTCCCGCTCTCCGGCGCCCTCACCGTCGTCGTCGACGGCGAGGTGTACGAGCTCGCCGGTCGCCCGAGCCCGTGGGGCGTGACCGATGTGCTCTACCTTCCGCTCGGATCGGAATCCCAGATCAGCGCACCGGAATCGACACCGGGAGGAGTGGCCTCGCGATACGCCATCGCCTGGGCCGTCGCCGAGCGGGTCTTCCCGGTGCAGTACCTGGCCGCGGACGCCGTGTCGGTCGAGCTGCGGGGCGCCGGAATCAGCTCGCGACAGGTCAACAACTTCGGAACACCAGGCAGGATGCAGGCCGATCGCCTCATTGCCTGCGAGGTCATGCAGCCCGGCGGCAACTGGTCGTCGTATCCCCCGCACAAGCACGATGTTGCGGGCGAGGCAGAGTCGCAACTCGAGGAGATCTACTACTTCGAGGTCGCACCATCCCCGGCCGGAACGCCGGGCTTCGCACTCCAGCGGGTCTACTCATCCGAGGCCGGCGAAATCGACGTGACCGTCGAGATCCACAGCGGCGATGTCGTGCTGATTCCCTTCGGCTACCACGGTCCGAGCGTCGCCGCGCCGGGGCATCCCCTCTATTACCTCAACGTCATGGCAGGACCGGCGGATCCGACCGGCCGCGACCGCGCCTGGCTCATCAGCGACGATCCCCAACACGCCTGGATTCGGGAGAGTTGGAAGAGCGAGGCGGTCGATCCGCGGCTCCCGTTCACGGCATCCGGCGCGGCAACCAACAACACCGACAAGCACTAGGAACCCATGTCTCACACCATCCGGCTCACCGTCAGCCAGGCCATCGTTCGCTTTCTGGCACAGCAGTACACGAAGCGGGACGAGGTCGAAACGCGTCTCGTGCAGGGCTTCTTCGGCATCTTCGGACACGGCAACGTGGCCGGGCTCGGGCAGGCCCTGCTCGAGAGTGAGCTGGCCGATCCCCACGCGATGCCGTACTACCTCGCCCGCAACGAACAGGGTGCTGTGCACGCCGCCAGCGGGTTCGCCAAGCAGAGCGATCGGCTGTCGACCCTCGCGGTGACCACCTCGATTGGTCCGGGCGCGACGAACATGATCACCGGGGCTGCGCTGGCCACGGTCAACCGGATTCCGGTGTTGCTCTTCCCGGCGGATGTCTTCGCGAATCGCCTTCCGGATCCCGTGCTGCAGCAGCTCGAGCGCCCGGACTCGCAGGACGTGACGGTCAACGACGCGTTCCGGCCGGTCTCTGCCTTCTTTGATCGCGTCTGGCGCCCTGAGCAACTCCCGGCCGCTCTCCTGGGCGCGATGCGGGTGCTGACCGACCCGGCACAGACCGGTGCCGTCACGATCGCGCTGCCGGAGGACGTGCAGGTCGAGGCCTGGGACTGGCCGGTCGAGCTGTTCCGCAAGCGCATCTGGGCCGTGCCGCGCACGAGGGCGGATGTCGCATCCCTCACCGAGGCGGCGGAGCTCATCGCGACAGCGAAGCGCCCCTTCATCGTCGGCGGCGGCGGCGTCCAGTACTCGCACGCGCACGCGGCACTTGCCTCGTTCAGCGAGCGCCACGGCATCCCGGTCGGGCAGACCCACGCGGGCAAGGGGATCCTCGCGCTCGCGCATCCGATGGATGTCGGCGGGGTCGGCGCCACTGGAACCATCGCCGCCAACAAGCTCGCCGCGGATGCCGACGTGGTGATCGGAATCGGCACCCG
>JAODMY010000086.1 GCA_025465535.1 Glaciihabitans sp.
CCGACGATGATCTGGACGAGTTCGATCCCGAGCAGACCAGCGGCAAAGCGCCGGATGCTCCGCCAGCGCGGCTTGTCCTTCGCCACCCAGGCTGCCACGAACAGTACGAGCGTGCAGGCGAACGTCAGGTAGGCGGGAATGCTGTGGATGTCCTGGAGCAAGACCTGGCTGAGGCCGTTCCGGGGAGCCAGCGCCTTGGCATCCGAGTTGTCGCCGGCGTGCGGACCGGAGCCGGTGGTCAGGATCCCGAAGATCACCGTCAGACCGACGAAAACGTAGGTCAGCCAGGTTCCCGCGCTGAACCACATCGGGGTCAGCCGCTCCCCGCCGCGCGGCCCTCGGTAGACGCGGTAGACCAGCACCGTCGTAAGGATCACCAACACAATCGAGACCACGAAGTGCAGGCCGACCACGTACGGGTTGAGCCCGCTGAGAACCGTAATTCCGCCGAGAACCGCCTGGAACGGGATCGAAAGCCCCTGGATCAGGGTCAGGACGAAGAGGTCGCGGCGAGTCTTGCGCATTCTCAGCACGGCCAGGAAAACGAGGATGACGACGATCGAGAGCACGACGGTCAGCATCCGATTGCTGAACTCGATAACACCGTGGATCCCAAGCTCTGGTGTGTCGACAAGCGAACCGGCCGTGCACTGCGGCCAGGTTGGGCAGCCGAGACCCGATGCTGTAAGGCGCACGGCACCCCCGGTACCGATGAGCACGACCTGGAGGATGACCGACAGCCACGCCAGCACGCGGACCGGACGATTGACCCGCATGGGCAACCAATGCCAGAGCCGTCCAGGCAGTTTCCGGAGCCAACCGGCAAGCGAGGGAGACGAGGACAGGCTTTGCGTCACGCGATGGCGCCTTTCGTTACATTTTGCAGGGTTGGCCTGTAGAATCGACGGGTTCATCGAACATCCACCCGTGCCAGGGAGTCAACGTTGACGAGGGTCGGTATATCGAGGGTCGGTAACCAACGCGACTTCGGCTCCAGCTTAGTTTGGGGCCGGTACCGACTCACATATGGGCCAGATAGTGTCCATCCCTCATCACTGTCTCTACGCACGCGTGTTCGGGAATGTCGTTCGCACCAACTTGGTTGCCTTCGACAGGAAGAAGGAAATAAATGTCTGACGTTCTCATCGACCGCCCAGAGCTCTCGAACCTCGGCCAGTACGAATTCGGCTGGGCCGATTCGGACGCGGCTGGTACGGGCGCGCGCCGTGGAATCAACGAAGAGGTTGTCACCGACATCTCCAACTTGAAACACGAACCGGAGTCGATGCTCAAGAACCGGCTCAGGGGGCTGGCGCTCTTCCGCAAGAAGCCGATGCCGACCTGGGGTGCCGACCTTTCCGGGATCGACTTCGACAACATCAAATACTTTGTCCGCTCGACAGAGAAGCAGGCCCAGACCTGGGAAGACCTGCCGGAGGACATCCGCAACACGTACGAGAAGCTCGGCATCCCGGAGGCTGAGCGCAAGCGCCTCGTCTCTGGCGTCGCCGCCCAGTACGAGTCCGAGGTCGTGTTCCACTCGATCAACGAGGAGCTCGAAGCCAAGGGCGTCATCTTCATGGACACCGACACGGCGCTGCGGGAGCACCCCGAGTTCTTCGACGAGTACTTCGGCACGGTCATCCCCGCTGGCGACAACAAGTTCGCGGCGCTCAACACCGCGGTGTGGTCGGGAGGATCGTTCGTGTACGTCCCCAAGGGCGTGCACGTCGAGATCCCGCTCCAGGCCTACTTCCGTATCAACACGGAGAACATGGGCCAGTTCGAGCGCACGCTGATCATCGCCGACGAGGGCTCGTACGTTCACTACATCGAGGGCTGCACGGCTCCGATCTATTCGAGCGACTCCCTGCACTCCGCGGTCGTCGAGATCATCGTCAAGAAGAACGCGCGCGTTCGGTACACGACCATCCAGAACTGGTCGAACAACGTCTACAACCTGGTCACCAAGCGCGCGATTGCGCACGAGGGCGCGACCATGGAATGGATCGACGGCAACATCGGCTCGAAGGTGACGATGAAGTACCCGTCGATCTACCTCGTGGGCGAGCACGCCAAGGGCGAGACCCTGTCCGTCGCGTTTGCCGGCCCCGGCCAGCACCAGGACGCCGGCGCGAAGATGATCCACATGGCGCCGTACACGACGTCATCCATCGTCTCCAAGTCGATTGCCCGGGGTGGCGGCCGAGCCGGTTATCGCGGCGAGGTGCGCGTGGACGAGAAAGCGCATCACTCGGCCAACACGGTTCGCTGCGACGCGCTCCTGGTCGACACGATCTCGAGATCCGATACCTACCCGTCCATCGACATCCGTGTGGATGACGTCCAGCTCGGACACGAGGCAACCGTCTCGCGCGTGAGCGAGGAGCAACTGTTCTACCTGATGTCCCGCGGCATGCCGGAGGACGAAGCGATGGCCATGATCGTGCGAGGATTCATCGAGCCGATCGCCCGCGAGCTTCCGATGGAGTACGCGCTGGAACTCAACAAGCTCATCGAGATGAGCATGGAAGGCAGTGTCGGATAGATGGTCGCCTCTACACCCGTAGGGACAGCCGTGCCCGTCGATAGTACGACTGAGCACGGCAACAGGGTCCACAGCGATGGCGGATGGGACGCGGCCGACAGGTTCGTGCCGATCCAGACTCGCTCCGGTCGCTTCACCGCCGTCGATCCGGCCGACTTCCCTGAGGTCACCGGGCGCGAATCGATCTGGAAGCTCACGCCGCTACCGCTCGTGACCGCGCTCATCAACGATCAGCTCGACGGTTCGACCTACGCTTTCGAAGCGACGGATGCTGCCGGTGCGACGGTCGAGTGGGTCTCCCGCGACGACGCCCGCATCGGAACCACCGGTAAGCCGGAGGAGAAAGCATCGGCGAACGCCTGGCACTCCTTCGAGAAGGCCCTGGCGATCAAAGTCACGAGCGACGAGCACGTCGAACTGACGGTGTCGCGATCGGCGCTCGGGTCTGGCGCGCGCGCCGGCCACACCATCATCGAAGCGAAACCCAACAGTGTTGCGACCGTGGTGTTGCAGAACAGCGGCGGCGCCCTCCTCAGCGAGAACGTTGAGATCATCGTCGGTGACGGCGCGCACCTCACGGTCATCTCGATGCAGGAGTGGGACGAGGATGCCGTTCATCTCTCGAGCCACTTCGCGACGGTCGGCCGTGATGCCCGTCTCAAGCACATCGTCGTTTCCCTCGGCGGCAAGGTGGTCAGGGTCAACCCGTCGACTCACCTGGTCGAACAGGGCGCGGACGCCGAACTCTTCGGCCTCTACTTCGCCGACGCCGGGCAGCACCTTGAGCAGCGCGTCTACGTCGAGCACGTCGCCGCGAATACCCGCAGCCGGGTCAACTACAAGGGTGCGCTCAACGGCGACGGTGCTCACACGGTCTGGGTCGGCGACGTCCTGATTGGGAAGCGCGCCGCCGGAACCGATACCTACGAGCAGAACCGCAACCTCGTCCTGAGCGAGGGAACCCGCGCCGATTCGATTCCTAACCTCGAGATCGAGACCGGGGACATCCTCGGGGCCGGCCACGCGAGTGCGACCGGCCGCTTCGACGACGAGCAGCTGTTCTACCTCCAGTCCCGCGGAATCAGCGAGCGGGAGGCGCGTCGACTCGTCGTTCTCGGCTTCCTGAGCGAGATCGTGCAGAAGGTGGATGCCGGAGCGCTTCGCGATCGGCTCGCGCTTGCCATCGAGGTCGAGCTGGCCGGGGTGGCATCGTGAGCAACGCCATCCGAATCTGCGCACTGGACGAACTCGGCCAGGACGAAGCACTCAAGGTCGACATCGGCGATGTGTCGATGGCGATCGTCAAGGATGGCGCGGGTACCGTGCACGCCATCGGCGACGTGTGTACCCACGGCGACATCTCGCTCTCCGAGGGATTCGTCGAGGGCGAGACGCTCGAGTGCTGGGCGCACGGCTCCAAGTTCTCACTGCTCACCGGCAAGCCACTCTCACTCCCGGCCTACGAGCCGGTTCCCGTCTACCAGGTCACCATCCAGGATGGCGACGTCTACGTGGATCCAACCCAGACCATCGCGGTCTAGAACTTAGGAACTCGAACATGTCTACTCTCGTCATCAACGACCTGCGGGTCAGCGTCGAAACCGATCAGGGCACCAAGCACATCCTGAAGGGTGTCGACCTCACGATCGAGCAGGGCTCGATCCACGCGGTCATGGGCCCGAACGGTTCAGGCAAGTCGACCCTCGCGTACACGATCGCCGGGCACCCGAAGTATCACGTCGAGGGCGGTTCGATCACGCTCGATGGTGAAGATGTCCTGAAGATGACCGTGGATGCCCGCGCCCGCGCCGGCCTCTTCCTCGCGATGCAGTACCCGGTTGAGATTCCCGGTGTTACGGTCACGAACTTCCTTCGCACGGCCAAGACGGCGATCGACGGCGAGGCGCCGGCCATCCGCGGCTGGAGCAAGCAGGTCAAGGAGTCGATGGCCGCGCTCCGCATGGACAGCGTATTCGCCGAGCGCAACGTCAACGAGGGGTTCTCCGGTGGCGAGAAGAAGCGCCACGAGATCCTGCAGCTGGAACTGCTGAAGCCCAAGTTCGCGGTTCTCGATGAGACCGACTCCGGACTCGACGTCGACGCGCTGAAGATCGTGTCCGAGGGTGTCAACCGCGCCCACCAGGCGACCGGCCTCGGCGTGCTCCTGATCACGCACTACACGCGCATCCTCCGCTACATCCACCCGGACTTCGTTCACGTGTTCGTGGATGGGCGCGTCGCGGAAGAGGGTGGCCCCGAGCTGGCCGACCGCCTCGAAAACGAGGGCTACGACCGCTTCCTTGCGCCCTCGAGCGTAAACTAGCCGCATGCCAACCGCACTCGCGCCGGCGCTTTTCGACTCTGTCGAAGAGGCACTCAAAGACGTCATGGATCCCGAGCTCGGGGTCAACATCGTTGACCTCGGCCTCATCTACGACCTGTCCTGGGACGACGAGAACGACGCCCTGATCATCAGCATGACGCTGACCTCGGCGGGGTGTCCGCTCACCGACGTTCTCGAGGAGCAGACCGCGCAGTCCCTCGACGGGATCGTCGAACAGTTTCGGATCAACTGGGTCTGGATGCCGCCGTGGGGTCCGGAGAAGATCACCGACGATGGCCGCGACATGATGCGCGCACTCGGATTCAGTATGTAAATCGGCTTGATACGAAAAATCGCCCCGGGAAATTCTTCCCAGGGCGATTTCTCGTTAAGACGCGAGTTGGCTACGCCGTCTTGTCCTTCTTCGCTGCGCTTTTCTTTACTGGGCCGAGCGCGCGCCAGACGAGTGGCAGAAGAACCGCGGCGAAGATCGCCTTGAGGGTGTCGCCGAGCAGGAACGGGTAGATACCACCCGCGAGCGTCGCCTGCAGCGGGTTCGGCACGTGGAGGTTACTGAGCGCGACGAACAACCAGGGGAGTGCGATCGCGTAGATGATGACCGTTCCGCCGACGAAGGCGAGAAGAGTGCGCAGCCACTTGCGGTCCCACTCGCGCTGGGCGAGCCAACCGACGAAGGCCGAGGCGAAAACAAAGGCAATCAGGTATCCGCCGGTCGGGCCGACGAGGGCTGCAAATCCGACGGTGTGGCTGTGGTCGGCGTTCGGCGCGAACACGGGAAGCCCAAGAAGGCCGATGCCGACATACAGCAGCATCGACAACGCCGCGCGAACGACACCGAGGCTTGCCCCGACGAACAGGACCGCGAACGTCTGACCGGTAATCGGCACGGGCCAGATCGGGATTGCGATCTGGGCGAGAATCGAAGTCAACGCCGTGCCGGCAGCGACAAGGACGAGATCGGTAACGAGGCTTCGGGACAACAGGCGATCGGCCAGCGTTGGGCGTCCATACGCCAGGGTCATTGTCGACATTCATGCTCCTTGTGGGGTCGCAGCGGACGAAGGGGTACCAAAGTAGACTAGCTGGCTGACCCCCTCCTTCCGCGTTGTTCAACCGCGCCTAAAGAACTGGACTACTTCTGTGCTGTCTGTGCAAGACCTCGAGCTACGCGTCGGGGCAAGACTGCTCATGGACGAGGTCACATTCCGCGTCGATCGCGGCGACAAGATCGGTCTCGTCGGCCGAAACGGTGCGGGTAAGACCACTCTGACCAAGACTTTGGCCGGCGAACTTCCTCCGGCCGCCGGCAAGATCGACCGAACGGGCGAGATCGGCTATCTGCCCCAGGATCCCCGCTCCGGCAATCCGGAGGATCTCGCGCGCACGCGCATCCTCGACGCTCGAGGGCTCGGCCAGCTGAACATCGGCATGAACAAGGCGATGCTCGAAATGGCCAGCCCGGATGAGGCGATCAGCGCCGCAGCGATGAAGAAGTACGGCGGACTCGAGGAGCGCTTCACGGCGCTCGGCGGATACGCGGCGGAGGCGGAGGCTGCATCCATCGCGAGCAATCTCAGCCTGCCCGACCGCATCCTCGACCAGCCGCTGTCGACCCTCTCCGGCGGCCAGCGTCGCCGCATCGAGCTCGCGCGCATCCTCTTCAGTGGTGCGGACACGATGCTGCTCGATGAGCCGACCAACCACCTCGACGCGGACTCCGTCGTCTGGCTTCGCGAGTTCCTCAAGGGATTCCCCGGCGGCCTGATCGTGATCACCCACGATATCGAGTTGGTCGAAGAGACCGTCAACAAGGTCTTCTATCTCGATGCCAACCGCCAGACGATCGACATCTACAACATGGGCTGGAGAAACTACCAGCGCCAGCGTGCCGCCGACGAGGAACGCCGCAAGAAGGAGCGCACGAACGTCGAGAAGAAGGCCGCGGTTCTCACCACCCAGGCCGCGAAGTTCGGGGCGAAGGCGTCCAAGGCAGCGGCAGCGCACCAGATGGTTGCGCGGGCCGAGAGGATGCTGGCCGGGCTCGACGACGTCCGCACGGTGGATCGCGTGGCCAAGCTGCGCTTCCCAGATCCGGTGGCCTGCGGCCGCACGCCGCTCATGGCATCCAACCTGTCCAAGAGCTACGGTTCGCTCGAGATCTTTGCCGCGGTGGATCTCGCGATCGACCGGGGCTCGAAGGTGGTCGTGCTCGGGCTGAACGGTGCTGGCAAGACGACTCTTCTGCGCATCCTCGCCGGCGTCGACCGGCCGGACACCGGCCAGATCGAGCCTGGTCACGGACTGCGGATCGGGTATTACGCGCAGGAGCACGAGACGATCGACGTCAAGCGGTCTGTGCTGCAGAACATGGTGTCGTCCTCGCCCAACTTGACCGAAACCGAGGCGCGGCGAGTTCTTGGGTCGTTCCTGTTCACGGGGGATGACGCAACGAAGCCTGCCGGTGTGCTCTCCGGTGGGGAGAAGACGCGGCTCGCGCTGGCGATGATCGTCGTCTCGGGCGCCAATGTCCTCCTGCTGGATGAACCAACCAACAACCTCGACCCGGCTAGTCGTCTCGAAATCCTCGATGCACTGGCGAGCTACTCGGGTGCCGTTGTCCTGGTCAGCCACGACGAGGGCGCCGTGGAGGCGCTCAATCCCGAGCGAGTCCTGATCCTGCCCGACGGCACCGAGGACCACTGGAACCCGGACTACGCCGACCTGATCACCCTGGCCTGATCAGGCCGGTACCGTGACCGGACTCGGTGAGATCTACGACGAGCTTGTCGGGGACCCGTCCAACGCCTCGCTCACGGAGTCGGGGCTCCGGCCCGTTTATGCCGCGTCGGCCCTCTCGCGCATCGTCATCATCGGTCAGGCGCCCGGGAAGCGTGCACAGGAGAGCGGAACTCCCTGGGACGATGCGAGCGGGGTCACGCTTCGTCGCTGGCTCGGGGTGACCGATGAAGAGTTCTACGACGCGGACCTCTTCGCGCTGATCCCCATGGACTTCTACTATCCGGGCAGGGGAGCGAGCGGAGACCTTCCGCCCCGCCCGGAGTTCGCGCCGCGGTGGCATCCGCGCATCCTGTCGGAGCTTCCGGATCTCCGCCTGACGATCCTGATCGGTGGGTACGCGCAGAAGTACTACCTCGGGGCGACGGCGAAGACCAATCTCACCCGGACGGTCGAGGCCTATCGCGACTATCTGCCCGCGATGATCCCGCTCGTGCACCCCTCACCGCTGAACTTCCGGTGGCAGGCGAAGAATCCGTGGTTCGAGCGGGATGTGGTCCCCGCGCTGCGACAACTCGTCGCGGACGCGATCGCCTAGCTCAAGGCTGTCTGCCCCCGTGTGATGCGTCGGCACCCGTACGTACGGGGGCAGACGCATCGGGCGGGGGCAGACGTCGTTTGGTCTAGCCCGCGTCGATCAGGGTGTCAGCCGCGTCGTGATCGGCATCGCCGGGGTTCGCATCGTCGGGGTTCGCATCGTCGGGGCTGCCGGGCGAGGACTGCCGGGCCCGCTGCGTCTTGACCCTCGGGACAATGGCGGTGCCGTACCTTGCGGTGAGTCGCTCCCGGAGGTCCCGGTCGTGAATGACGGCTCCGACGGCCCTCGGATCCGCCGGTCCCATGCTGGATTGGCCGACACCCAACTGATCGTCCTCGATCTGGGAGTCGGTCGGGTCGCGAAGGCTGGCCCTGCGTTCGCGCTCGGCCGCGCGGGCGATCTCCTCGGGATCCTCGGCGTCTCGCGCCCGGCGCTCCTGTCGAAGCGCCCAGCCGAGGGCCGTAAACGAAAACAGTGCGAACAGGATCCACTGGATGGCGTAGGAGAGATAGGGGCCGGGATCGATCACCGGAGCCAGGGTGCGAACGGGCCGCGTCGGGGGAGCGGGAGACTCGGTGCGAAGCAGACCGTACGCGGCGGTATAGGTGCTTCCGGCGAGCGTGCGGCCAACGGTCGGAAGATTGACCTCGGAGATTTCGCCGCCCGGCGCGACGCGACCGGGCAGCACGGCCTCATTGCCCTGCAGCCACGCCGTCACGTGGATGATTCCCTTCGGAGGAGCCGGGACCACGTCGGGCCGATCCTGCGTGGTGCCCACCGGGAGCCAGCCACGGTCGATGATGAAATATCTACCGTCCGAGAGCCTGAGCGGCGTGAGGACCTCGAAACCGGGGTTGGCGCCGTAAGTGCGATCGCGGACGAGCAGCTGCTTCGCCGGATCGTAAACGCCCACCACGCTCACCTTGCGCCAGACGTTGGCTGCGGAGTACGACTTTGTGGTCGGAACGATTTTCGACAGCGGAACCACGGCGGCGTGGAAGTTCGCAGAGACCAGGTTGTGTTTCGCCTCGGTTTGCGCGTTACGACTGAACTGCCACTGCGAGAGCAGGGCGCAGGCGACGGAGAACATGACGGCCATCGCCAGGTAGGTGAGCCAGCGCTCGGTGAGGGCGAAGCGCCACTTCTTCATCACGCCATCCCGCCTGGGTGCACCGCATCCGGCACGACCGTCACCTCGACCCCAAACTTAGCCACCACGACTGGGAAGTTCCGGGCCTCGAGGAAATCCCGTAGATAGTCCGCGTGATCGTCGCAGGCGAGCCAGACTTTGACTCGATCAGCGGTGTGAATCTTCGGATTGCGCCAGTTGAGAGTCGTCGTCGCTGGCAGTCCGCATCCGGCCCTCGAACACTGCGGACTGCTCGGGTCGCTGCCGAGGCCGATCACGCGTCAGCTCCTGGTTCGTGGGGCACCGGCTCCCGCGGAGTTTCGTTGCCGGGAGCGTTACCGAAGTGGGCGGGCAGCACCGCGCCGGTGCTAACCCGGGCGGCAACCGAGGTGCGACCCGCGGTGTTGGCAATGACCACCGCGATGTACGGCAAAAGGATCGCGCCGATCGCCGGCACAAGCCTCCACCAGTCCGGCACGACGAACACAAGAATGATGCAGACAAAGCGAATGCTCATCGCAATCGTGTATTTGACCATGCGTCCGCGACGCTCCTCGTCGGGCGATGGCGGGAGCGATGTGGCGGACTGTAACGGTTGCTTCTTCATCGGCAGGAATAGCCTACGTCCGGGCACCGGCTCGTGGTTGCTGGCGCTCCAACGCTGGGTAGGCTTGTGAGCCATGACTACAGCGCGCACCGTCCTGATCACCGGCGGCAACCGAGGCATCGGCTTCGCAATCGCAGAAGAATTCGTCTCCCTCGGGCATCGTGTCGCGGTCACCGCCCGGTCTGGGGAGGGTCCGACAGGTTCCCTCACCGTTCGCGCCGACGTGACCGATGCCGCGAGTCTCGATGCCGCGTTCACCGAGGTGGAGGCCAAGCTCGGCCCGGTCGAGGTCGTCGTCGCGAACGCTGGCATCACCCGCGACACCCTGTTGCTTCGGATGTCAGAGGACGACTTCACCGACGTCATCGACACCAACCTGAGCGGCGCCTTTCGCGTGATCAAACGCGCGTCAAAGGGGATGTTGAAGGCCCGCTTCGGGCGCATCATCCTGGTTTCGAGCGTCGTTGGGCTGCTCGGATCCGCGGGCCAGGTGAACTACTCGGCATCCAAGAGCGGCCTCATCGGACTAGCCCGCTCGATCACCCGCGAGCTCGGCTCACGCGGCATCACCGCGAATGTTGTTGCGCCGGGGTTCATCGAAACCGACATGACCGCGGTGCTTCCCGAGGAGCAGCAGGCCGAGTATAAGAAGTCGATCCCCGCCGGTCGGTTCGCAACCGCCTCCGAAGTAGCCAAGGCGATCGCCTGGCTCGCCGGCGACGACGCCGGATACATCTCGGGAGCGGTCATCCCTGTTGACGGCGGCCTCGGGATGGGCCACTGACTCGGCTTAGTCAGCCGCGCAGCCCGAGCAGCGGCAGCAGCTGCGAGAGGTCCCGGACATCCATCAACACGTTGGCCTCGTCCCGCACGGGGGCCTTGGCGTCGAAGCCGACCGCGAGCCCGGTGATCGCCATCATCGGAAGGTCGTTGGCGCCGTCGCCGACGGCCACGGTTTGGCTGAGCGGCACACCGAAATCGGCCGCCCACTCGCGGAGCGTCGACGCCTTTGCCGCCGCGTCGATGACGGCTCCGAGCAGTTCACCGGTCAGCGCGCCGTCCACGACCTCGAGGCGATTGGCTCGTCGATAGTCGAGCCCGAGGGAGGCTGCGATCGGGTCGATGATCTCGTGAAATCCACCGGAGACGACGCCCACGCGGCCCCCGGCGGAATGGATGCCGGCGATCATTGCCTGGACTCCGCCGGTCACGCGCACCCGCGCGGCCACCACCTCGAATACGGAAGAGGGCAGGCCGCGCAGCGTCGCGACACGCGACCGGAGGCTGGCCTCGAAATCCAACTCACCGTTCATCGCACGCGACGTGATCGCCGCGACCTCGGCCAGCGATCCGGCCTCCTCGGCGAGAAGCTCGATGACCTCGTTCTCGATGAGAGTCGAATCGACATCGAGCACCACGAGAAATCGAGCCATGGCGGGTGGGGCCTTCCGTGGAGTGGGCAGTGCAAACAGGGGAATAGCTAGGAAACGAGAACGCCCTTGCCCACCACGGTGATACCGGATTCCGTGACCGTGAAGCCTCGTGCGCGGTCCGCATCGTGGTTGACGCCGACCGACGAACCCTCGGAGACCACGACATCCTTGTCAAGAATAGCTCGGCGAACGGTGGCGTTCGGCCCGATGTGAACGCGGTCGAACACGACCGTGTCGACGACCGTCGAACCGGATTCGATGGTGCACCATGAGCCGATCACGCTTCGCTCGAGGTGACCGCCCGAGACGAGGGTCCCGAGCGCGACGATCGAATCGATCGTGGTACCGAGGTTGCCCTTGGCGTCACGAACGAACTTGGCCGGCGGCGAGTTCAGCGCCTGGCTGAAGATCGGCCACTCGCGGTTGTAGAGGTTGAAGATCGGCAGCGCCGAGATGAGATCCTGGTGCGCATCGAAGAATGACTCGATGGTCCCGACATCCCGCCAGTAGAACTTGTCACGGTCGGTGGACCCAGGAACATCGTTGCGATTGAGGTCGTAGACGGCGGCCTCGCCCCTCGCGACGAAATCCGGGACGATGTCGCCGCCCATGTCGTGGTTCGAGGCGGGATTCTCCCCGTCGCGAATGACGGCGTCCATCAGGATGCTGGCATCGAAAACGTAGTTGCCCATCGAAGCGAGCACCTCGGTGGGGGAGTCTGCGAGCCCGACCGCGTTCTTCGGCTTCTCGAGGAAGGCGGCGATCCGGGTCGGATCCTCCGGATCCAGCTCGATGATGCCGAACTGGTCGGCCAGCGAAATGGACTGGCGAATCGCGGCAACGGTCACACCCGCACCGGACTCGATGTGGGCTTCGATCATCTGCGCGAAGTCCATGCGATAGACGTGGTCGGCACCGACCACGACCACGATGTCCGGCTTCTCGTCCCGCAGCAGGTTGAGGCTCTGCAGGATGGCGTCGGCCGACCCACTGAACCAGCGCTTGCCGAGGCGCTGCTGGGCCGGCACGGATGCGACGTACGAGCTCGTGATCCCATCGAGTCGCCAGGTCTGCGAGACGTGACGGTCGAGGCTGTGCGACTTGTACTGGGTGAGCACCACAATCTGGCGAAGCCCCGAATTGATCAGGTTGCTGAGCGCGAAGTCGATCAGTCGATAGTTGCCGCCGAACGGCACCGCGGGCTTCGCCCTATCGGCCGTGAGGGGCATCAATCGCTTGCCCTCGCCGCCAGCCAGAACAATCCCGAAAATCTTCTTCGCCGCCATTTCACCAGCGTATGGCAGGGGGTGGGGCTGTACTAGCGTCTAACCATGCGAGTCGACCTCATAAGCCGCGAATATCCTCCCGAGATCTACGGTGGCGCCGGTGTGCACGTCACGGAGCTCGTCCGTGCGCTGCGCGAGACCGGCACGGATGTCATGGTGCGCGCGTTCGGTGAGCCTCGCGACGAACCCGGTGTCGATTCGTATCGCGTCCCCCCGGAACTCGCCGGTTCCAACCCCGCGCTTGCGACCCTCGGCGTCGACCTGCAGATCGCCCGCGATGTCGAGGGCGCCGATCTCGTCCACTCGCATACCTGGTACGCGAATGCGGCCGGCCACGTTGCCTCGCTCCTGTACGGGATCCCGCACGTGGTCACAGCCCACAGCCTCGAGCCGCTTCGCCCCTGGAAGGCCGAGCAACTCGGCGGGGGATACCGCCTCTCGAGCTGGATCGAGTCGACCGCCTTCGCCAGTGCCGCAAAGGTGATCGCCGTAAGCGAGGGGATGCGCCGCGACATCCTGCGGTCATATCCGTTCCTCGACGAGTCGAAAGTGGAAGTCGTGTACAACGGCATCAACTTGAAGACGTGGACGCCGAACCACGACGAAGCGATCACCCGGGGGCTCGGTATCGACCCGGTGCGCCCATCCGTCGTCTTCGTCGGGCGAATCACGCGCCAAAAGGGGCTGCCGTACCTTCTTCGCGCCGCGGCGCTCCTGCCACCGGAAGTCCAGGTCGTGCTGTGTGCCGGCGCACCGGACACCCCGGAGATCCTCGCTGAGGTTCGGGATGGTGTCGCGGAGCTCCAGAAACTTCGCAGCGGGGTCGTCTGGATCGACCGTCTTCTCAGTCAGACCGAGCTGCGTGCCGTGCTCACCAGCGCGACGACCTTCGTCTGCCCATCCGTCTACGAACCGCTCGGTATCGTCAACCTCGAGGCCATGGCGTGCGGTATTCCGGTGGTCGGCACGGCGACTGGCGGCATTCCGGAGGTCGTTGACGACGGCGTGACCGGCAAGCTCGTGCCGATCGAGCAGGCGGATGACGGAACGGGAACGCCGGTGGATGCCGACCAGTTCGTGGCGGACCTCGCGTCCGCGCTCGTCGAGGTCGTGTCCGATCCGAAGGCGGCAAGGAACATGGGCGAGGCCGGCCGCCTGCGCGCCGAAGAGATGTTCAGCTGGGAGCGCATCGCCAATCGCACCAGAGAGATTTATGAGTCGCTTGTCTGATCACGAATCTCATCCGTGCTGGCCTAGGCTGGTGTGACCATGGCCAGTGTTCTCCAGCTCACCGACGTCTCGGTCGTTCGCGACGGAAATACCATCCTCGGACCTCTCACGTGGAGTGTCGACGACAGCGAACGGTGGGTGATCCTCGGGCCCAACGGCGCGGGAAAGACAACACTCCTTCAGATCGCGGCCGCGCTCATCCACCCGAGCTCTGGCAAGGCCCAGTTGCTGGACTCCAAGCTCGGCGCCGTCGACGTCTTCGAACTTCGCCCGCGGATCGGCTTCGCGTCCTCTGCCATGGGTAAGCGCATCCCGGGGGACGAGACGGTTTTGAACGTCGTGCTGACGGCCGCGTACTCGGTGACCGGCCGCTGGAACGAAGAGTACGAAGACATCGACATTCGCCGCGCGGAGCGAGTGCTTGGCGAATGGAAGCTCGGCCATCTCGCCGAGCGCAGATTCGGCGGGCTGAGTGACGGCGAACAGAAGCGGGTGCAGATTGCCCGGGCTGTCATGACGGATCCCGAAATCCTGTTGCTGGATGAGCCGGCGGCAAGTCTCGATCTCGGCTCTCGCGAAGAACTGCTGCAGCTGCTCAGTGGATTCGCCAGCGCGGCGCAGGCTCCCATTGTGATGGTGACCCACCACGTGGAGGAGATTCCCGTCGGCTTCACCCACGCCCTTCTCCTGTCGGAGGGTAAGGCGACGGCTGCCGGTTCGATCGACGATGTGATCACCTCGGAGAACCTCACCGAGACGTTCGGGCTGCCGCTCGAGGTCACCAGTGACGCGAGCAGGTTCACGGCCCGCGCCAGTTAGCTGACCCGAGTTAGCCAACAGACGGGTTAGCCAACAGACGGGTTAGCCAACACAGTGGTATCCGTCTGGTAACCTAAGTAGTCGGCTCTGGGCTATCTCCAGCCGCAAGTTTTCCCATCACTCAACAATCAAGGATTCGCCATGAAGTCTGCCATTCACCCCGAGTACGCGCCCATCGTGTTCCGCGACCTCGCCTCTGGTGAGACGTTCCTGACGCGCTCCACCGCAAAGAGCGAGAAGACGATCGAGCTGGACGGCGAGACCTACCCGGTCATCGACGTCGAGATCTCCTCCGCTTCGCACCCGTTCTACACGGGCAAGCAGCGCATCCTCGACTCCGCGGGCCGCGTCGAGAAGTTCAACTCGCGCTACAAGGGCTTCAGCAAGTAATTCGTCACGAAAAAGGGGCGACCGGCTTAGGCCGGTCGCCCCTTTTTGCGTTGTTGGCGGCAATTCCCATTGACGCCGCGCCCGTTTGTTATCGCTGCGCCCGACACTGGGGGCGCAACGATGACGCGGGGGCGCATCGTCGGCTCAGCGGCGGACCGGCCACGATCCGGATGACGTGAACTCCGGGTTGTGCGTGCGGCGCATGTAGGCCTGGAAATCCGCCGATTGTTCCGCACACCAGGCGACCTGCTGGGTGTGCAGCAGGGCGGACTCGACCGCGAGCTGCTCGGGATTCCTGCGTGCCATGGCCTGGGCCACCCGACCGGCCGCGACGGCATCCGCGCTGGCATCGTGGGCATCGATCAGCGCGACGCCGTAGACGACCGCGGCGGCCTCGAGCGTGCGCTTTCCCTTGCGGTACTTGTCGACCACACGATCGAGCACGAGCGGATCGATGATGGGCGCCGGCTCCGTGAGAGGCTCGATGTCGTAGCGCAGGGCCTCGAAGTGCAACAGGCTCAGATCGTACGGCGCGTTGTAGATCGTGACAGCGAGACCACGATCGAACAGGCCCTCGAGGACCGCGATGATCTCGGCGATGACCTCTTTCGCCGGGCGCCCTTCCGCACGCGCCCGAGCCGTGGTGATGCCGTGCACGGCGCTGGCCTGCTCGGGGATCTCGACCCCGGGGTCGGCCAGCCAGTTCCACTGTTCGACCAGGTTGCCCGATTCGTCAAGGACGCCGACGGCGGCGGAGACGACTCGACTGGTTTCAACATCGATTCCGGTGGTCTCGAGATCGAATACGCCGAGTGTGTCGAACCAGGGGTTGCTCATGGCCACGAGTTTAGAGGCAGCCGCAGACAGTTCCCTGTCGCGCAACCGGTCAGCCACAGCGAGTTGCCGTCGCTAGCGCACGTGCAACCAGAAGAAATCCTGCGTGCCGAGTGTGAGCGTGAGCGTACCGTCGTCGGCGACCGTCGGGAACTGCGCACCACCGAAGAGGTCGAACAGTGGCAGGCCGGCGAGGGACTCCGCCTTGACCTCAACCGAGATCGGGTTGTGGGCGAAGCTGAAGACGCAGAGGATCCGCTCCGGGGCATCCCCGAACTGGCTCCCGGAGCCCTCGTAGTCGCGAACGAACGCGAGAACGGACTCGTGGTTAGTCTCGAGCACCGTGAGCTTCCCGAGTCCGAATGCCGGATGTGCCTTGCGCACGTGCACGACGTTGCGGATCCAGTGCAGTAGTGATCGCGACTGCGCCAGCTGGGATTCCACGTTCACGAGGTTGTAGTTGTACACGAGGGACTGGACGACGGGGGAGTAGAGCTTGCCAGGATCCGCGCTCGAGAAGCCGGCGTTGCGATCCGGATTCCACTGCATCGGCGTCCGCGAGCTGTCGCGATCCGGCAACCAGATGTTGTCGCCCATGCCGATTTCGTCGCCGTAGTACAGGAACGGGCTGCCCTTCAGAGCAAACAACAGGGCGTGCGCGAGTTCGAGCTCGGCGCGGGAATTGTCCAGAAGGGGAGCGAGCCGGCGACGGATACCGATATTGGAGCGCATCCGCGGGTCGTAGGCGTACCAGCCGTACATGGCCTGGCGGTATTCCTCCGACACCATTTCGAGAGTGAGCTCGTCATGGTTGCGAAGGAAAACTCCCCAGCCTGCGCCGGGCGGCACATCGGTCGTCTCAGAGAGGATGCGGATCAGCTCGCTGGACTGCTGCGCCCGCAGGGAATAGAAGATCCTCGGCATCACCGGAAAATCGAACGCCATGTGGCACTCGGGCTCCTCCTCGGTTCCGAAGAACGAGACGACCTCCTGCGGCCACTGGTTCGCCTCGGCGATGAGGATGCGCCCCGGGTAGTCGCGATCGAGCATCGCGCGGATCTCGCGAAGATACGCGTGCGTCTCCGGCTCGCCCTCGCCGTTGCCTTCGTCGCTCTCGAACAGGTACGGAATCGCGTCGAGCCGAATGCCGTCGACACCCATGTCGAGCCAGAACCGGATGATCTGGGTGACCTCGTTGCGAACGGCGGGGTTCTCGAAGTTGAGGTCCGGCTGATGGGAGAAGAACCGGTGGAAGAAGAACTGGCGGCGCACCGGATCGAAGGCCCAGTTCGACTCCTCGGTATCGACGAAGATCACCCGGATGTTCGGATACTTCTCGTCGGTGTCGCTCCAGACGTAGTAGTCGCCGTAGGGTCCGTCGGGGTCGGAGCGCGACTGCTGGAACCACTCGTGCGCGTCCGAGGTGTGGTTCAGCGGGTAGTCGATGACGATCCGCATGTTGCGCTCGTGTGCGCGGCGAACGAGCTCACGGAACTCCTCGACGGTTCCGAACTCGGGAAGGATGCTGCGGAAATCCGAGACGTCGTAGCCGCCGTCTCGAAGCGGAGACTGGTAGATCGGCGGTAACCAGAGTGCATCGACACCGAGCCACTGCAGATAGTCGAGTCGGGAGATCAGACCGCCGAGGTCACCCGATCCGTCTCCATTACTGTCGACATAGCCGCGGACCATGACCTCGTAGAAGACGGCGCGGCGATACCACTCAGGGTCGAGCGCGAGGCCGGGGAGCTGGATGGGCGCGGTGAAAGTCACTTTTCGAGTCTATGGGGCGGCTGGCAATCCATACCCGGCTGCCGCGCTGCATACAATCAAACCGATGACTGTCCCGAACCGTGCCGTGACGAATCCCTACGGCGCACTCCTCGCCGCCACGCCGGTGCGCGCTGAACGAGTCTCAATACTCGGTAGTGACACGCACTACTGGGACTATGGGCCGGTTGATGCGCCACTGGTGATTGTCGCCGTACACGGGTTTCGCGGCGAACACCACGGGCTCGAGCCGGTCGTGGCGCAACTGCGGGGCGTGCGTGTGATCAGTCCGGACCTTCCGGGATTCGGCGAATCGACACCCCTTGTCGAGGCCAGGCACGACATCGACGGCTACTCGAACTGGCTTCGCACGTTCATTGCGAGCCTGGCCCTGCCAACGCAGCCGGTCATCCTCGGCCACTCGTTCGGCTCGATCGTCTCGGCAGCCGCCGTCGCGGGTGGGCTCGCGACGCCCGCGCTGATTCTCATCAATCCGATCGCAGCCCCTGCGCTCAAGGGGCCGAAGGCGTTTGTGACGGGGCTCGCGGTGTTCTACTTCCGCGCCGGTGCCGCGCTCCCGGAGAAACTCGGCCAGGCGGTTCTGGCCAGCAGGCTCATTACGCGACTCACGAGTGAGGGAATGGCGAAGACGAAGGATCCGGGGCTCCGCGCCTTCATCCACGACCAGCACCGCACCTACTTCAGCCGCTTCTCCGACCGCGACACGCTCCTCGAGGCGTTCCAGGCGTCCACCGGTCACAACGTGCTGCAGTTCGCGCCGAAGATCCCGGTTCGAACCCTGTTGATCGCCGCGGACAATGATCCGATCACGACGGTCGCCGACGAAGAGAAGCTCCGCGACCTGCTGCCGGCGGCGGAGCTTCACGTGCTTGCGGATGTCGGCCACCTCATCCACTACGAGCGGCCACGGGAGGCGGCGGAGTTGATCGTGTCGTTCCTCGGTGTCGGCACGGTCGCTGCCCGATGAGGGTCTTCTTCGATTGCCGATACACGCGGTACGAGCGCCACGACGGCATCAGCCGGTTCACCGCGGGCCTCGTCACCGCACTCGCGAAGCTGCAGCCGGTCACCATGATCATCTCTGACCAGCGCCAGCTCAGCCTCCTGCCTGACCTGCCCTGGGTGCTTGGGCCCTCACCGACCTCGCCTCGGGAGCCGTGGATGTCGCGCAGGCTCAACATCCTTCGTCCGGATGTCGTGTACAGCCCCATGCAGACGATCGGCCCGTTCGGTCGCCGCTTCGGTCTGGTCACGACCGTCCACGATCTCATCTATTACGAGAACCGGACCCCGCCGCGGGATCTGCCCTGGCCGATCCGACTCCTCTGGCGGCTGTACCACCTGTCCTGGGCGCCGCAGCGCTTCGTCCTCAACCGGGCCGACGCGCACGCAACGGTTTCGGAGACCACTCGCAAGCTCATGGTGGAACACCGCCTGACCAAACACCCGATCACGGTGGTCCCGAACGCGGTCGATGCCGTGCTTGAAGGCGGTGTCGCCCGATCCGCAAACCCGACGCGCGATCTCGTCTACATGGGCTCGTTCATGCCGTACAAGAACGTGGAACTGCTCGCCCGGGGGATGCACGAGCTGCCGGGCTACACGCTGCACCTGCTGAGCCGAGCCGACGAGCGGACCGTCACCGCGCTTACCGCGCTTGCCCCGACCGGTGCGCTGCGATTTCACGGTGGTGTGAGCGACGCGGAGTACGCGCGGGTCCTGTCAACGGCGACAGCGCTGGTCAGCGCCTCGCTGAACGAGGGTTTCGGGCTTCCACTCATCGAGGCGATGGCGGGGGGAACACCGGTCGTGGTGAGCGACATCGACATCTTCCGCGAGATCGGAGCGGATGCGGCCCTGTACTTCGATCCGCGCGATCCGAAGTCGTTCGCTGCCGCCGTCCTCAGGCTCGAGGATCCGGCTGAGTGGAGTCGGCTCTCCGCGCTTTCGGTAAAGCGTGCGGGCGACTTCAGCTGGGACAGGTCGGCTGCGGCCCTTCTCGCGACGCTGATCTCGGTCTACGAGGCCCGCCAAACGTCGTCTGCCCCCGGATGATGCGTCTGCCCCCGTACGTACGGGGGCAGACGCATCACCCGGGGGCAGACAGGGATTCAGAGAAAAATCTGGCGCTACCTAGCCGCGGATGGTGTCCCGGTTCTCGAGCGCATTCTGTTCGTCGAGGTCGTCGGTTCCGTACTGGAGCGACAGCTCGTCGATCGGGTCGTCGAAGGCGATCAGCTCGAGGGCGCCATCCACGAGCTCGAAGCTGTGCACGGAGCCATTGGTGATGGCGCCGTGGGTCGTCGTCGGATCGACGACGTTGAGCACGGAGCGGATGACTCCGCCGTGGCTGACCACGATGAGCGATTCGCCCTGGCGTTCCTGCGCGAGGGCCACGAGAGCGGGCAGCACGCGAAGGGTGACCTCCTCGCGCTCCTCGCGCCCGGGCACCGGGGTATCGCCGGGGAACATCCGGTCGATCTCTTCCCAGTTGAGTCCCTCTGCCTCGCCGTAGTTGCGCTCGACCAGGGCGTCGATGCGACCCGGTTCCGACATCCCGAGTTCCCCGGCGATGATGTTCGCGGTGTCGTAGGCACGGGAGAGCGGGCTCGAGTAGATGCCGTCCCAGGAGCGTCGGGCAAGCAACCGCCCGGTCGTCGCGGCCTGCGATCGGCCCGTCTCGTTCAGCGGGATGTCGGTCGTGCCCTGGATGCGGCGCTGCGCATTCCAGTCGGTCTCACCGTGGCGAACGAGGTAGAGCGAAGTCATGCGCTCAGCCTAGGGCGAACCGTCTGCTAACCAAGTCCGCCAACCAGCTCTGCTTCCAGCTCCGTTCCCAGCTCTGCGAACTACCAGCTCGGCTAACTAGGTGAGCAGCTGGTCGCGAAGGGCAACCAGCGTCTCGGTCGTGCCACCGTCGATCTTGAGCGTCGCCCGCGAGTCGCCTTTGGTCGCGCCCCGATTAATGATGATGACGGGCAGGTGGCGACGAGTCGCGTGGTCGAGCAGCCGAATGCCCGAGTTGACGACGAGCGACGACCCGGCGATGAGCAACGCATCGGCCTTCTGCACCAGCGCACTGGCCTCGACGAACTTCTCCCTCGGGATGAACTCGCCGAAGAACACGATGTCGGGCTTCAACACCCCGTCACAGGCGCCGCAGGTCGGGAGGACGAAGTCGGCGACCGAGGAGATTTCGACATCCCCATCCGGTCCGAGCGCCGTGGCCCCGGGATCCGCGAGCCAGGGATTGAGTTCATCGATCCGGTGCGAAATGTCGGCGCGCGCGTAGAGCTGGCCGCAGCGCAGGCAGCGGACGCGGTCCATGGTGCCGTGCAAGTCGACGACCCGCTGCGATCCGGCGCGCAGGTGCAGCCCGTCGACGTTCTGGGTGATGATGCCGTTGACCCCGCCACCGGCACCGCCTGCGATCTCCAACTCCGCGAGCGCTCGATGCCCGTCGTTCGGGCGAGCAGCGTCGAACCGCTTCCAGCCCAGTTGGCTTCCGGCCCAGTAGCGCTTGCGGTAATCGTCGTCGTCGAGAAACTGCTGGAACGTCATGGGCGTGCGAGCGGGAGCGCCCTCGCCGCGGTAGTCGGGGATTCCGGAGTCGGTGCTGACCCCAGCCCCGGTCAGTACCGCAATGCGCCGACCGCGCAGGATTTCGACGGCGGAGTCGACGAGCGCGGCGTGCGCGACGGTGAGTTCTGCGCGCACGGGGGCGACGGATCCAGACATCGATGCCTCCTCCCGAGCAGTGACTCGTTACGCCAGACTAAACAAAGAAGTTTTCGGATATGTTTCGGGATGCTGGAAGTGTCCGCTTTCGGCGAAACAACCAAGCACGCACAGCGAGGGAACACCGGATGCGAATTGTTCGCCTCGAAAGTCTGACCACCGAAGACCTGCGGGACTACCTGAACCTCACCGACGTCTCACTTCGACGGGTCTCGGAGCCCGCGGGTGGCCTGTACATCGCCGAATCGACGAAGGTCATTTCGCGGGCCATCGCGGCGGGGCATCGGCCGCGATCGGTGCTCACGCTCGAAAAATGGCTGCCGGAGATCGAACCCCTGGTGCGGGAATTCGACGTTCCCGTGTACGTGGGGGAGTCATCCCTTCTCGAAAACCTGACCGGATTCAACCTGCACCGCGGCGCCCTGGCTTCGATGCATCGGCCGCCGCTGGCCTCCGTCGCCGACACGGTTGCCGGCGCGAAGCGCATCGTGGTCCTCGAGGACATCGTCGATCACACCAACGTCGGGGCCATCTTCCGCTCGGTCGCCGGGCTCGGCGCCGATGCCGTGCTCATCACGCCACGCTGTGCCGATCCGCTGTATCGGCGAAGCGTGCGCGTGAGCATGGGGACAGTGCTGCAGGTTCCGTGGACTCGGCTTCCCGAATGGCCGGAGGGGGCGAGCGTGCTCAAGGAGCTGGGCTTCGAGCTCGCGGCGCTTGCGCTCTCCCCGGATGCCGTCGAGCTTCAGGATTTCGCGGCCTCGGCTCCCAGTAAGGTCGCGCTGCTTCTCGGCACTGAGGGCGACGGGCTGAGTACCGCCGCCCTGACTGCTGCCGACACCATCGTCACGATCCCGATGATGCACGGCGTCGATTCGCTGAATGTCGCCTCCGCGAGTGCGGTCGCGCTGTACGCCCTCACCGCGCGACGAGAGCGGCCTTGAACGGGTGAGAACCGTGCCCACAGTGGAGCCACAGGTGGCGGTCGCCTATTCTTGAGCGGTGCCGCCCAGCCCACGAGTCCGTCGCCGCCGCAGAGCGTTCGTCGCCAGCACGATTCTTGTCGCTCTGGCCATCGCCGCGGCGTTCTACGTTCCCATCACGCTCAGCGCTCAGGTCACGCCCGTCGCCGCGACGGCGACGGCGTACACGACGCCCACGACGCCCGCCACGCCGATCTCCATGCCCACCTACGGGTCGAGCGGGATCAGCGCGGTCGGCTATCCGGGGCTGCTCGCCAAAGGAGGGACGGATCAACCGCTCGCGATCGGGTCGATCACCAAGATCATCACCGCCCTCATCGTCCTTCAGAAGAAACCGCTCGCCCTCGGTCAGGCAGGCCCCGACATCACCTTTACCGAGCAGGATGTCGCGATCAGAGCGGCCTATCTCGCACGCGACGGCGAGGTCTATCCGGTAACCGTCGGAGCCCAGATCAGCGAGTCTGATGTGCTCACCACGGCTCTCGTGGCATCGGCGAACAACTACGCGAGAGCGCTCGTGGACTGGGCATTCGGTTCCGAAGCGAATTATGTGCCGATCGCCAAAGCGTGGCTGAAGAGCCACGGCCTGACCTCGACTACGCTGACCGACTGCACGGGCATGGATCCGACCGACCGCAGCACCCCGACGGACCTGATCGCGCTCGGAAAGCTCGCTCTCGCCAACCCGGTCATCGCCAAAATCGTCGACACCAAACAGACGACGATGCCCGTCGTCGGGGCGATCACCAACACCAACCTGTTACTTGGCACCTCCGGTGTCCACGGGATCAAGACGGGCACCCTGGATACCGCAGGCGCATCCCTGCTGTTCGAGAGCGACTTCCTGGTGGGAACCACGCGCATCCAGCTGATCGGAGCCGTCATCGATGGCCCGGATCATCCGACCATCGACGCCAAAATCACCTCGATTATCAAGGCGGTGATAGCCGGCTTCGTCAACGTTCCGCTGGTGCAGGCCGGGCAGAAGTTCGGCACCTATACGACGGAGTGGGGGACGACGAGCGAGTTGGTAGCCGCCAGGTCGGCATCGGTCGTCCTGTGGTCCGGAACTCCCATCCAGTCGGCCGTGTCGCTGCGCCCAGTTTCGGTTGCGGCCAAGGGGACGCAGGAGGGCACGGTGGACTTTACCGCGCGCGGGACGACGCAGTCCGTGCCGCTTGTCCTCAGCAAGGCACTCGTCGATCCCGGCAAGTGGTGGCGCCTGACACACCCTGGACGCCTTTCCTGATCCGATTTCGCTCCCCAAGAATTGGGGGGTGGAAAAAGCGTTCCTTTCCGAGCCTCCGGCAATATGCTGTGGTCATCTGTTCGAGCGTTCGCTCACAAACCGGCTGGGAAGTCGCCCAAATGTAGGGGTCCCGTGACCAGTTCGTCTGCCGCCACACCCGCGGTTGTTCGCATCATCCGTACTGGCCCCCGCGGTCTTGCCAATCCGACCTCCGAGTTCGCGGCGCTGCTGAGCACGGTGAAGGATGCGGGCCTGTTACGCCGCCGTCGCCTGTTCTACATCCTCACTTTTGCCACCATCGCGGTGGCCATGGGCGGTGCCTGGGTTGGTTTCGCGCTGCTGCGCAACACCTGGTACGAACTCCTCATTGCCGGAGTCCTCGGCGTGCTGTTGACCCAGTTCGCGTTCCTCGCGCACGAGGCGTCCCACCGCCAGATCTGGGAATCCGGCAAGGTCAACGATCACACCGGGCGTCTGATCGCCGATCTGCTCGTCGGAATCAGCTACTCGTGGTGGATGACCAAGCACTCCCGCCATCACGCCGCGCCCAACACAGTCGATCGAGATCCCGACATCGAGCCGGACTTCATCGTCTTCCAGGAGAAACACGCCAGGGGGCTCAAGGGAATCTCGGCCAAGCTCGCGACACGCCAGGGCTGGCTGTTTTTCCCCGCGCTCACGCTTGAGGGACTGAACCTTCACGTCCAGGCGTTCAAAACGGTATTTTCCCGCGGCAGGGTCGAGCGCCGCTCGACCGAGATCGTCCTCCTTTCCGTTCGCAACATCGGCTACCTCGCCGTGGTCTTCTCGCTCCTCCCGATCGGAATGGCCTTCGCATTCCTCGGCGTCCAGCTCGCGGTGTTCGGTGTCTACATGGGCGCATCCTTCGCTCCGAACCACAAGGGAATGCCCATGATCCCGAAGGAAGAAAAGGTCGACTTCCTTCGCCGCCAGGTCCTCACGAGCCGTAACATCCGCGGCGGCTTCGGGATGAACATCTTCATGGGCGGCCTCAACTACCAGATCGAGCACCACCTGTTCCCGAGCATGCCGCGACCGCACTTGAAGCGTGCCAGCGAGATCGTTCGCGAGTACTGCGCGGCCCGCGACATCCACTACACGCAGGCCGACCTGTTCGAGTCGTACGGAATCGTCATCGATTACCTCAACCGGGTCGGGCTGATGGCACGGGATCCCTTCGACTGCCCGGCAGCACAGGCCGCCGGCCGCTAGTTGGGCGCTGGCTCGCTAGCGGGCCGCGCCCACGATCGAGTTGACGCTCGTCGTCGCCTCACAACCGCTGACGTGACAACCACTGTCAGCTCAGCTATCCAGCTCAGCTATCCGACAGTGCGGCTGAGGTCAGTGCACCTCCGGTTCGTCGGTGGTTTCGAAGACAAAACTCGGCCGCTTCGCCGTGATGAAATCGCCGGATGATCGACGACGGATACGTCGGATGATCCACGGCACAAAGTGGATCCGGGCCCAGTCGAGATCCTCGGCACGCGCCTGGCGCCAGGGCACCGGAGGCAGCGGATCGGGTGAAAACGGCTCGAGATCGTTCTCGACTCCCAGCGTGTCGAGCACCGCCCGCGCGATCGTGTTGTGGCCAATGGCCGAGAAGTGCAGGCGATCCGGTGCCCACATCCGCGGATCGCTGAGCTCCCGCAGCGCCCACATGTCTGCCACGATCGCGTCGTGCTTGAGCGCGAGGGCGTGGATGTTCTCATTGAAGATCGCGACCTTGCCGCGGATCCGGCTCATGACCGGCGTCGCGGCGATATCCGGTCCGGTGAAAACGACGACGGTGGCGCCATCCGCCCGCAGCCTACCGACGGCGTGATCGAGCTGCGCGGCAACGAGATCCGGATCGCTACCCGGCCGGATGATATTGTTGCCGCCGGCCGAAATCGTGATGAGGTCGGGATGGAGCGCGAGTGCCGGCTCGACCTGCAGGTCGACGATCTGACCGATCAGCTTGCCGCGCACGGCGAGATTGGCGTAGGCGAAGTCGGGCGTCTGCGCGCGAAGTACCTCGGCGACACGATCTGCCCAGCCACGGAACCCGCCGGGGCTGGCTGACTCCGGATCGCCGATTCCCTCCGTGAAGGAGTCTCCGATAGCGACATAGCGGGTCCACGGATGTTGGGAGCCCGGATGTTGAGAGCCCGGATGTTGAGAGCGCGGATGCTGCACTGGCATGATTCCATCCTTCCACCAGAGGCCGCTCTACACCGCTGTCGGCCGTTGCTGCGAAACTGAACCAGTGAGTAAGCAGGATGGGCGGGGCAGGCAGTTCTCACCCGATCCGATCGACGATGCCGCCGCCACGATCATGCACCTCGACATGGATGCGTTCTTCGCTTCGGTGGAGCTCCTTGAGCGACCGGACCTCGTGGGGCTTCCGGTCATCGTCGGCGGGCGCGGAGGTCGCTCGGTTGTGACCGCGGCGACCTACGAAGCGCGCAAGTACGGTGTGAATTCCGCGATGCCGATGTCTGTCGCTCTCCGGCGCTGTCCGAACGCGGTCGTGCTAGAGCCGCACTTCGAGCGCTATCGGCACTTCTCCGAAGTCGTGATGGGCCTGTGCGGGGACGTGACGCCCCTGGTCGAGCCACTCAGCATCGACGAGGCCTTTTTGGATGTCGCCGGCGCGCGTCGCCTGCTCGGGACACCGTGGGAAATCGGAACAGAGCTGCGCCGACGCGTGTACGCCGAGACGGGCCTGCACTGCTCGATCGGCGTTGCCGCAACCAAATTCATCGCCAAACTCGCCTCCAGCCGGGCTAAACCGGACGGACTGCTGGTGATTCCGCTCGCCGAGACTCTCGGGTTCCTTCATCCGCTGCCTATCTCGGCGCTCTGGGGCGTCGGCTCCAAAACGGAGGAGCAACTGGAACGCCTCGGCCTGCGCACGGTCGGCGATCTTGCCAACACCCCGCTGACCAGTCTCACCAAGATGCTCGGGGCCGCCGCGGGCCAGAAGCTGCTCGACCTGTCCTGGGCCCGGGATGCGCGGGTAGTCACGCTCGGTCGCGAAGAGAAGAGCGTCGGCCACGAGGTCACGTTCGAATACGACGTCACCGATCCGGCGACGATTCGGCGCGAACTTCTGCGGATGAGCGACCAGGTGGCCGTCCGGCTGCGCAAGGCCGGCATGGTCGGGCGCACGGTTGTACTGAAGCTGCGATTCGGCGATTTCACAACGATCACACGATCACGCAAGCTCGAGGAGCACACCGACCTCGGGCGACGCATCTACGACGAGGTCGTCGAAATCTATGAACTCGTCGGGCGACCGGATTCGCGCATCCGGCTGGTCGGAGTGCGGATGGAGCAGCTTTCGTTCGCGGCCGACGCCGCTCTCGGACTCTGGGAAACGGATGAGGGCTGGCGCGAGGCCGAACAGGCGATTGACGCGGTCGCCGAGCGATTCGGCCGCGGATTCATCCTGCCCGCCGCGCTGGTCACAAAGCCGAATGAGCGGGGGTAGACGCTCCGGTCCCAATAGAGTGTCCACCGGGGGCGACAAATGAGCGTACGAGTGACGGCACTGACTCTGGTGGGGATGCTTATAGCGGCGACCGTCATCACTCTGGCTCTTCTCGTGCACTTCGCCCGCTAGCCGAATCCGTCCCCTGAATTCAGGATCGTCGCGGCCGCCTGTCTGTGCTGCCCGGTAGTGTCTTATCAAGTGACGAGCACATCTGATTTCGGCGAAATTCCGGCCTTTGGCCCGACTCCAGCGCCGAAGCCCGTCGGCACCTTCGCCGCCGAGCACCTCTCGCCGTCGTACCCGGAGCGGGCAGCCCGCGGCACAGCAAGCAAGCTTCGGGCCTGGCAGGCCGAGGCGCTCGACCTCTACTTCGAGACCGAACCGAAGGACTTTCTCGCGGCTGCCACGCCGGGCGCAGGAAAGACCGCGTTCGCGCTGCGTCTTGCCTCAGAGCTTCTGGCTCGCCGCGCCATCGACCGGATCACCGTGGTCGCCCCGACCGAACATCTCAAGCGACAGTGGGCCGATGCGGCGCACCGGGCCGGCATCCGTCTGAATCCAGAGTTCAAGAACGGTCACGCCTTCGGTGGGCGACGCTTCAACGGTGTCGTCGTGACCTACGCCCAAGTCGCTGTACGGGCATCCATGCATCGCCAGCTCACCGAGTCGGCACGAACGCTCGTGATTCTCGACGAAATCCACCACGGGGGTGACGCGCTCAGCTGGGGCGACGCAATCCGGGAGGCATTCGAACCGGCGACGAGGCGGCTCTCGCTCACGGGTACGCCGTTCCGATCCGACACCGCTCCCATTCCGTTCGTGACCTACCTGCGCGACGAACACGGCATCCGACTTTCTCGAACCGACTACAACTATGGCTATGGCCGCGCTCTCGAGGACGGCGTCGTTCGGCCCGTGCTCTTCCTCGCCTACGCGGGCAAGATGCGCTGGCGCACCAAAATGGGCGAGGAGTTCGAGGCCCGGCTGGGCCAGGACGACACGAAAGATGTCACGGCGCAGGCCTGGCGGACGGCGCTCGCTCCGGAGGGTGACTGGATCCCCGCTGTCCTTGCCGCCGCGGACAAGCGGCTGACCGAGGTGCGGCATTCGATTCCGGATGCTGGCGGGCTGGTCATCGCGACCGACCAGTTCGTCGCCCGCGCCTATGCCGCACTGCTGCACAAACTCACCGGCGAGGCACCGACCATCGTCCTGTCGGACGAAAAGGAGTCGAGCGATCGCATCCAGAGATTTGCCGACGGCGATTCCCGCTGGATGGTTGCGGTGCGAATGGTGTCGGAGGGCGTCGACGTTCCTCGGCTGTCAGTCGGCGTCTACGCGACCTCGGCCTCGACACCGCTGTACTTCGCGCAGGCAATCGGAAGATTTGTTCGCGCGAGGCGGCGGGGTGAAACCGCATCCATCTTCCTGCCGAGCGTGCCCATGCTCATGTCACTGGCATCCCAACTCGAACTCGAGCGGGACCACGCGCTCGACAAGGTCACAGAAGAAGATCCCGCAGCGCTCGACGACGACCCTCTCGACGATGCCAATCGCGAGGAGAAGGCCTCGGACAAGCTGCAGGACGAGTTCACCTGGCAGGCGCTCGAGTCCGACGCAAATTTCGACCGGGTGCTCTTCGACGGTGCCGAGTTCGGCTTTGCAGCGGCCACGGGCAGCGATGAGGAGCTCGACTTCCTGGGGATCCCGGGGATCCTCGAGCCCGACCAGGTGAGAGACCTCCTCCAACAGCGCCAGGCGCGCCAATCCAGGCGCACCGCCACCACTGCGGCCAGCGAACAACTTCCCGACAAGCCGCTGTATCGCACGCTCAAGGAGCAGCGTTCGGTGCTCAACGGCCTGGTCGGGATGCGCGCCAAACTGAGCGGGGATCCACACGGCCACGTTCACGCCGAGTTGCGACGCATCTGTGGCGGCCCCGCGGTAGCGCAGGCGACCGTCACTCAGTTGCAGGCCCGGATCGACTACCTGCGAAAGACCATGCACTCGGGCAGGTAGCGGCGACAGGGGAAGGTGTCGGCCGCAGCGCAACGATTCGGAGCGCGCGCGAAGTATCGTAGGCGGGTGACAATCGACACCCTGCAGCAAGCGCACTCCGACCTGAAGGCCCAGGGCCTGAAACTCGACCTCACCCGTGGCAAGCCTTCGCCGGCCCAGCTGGACCTCTCGAACCCGCTGCTCTCCCTTCCGGGAGACGGCGACTACTTGAGCGCCGACGGCACGGACGTTCGAAACTATGGCGGCCCGGACGGCCTCCCCGAGATTCGGGCGATCTTCGGTGAACTGTTGGGCATCCCCACCGAGCAGCTGCTTGCGCTGGATGCCGTGACCCTTCCGATCATGCACGGCACCGTCGTCAATGCCCTGCTCAACGGCGTCCCCGGCGGCGATGGCCCCTGGCGTGACGTTCCCGACATCGCCTTCCTGTGTCCCGTTCCCGGCTACGACCGCCACTTCACCATCTGCGAGGCGCTCGGGATTCGCATGATCCCCGTGCCATTCGTGGATGGTGCACTCGACCTCGCGACGATCGCGGGTCTCGTCGCCGGCGATCCCGCGATCCGTGGGATGTGGTGCGTACCGATGTACGCGAACCCGACCGGCTACAGCTTCACCGAGGCCGAGGTGAAGGCACTCGTCGAGATGCCGACCGCTGCAGCCGACTTCCGGCTGATGTGGGACAACGCCTATGCCGTCCATCACCTCACCGACGACGAGGCACCCGTAATCGACGTCCTCGGTCTCGCCGAGGCCGCGGGAAACCCGGATCGACCGATCGTGTTCGCATCGACCTCGAAGATCACGTTCGCCGGCGGTGGCATCGGCTTCGTGGGCGGATCTGTCGCAACTATCGCCTGGGTCCGCAAGTACAACGCTGCTCGCAACATCGGACCAGACAAGGTCAACCAGCTTCGTCACGCCCGCTTTTTGAAGGATGCCGAGGGCGTGCGCGAGCACATGCGTGCCAACCGCGAGCTGTTGGCGCCGAAGTTCGCACTGGTGGAGGAGATCCTGGCCGAACGTCTTTCCGGGGCAGCGGAATGGACGAGGCCGAAGGGTGGCTACTTCGTCAGCCTCGAGGCCGGGGACGGATGCGCGACTCGCGCGATTGCTCTGGCCACCGAGGCCGGGATTGCCGTGACCGGGGCGGGAGCGCCCTATCCGTACGGCGACGACCCGCGCGACTCCACCATCCGGATCGCGCCGAGTTTCCCATCGCTTGACGACCTGCGCACGGCAATCGAGGGACTCTGCACCTGCATCCTGCTGGCCCAGGCCGAGCGCGCCCAGTAGTCACGCTGCGGCTACCTGAAGTCGCGTGACCGTAGTCGCACCGGCTGAGGTCGGCGAGATGACAGTTGTTGCCGTCCACGCGGTTTTGGTGTGACAACAAGTGTCAGCTGGATGTTGGATGAGTGGCGGGTGGCTGAGCCAGACGTCCCTACTACCTGAAGTCGCGTGACCTCGTCTGCGGCGTCATCTCCAGCACCTCGAATTTGTCGGCGAGCAGGTTGGTCACGCCCTCGGGTGAGCGCTCGAGGATGCCGCGGACGATCATGGCGCTCGCGTCCCTGGTGATCCTGCGATAGCGGTTCCACACCCCGACCCCGCAGATGACATTGACGAGCCCGGTCTCATCCTCGAGGTTCATGAACGTGATGCCACTCGCTGTCGCCGGGCGCTGCCGATGCGTGACCACTCCACCCACCTCGACGCGACGACCGGACTCCGCGCTCTGGAGGTCTGCGGCCGAGAGCACGCCCCGGGCGGCGAGTTGCCCGCGAAGGTGATGCACGGGATGGTTGTCGACCGACATTCCCGTAGCCCAGAGATCGCTCACCAGTTCCTCGACCTCCGATGGCATCGAGAACAGCGGAGGCTGCACGGCGACGACGGTTCCGGCCAGGAACTCCGCGCGATCCTGCGCCGCGCTGCCCGCGTTCCACATGGCCTCGCGGCGGGTGAGGCCAAACGTGTCGAATGCTCCGGATGCCGACAACAGCTCGAGCTGGGCTGTCGTGAGTCCGACCCGGCGCACGAGATCGTTCATATCGCGGTAGGCGCCGCCGCGATCACGCTCGGTCACGATCTTCGTCGCGAGAGCGGTGCTGATCCCTTTGACCTCATCGAGCCCGAGCCGCACGGCGAAGGCGGTGTCGCGACGGTGGTGGGCGAAATCCATCGGGATGCCGCGGTCGAACTCCGGGACGGGTGGCTGGTCGCGGTCGAGGCAGCTGGCGGAGCCTGGCAGCTCATCGGAGCCTGGCAGTTCATCGATGCCTGATGCTTCGCGACCAACAACAGGCTCAAGCCCCGCGCTGATTCCCGAGAGCTGGATGTCGGGGCGCCGCACCTCGACGCCGTGCCGCCGGGCATCCGCCACCAGCGTCTGCGGCGAGTAGAACCCCATCGGCTGCGATCGGAGCAGAGCGGCGAGAAACGCCCCCGGGTAGTGCAGCCGCAGCCACGAGCTCGCATAGACGAGCAGGGCGAAACTCTGGCTGTGGCTCTCGGCGAATCCGAAATTCGCGAAGGCCTTGATCTTGCCGTAGATGTCATCGGCGACATCCCCGGTGATGCCGTTGGACTCCATGCCGAGGTAGAGCTTTTCGCGCAGTGACTCGATCCGCTCGTAGCCGCGTTTGGATCCCATGGCCCGACGCAGCAGGTCGGCATCCTCCGCGGTGAAGCCACCGACGGCCACGGCAACCTGCATGAGTTGCTCCTGGAAGATCGGGATGCCGAGAGTGCGCTCGAGCGTGCTCTTCAGCGACGGATGCGCGTACGTCACCTCCTCCTTTCCCATCTTCCGGCGGACGAACGGATGCACGGCGCCGCCCTGGATTGGGCCGGGCCGCACCATCGCGATCTCGACCACGAGGTCGTAGAGCTTGCGCGGCTGAAGCCGGGGGAGCAGCCCCATCTGCGCGCGCGACTCGACCTGGAAGACGCCGATCGCATCCGCTCGGCAGAGCATGTCGTAGACGCCGGCCTCCTCCTTGGGAATGCTGTCGAGATCCCACTGTTCGCCGAGGTGCTCGTTCACGAGATCGAAGGTGTGCTGCAGCGCGGAGAGCATCCCGAGCCCGAGCAGATCGAACTTGACCAGCCCCATCCAGGCGCAGTCGTCCTTGTCCCACTGCAACACCGTGCGATCCTTCATGCGCCCGTGCTCGATCGGGCACACCTCGCCGATCGGACGATCGGTCAGCACCATCCCGCCGGAGTGGATGCCGAGGTGCCGCGGCGCCTTCATGACCTGCATGGCCAGATCGACGACGAGAGCCGGGATGTCGTGGTCCTGGCTTTCGATCGTGGCGCCCCAGTGCTCGACCTGCTTCGACCAGGCATCCTGCTGGCCGGGGCTTGCCCCGAGTGCCTTTGCCATGTCGCGCACGGCGTTCTTGGGCCGATAGCTGATGACGTTGGCGACCTGCGCCGCGTTCTTCCTGCCGTACTTCTCGTAGACGTACTGGATGACCAACTCGCGCCGACTCGAATCGAAATCGATGTCGATGTCTGGCTCCTCATCCCGAATCGTCGAGAGAAATCGCTCGAATGGCAGCTGGTATTTGATCGGATCGACCGCGGTCACCTTGAGCGCGTAACACACCACGGAGTTGGCAGCGGAGCCCCGGCCCTGGCAAAGAATGCCGGCCTCGCGCGCGAATTTTGCGATGTCGTGGACAATCAGGAAGTAGCCGGGGAAGTCTTTCTGCTCGATGACCTTCAGCTCCCGGGTGATGCGGGCACGATGTTCCTCTCCGAAATCCGGGTACCGCTCCGCCGCACCATCCCAGACCAGTTTGCTGAGCCAGGTCATGGGCGTATGACCCTCCGGAACATCCTGTTTGGGCAGCCCGGGCCTCGCCTTCCGCAACTCGAAGGCGCAGGCATCCGCGATCCGTACCGTGTTCTCGATCGCCCCCGGGTAGCGCGCAAACCGGACGGCCATCTCGGCCCCGCTTCGCAGGTGAGCACCGGAGGATGCCGGAAGCCAGCCATCCATTTCATCGAGACTCCTGCGGGCGCGCACGGCCGCGAGTGAGCTGGCGAGAGGATGCTCCTCCGGCGTCGCGTAGTGCACATTGCCGGTCGCGACGACGGGAAGCCCGCGGGTTTCGGCGATGCCCGCGAGCACATCGTTGTGGGCGCTGGCAAGCGGATCGCCGTGATCGAAGAGTTCGACGACCACGCTGTCGTGGCCGAACAGGTCGATGAGCCGGTCGATCTCGCGGGCCGCGGCTGTTGCATCCTCATTGCCGAGCGCCTGCCGCACCCGGCCCTTGCGGCATCCGGTGAGGACGGTCCAGTGGCCACCGGCCCTCGCGGCAAGCTGCTCGAGATCGTAGAGCGGACGACCCTTCTCTCTGCCAGCGAGTTGGGCTTCGGTGATCGCTCCGGCGAGGCGGTAGTAGCCCTCCTCTCGCCTGGCGAGGACGAGCAGGTGGCTGCCCTCCGGATCCGTCGTGCCATTTTGCGGTTTGCTCAGCCCAAGCGAGAGTTCGGCACCGAAGATCGTCTTGACGCCGTAGTTCTCCGCCGCCTCGGCCATCCGGACGATTCCGTAGAAACCGTCGTGATCGGTGAGCGCGAGCCCGTACAGGTCGAGGCGGGTGGCCTCCTCGAGCAGTTTCTCCGGCATGCTCGCCCCGTCGAGAAAGCTGTAGGCGGAGTGCGCGTGCAGCTCGGCATAGGGAACCGTCGCCGCGGTCGGCGGGGGGACAAGGGTCGGCACGTAGGGAAGTCGCTTGTTCGACCAGGCCGGACTGTCGCCGCCGTCCGCGCCGACCGGAGGCGAACCCGGGCGCCGCCCGTCGGAGAGCGCGCGCTCGAACTCCGACCAGGAGACGGGAGGATTGTTAAAGCCCATGGCTGCCCACTAGTCGTACCTCGCCTCTGCCGACCAGGTGACGCCCTGCAGCACGAGCAGCCAGGCGATGCCGCGATCGTCCACCACCTGGAATCGCTGTGCCCGCCGGGCGGCGTCCGCGTCCCACCAGCGCTCGGCGACCGGCCACGGTCCAGCCCACGCGGTGATCTCGCGGACATCCCTGCCGGAAGCCGCGGGCGAGAACCGCGCGAGGACCGCCGACAGGATCCCGCGGTCGCTCACCTCGACGGCCTCCCCGTCCGGACCGAACACGTGCACGGGATGCGGCGTCGGAAACACCGTGGACGGCAGCGGTTTCGGCAGCTGCCCCGGCCACGGTTCACTGGCCTTGCGGGGGAGCAGTGGCCGATCGCCCCATGGCACGGTCGTCTGCCGGTCGGCAAGGGTGCGGCCCCCGCTGACGACTGCCGTGAGCACGCCCTCGTGCCCCAGCATGCTCTGCACGCGAGAGAGCCCGTGATGGATGCGCTCCTCCGGCCCCGCACCGAAGAGACCGACCTCGTGGTTGCCGATCGCGTCGACCGCCTCTGGGACGATTCGCACCGAGCTGACCCCGGAGCGCAGGCCGGTATCGACCTCCGCGCTGCCCTGAAGCTGCCAGCGGACCCGGTCGACGACATCCGAAGCTGTGAAGGATCGTGGATGCAGCCAGCTGCGCTCTGAGTAGTTACCGGGCTCCGTATCTCCGGGCCTGGTATCGCTCAGTTCGGTGCCGATCTCGACGCGCAGGCTCGTACACACGAGTTTCTTTGCGACCAGGTTCTGGATGAAGTCGTCGGCGGATGCGCGCACGCTGAACGTCACCTGGTCGACTCGATCGAGCGGCGGCTCGAACCGGATGGTGACGTCGAGCTCCTCGGGGGGAACGTGCGGAACGATCGGTCGGCTATCGAGCCCGCCGGCGAGAGCGTGCAGGTGCGCGCCGTCTGCACCAAAACGGCCGAGCACGTCGCCTGGGGGCAGCGCGGCAAAGTCGGCGAGGGTTCGGATACCGAGCCGCCGCAGCAGCGTCACGAGGTCGGGTTGCTCGAGGAGGCCGATCGGCAGCGGACCGAGGAATGCGGCCGACTCGCCCTCCGGTACGACTCGCACCCGGGTGCCGCCCGTCGCGCCGCCCGTCGTACCGATTGTCGTCGTGCGGGCCGCCTGCTCTGCGGTGAACGGGCCGTCGGCGATGCCGATCCGGGATCCCGCGATTCCCAGCTCGTCGAGCATGGTCGTGAGTGCGAGCCCCGCCGGCTTCTCGCCGCCGTAGTATCGCGCCGGGCCGCGCGAACGAATTGCGGCGATACCCGGGCGCACCAGCTGCACCCCCGGCATGAGCTCCTCGATCGCGGTCACGACGGTTTCGAACATGCGCTGGTCGGCCTGCTGGTCGTATGGGCGAACCACGAGGTCGCTGCATCGCGCCTGCGCCTCACGCACCCGGATGCCGCGCTGGACTCCCTCGATGCGCGCCGCGGCCGAGCAGGCGAAGACGAGACCCCGATCGATCAGCGCGAGCGGCACATCCGAAGCAGCCGAAACACCCGAAGCACCCGAATTCGGTGGTGCTATCCGGATGGCGGCGATGATCGGCCAGTCCGGAATCCAGAGCACCATGCTGCGCTGCACCGTGTTGTGTTGGGCAAGGATCGGCGCGCTCATACTGCCCTCAGGTATTCGGTTTCTGAACTTTCAATTGTCGAGCCGTCAATTCCGGAGCCTTCAATTGCGGCAGAAGCGACCGCGGCAAACTCCATCGCCGGATCCGGCAGCCACATCCGGGCACTCCGCGGCCGACCGTCCAGGCGCGTCGAGACCGTCACTGTGACCTGACGCGCGCTGAGATGGCCGTGGCCTTCGCCGATGCCGCTCCACCGGCTCTCCGACAGCGAAAGCATGGCCTCGCTCTGCGGCCAGCTGCCGAGAACGATGAGGGTCGACCCACGCTGGCGGAGTCGTGCCGCGAGACGCGCGAGGTTGCCATCTGAGGCCCTCTTGGGCGGTCGGGTAACCACCACTCCCATTACGTCTGCGATCGCCGCGGTGACGGCGAGCCACTGATCACCCGGATTCGGCACGAGGACGAGCCGCTCGAGGTCGATGCCGAACGTGGATGCGGCCTCGATCCCGAACTCGGGAACCCCGACCACCCCACACCAGGAGCCCGCTCGCGATGGCCCGGCGAGCATGGCCATGATGAGGGTTGCCGAGTTGTCGACCGAGTACGTTGCACCCTGTTTCAGCCCGCCGCCCGGCAACAGCTCGGCGATGGCGGGATGCGTGGGAATCAGTCGGTGCTCGAGCTTCGTCGCCTGCATGGAACGGATGCGGTCCTGCAGCGCCTGTACTTCTGAACCGCGTGCCTGCGACCCCTGCACCTGCGACCCAAGCAGCTGCGGCGCGCGCGCGACGGTGGACGGGGATACCGTCTGCAGGGTCGCCGATGCTGAAGCCATCTTCCCATATTCGAACATATGTTCGATGGTGTCAATGGCCACAGACATCCACCCGGCGTGTCGCTGGCCAGCCGGGGAACTACGCTCGAAGCATGGCGCTTTCCGACCAGCTGGCGACCCGGGTGCGCGGGCTGTTGCGCGCAGCCGATCATCCGCGCGGGGCCGCAGGTACCGCTGCGCAATGGCGTTCCGCACGCGATCAATGGCTGGATGCGCTCGACCCACGCGAACCCCGTGAACTCGGCGAAGCCGACATCCGCCGCCTCATCGATTTCCTCTCGGAGTGCGGCCCGAGCCGCACCTCCCGACGCTCCGCGGGGGAGTGGAGCCACCAGATCGACCTGCTCGTGCCGGAGCTGCTGTTCACCACACGGTGAACCAGCCCGGGCAGCCCACCTGGACCAGCCCGGCAGCACACCTAGACCAGGTCGTCCTCCGACACCTCGAGCGGCGAAGCGACCGCCGCGGTCATGGGCGGCCTCGGGCGAGGGTTGTGAGCGACGGCGGCCGGCGCGATGAATACCTCGGGGGCCGTGCCCGCGTCGGACTGCTTGACCGACGAGATCCAGATCGACTCGTGGTGTACATCCTCACCGATGCGCACGTCTTCCGCAGTCCGCAGTTTCGCAATCCGATGGATGAGCCCTCCGAACCCGATCTTGACCGTGATGTCTGCGCAGCACAGCGCGATCTGCATGGTCGTCGCCCAGGCGCCTCCGTGCCCGAAGATCTGGATGAGGTACACCAGCGGGTAGACAATCCAACCGCCGAGCAGGATCACGGTAGCACCGCGAAGCAGCCTCGCGGACTCCGCGGTCAGCAGCGGCAACGACGTGCGAATCGCGCGGATGAGCACGAGGTTGGTGATGGCGTAGAACACGCAGCTCACGGCGCCCCAGAGCACGAGCTGGCCGACATCGTCGCCCCCGAAAACGATCGCACCGAGATAGCCGGTGAAGATCATGAGAAACGCGGATGCCATCGCGACGAATTGAACTCGCCGCGCGCGGGACCCCACGAGCGCGCAGACGGCCAGCAGCTCAAGGGCAAGCAGGGGCACGGTCACCGACCAGTCCATGTACCGGGTCGCGAATACCAGGATCGCGCCAGCGCCGGGGGAATAGCCGCCGTTCGCCGGACGATAGGCCAGCACGAAGTTCACGATGATGATGACGTACGAGACGGCTGCGACACCCGCGACGCTGAGCCGCGAGACGACAGCGGCCCGGTACCGCGAGCCGATCTCGTTGCGCGTCGTCCAGGTGCGCAGGAATCCGGCGAACAGCGCGAGGCCCGCGATCACCAGGAAATAAATGGTCAGCAGGAATTCGGGCTGTGTCAGCTGCGCGGTCCATGGTGCGTTCGAGGCAAGAGTGAGCACAGGGAGTCCTCTGGGGATCATGAACGGGTTCTTGGGGATGCGGGCGGCAGCCCCGGTTCGTTGGTGAACAGCATCCCGTTGCTGCTGTTTGCCGAGAGCATGAGCGAGTCGAGCCACTCCTTGTTGAGCGACGCCGGCCTGTTGCCGTAGTACCGATAGAAGAGCGGAATGGTCGGATCGAGCCAGATGCTGCTGCGGCCGCTGCCGGCTTCGGCCGCATCCGTCCAGGTGAAGATAAAACTTTCCCGACGACGCAGCTTGGCCGTGATCACGACCTGGAGGTGCATGAGCGCCCTGTCGTCAAAACTGACTTCGATGCCCGGACTTCCGTATTGAAGTGTTCCGATTGGGTGCCCCCTGACAGCTTCCACTGCAGAAGCTACGTCGGATGCACGAGCGCGTCGATCACTTGCGCTCGGGGTTGATACGCGCTATCGACCCTTGCGTCGCCGGGGGAAAGACTGACCCCGCTGAGGTTTTGGCGCCGTCGCCTTGCGTGCTCTCGGGGCGGGTGGAGTGGGCGGGGTGGGCGTCGCGCGCGAACTCGCGGCCGTACGTCCGCGCACGATGCCGACGAACTCCTCGATCTCCGCGGTCGTCTCGTCGGCGAGCCAGACGAGCGCGATCTCCGTTTCCGGTGCGTCCTCGATCGGGATGGCCGCCACATCCTTGCGGGCGTGCAGCCGGGCGAGCGAGTGCGGCAGCCTCAGCGCGCCGACACCGGCCGCGACGAGCGCGACGGCATCCTTGACCGTGCCGCGCGGTGGATACTCGACAACGGACTCGAGAACAGACAGCCGTTCGGTCGTCACGGAGTCGAGCGTTGCGAGCTCGGAATCGCGCGGAACGACGATCACGGCGACCTCGCTGTAGAGCCGGATGACGCTCAGGCCGTCCCGTTCGATCGGCAGGCGCACAAAGCCGAGGTCGGCCTCGCGGTCGCGAACCGCGTGGGTTCCCTCGACCTCGCCGAGCGGGATCACCTCGAGCGGAAGGTCAGGATGCCGATCCGCCCATGTCCTCGTCCACTTGCGAACCGTGACCCCGGCGACGAACGCGACTCGAAGGGATGGCCGCGGTCCGGCAAGAGTCGAGTCGGCGGAAGGTGAGTCGCCGAAAGTCGAGTCGTCTGAAGTCGAGTCGTCTGAAGTCGAGTCGGCGGCCACGACGCTCAGGCTACGCTGTCCGAATGAGCACCGCGAAGTCCCCGCAGACCATGAAGCCAGCAACAGCCGCCCAGAAACTGGGTGTGTACCTCCCGGCGACACCGGAAGACTTCCAGGCGAAGCCGGTGACGCGCGAGCAACTGGGCGAGCTGCTGGAGTCTCCGCCGGAATGGGTGGTCGAGCTGCGATTGAACGGACCGCATCCTCGCCAGATCGTCGCGGGCAAGTTGGGCGTTTCGACCTCTGGGCTTGCCCGCGCTGGCATCACGGAGGCACTCACGACAGCCGAGATCAAGAAATTGCTCGTCAGCCCGCCGGAGTGGCTGGTGCGCGAGCGGGCGACCCAGGCCGGCGTCCGCGAGGAGCAGCGGCAGCTCCGTGAGCGCATCGCGAATACCGCGAAAGACTAACCCCTTCTCTCGCCGCTCAGCACTGCGATCCGGGCGGGTTTGCGCGTAGCGTGAAGAGATGAGCCGCCACCACGAACCCTCGCCGATTGGGACATCAACGCGCGTGCGCGACCAGCCCTCGCTGACGACATCCACGGGGAAGAGCTGGCTCATTCTCGGCGGCATTCTCTCGCTCATCGCCATCGGTGTCATGGTGCCGATGCTCGACAGCCCGCCCGCCGGGCTCGCGCTGTTCGGGATCTGTGCGATCGTCGCCCTCTACGCGGGCATGGTGATCGTTCGGCTGAACGCACACCCCGGGCGCGGGATGCTTGCGTTGCTTGCCACGTTCATGATCGCGATCGCGATTGTCGGCCTGGTCTGCGTCGGAGTGGTCGCGGCGGCGACCGGTGCCCCTGTCTACTGACGCGCAGGTACGTAAAAGAAATGGCCGGTATTCTCTCCTTCTGACCGATTCATGATCGGCCGGTATTCGTGAGCGTAGTTTCGAGAGCGAGCCAGTGTCCGATAGCCCGATCGCGGCGACTCCCTACGAGGTGCTTCGCGTGAGCGTTTCCGCAACCGAGGAGGAGCTCCGACGCGCCTATCGTCGCAGGCTCCGAGAGACACATCCGGACACCGGCGGTCGCGCGACGGAGTTCACTGCCGTCCAGCTGGCATGGGAGCAGGTCGGAACGGTCGGTGCGCGAGCCAGATACGACGGCGGGCGCAGCGCGACCACGGCACACCAGACCTTCGAGCAGCAGCCGCATCGGCCGCGCCAGAATTCTCGTCCGACGGCGCGCTCGTACGGGCATCCGGGCGGATGGCGCCGTGAGCGCTATCTCAATCTGATTCGCGAGTGGGCGGGCAGGGGAGTGGCGCTCGAGAATCCGTACGACCCGGCGCTGGTGCGCAGGGCACCGCGCGATATCCGTCACATTCTCGCGGACGCCCTCGCCGAGGAGGCAACAGCTCGCGAGCTCGCGGAGCTAGGGATCGCGTACACGATCTGGCACGACATCGCGACGCCCGGCGGCCCTGAGGAGAAGATCGACCACATCGTGCTCGGACCGACCGGATTGTTCTCCCTTCTCTCGGAAGACTGGGGCGGCGCCGTGCGGGTACGAAAGGGCGAGCTCATTGGCGAGGTGCTCGACGGCGAGCATCCGTTCCACTCGCTCGCGGCGCGCACGCGATTCGTCTCGCGCAGGGCAAGGGTTCGATTCGACGCCGTGGTGATCGTCGTTCCCGACGACGCGACAGACGCCGGCCTCACGCTGGCCGGACGGATGCGAGGGGTCCCGACGGCCCTCGTCCAGCACTCGAGACTGCCAGAGCTGCTGCGCGACGGACTTCCCGGCACGCCGGCGGTCGGCGGATCGGACCTGTTCGAGATTCGCACCAGGCTTCAGGCCAGCATCACTTTCGTCTAGCTGCGGTTCCCCGACGCTCAGATCCGTGTCGCGTCCCGGAGCCTATGGCGCGACGATCCCGTAGACGGCGAAGACACC
>JAODMY010000120.1 GCA_025465535.1 Glaciihabitans sp.
GTTGGAGCGTCGGCCTGGTAGGCCTCACCGCGGGCGAGATTGCGGAGGAACGCCCGCTGGGCGGCGGTCTGCGCCTCGTCGCCGATCGTGCGGTAGGACTGCTCCCAGTCGACGGAGAGTCCGAGCAGGCGGAAGACATTCTCGAACTGCTTTTCGTCTTCCTCGGTGAGCATCTGGCACAGCTCGATGAAGTTGCGTCGCGAAATCGGCAGCTGGTCGGCGACCTTGGACGACGCGTTGTCGCCACCCTGCAGCGGCGGAACGAAGTTCGCATCGTAGGGGAGCGTCGGATCGCAGCGCACCCCGTAGTAGTTCTGCACGCGACGCTCGGTTGGCAGGCCGTTGTCGTCCCAGCCCATCGGGTAGAACAGGGTCTTGCCGCGCATCCGCTGGTACCGGGCGATCAGGTCCATGTGGGTGTAGCTGAAGACGTGCCCGATGTGCAGGCTGCCCGATGCCGTCGGCGGGGGATTGTCGATCGAGAAGATGTTCTCGCGGACCGCGTTGGCCCGATCGAACCGGAAGGTGTGGTTGGTTTCCCAGGTCTTGTTCCACTCGGCCTCGAGGCCCTCGAGGACGGGCTTTTCTGGAATTTGACGCGACATCGTGGTGCTCCGGTTCGATATATGCGGCACCGAGTCAGAAGTGGAGGTGCCTGAGTATTGGGTTGAACCTCCAATGGTACCGGCCGCTCAGCGCCTCCGGGTCGGAGCGGGCCCGGTCGATTCGCCGAGGACAAGCGGACAGGCGATCAGCAGCTGCGGAGGATGCGCGACCGTGCCCTCCAGTTGGTCGATGAGGGCGCCGACGCCGAGTTCGCCGAGTTCGGAGGCTGGGGCGTTCATGGTGCTCAGGATGGGGTCAGACAGTGCGCCCATCTCGGACGAGGTCGAGATCGACAGGACCGAGACGTCCTCCGGAACGAGCAGTCCGGAGCGTTTGATCCCGCTGACGACACCGAAGGCGGCGTTCTCGTTCATGACAATGATCGCGGTCGTGTCGGGGTTGAGCGCAAGCACGTCGGTGGCCGCCAGCCGGCCGCTTTGGGGGCTGCCCTCGCAGAAGACGACCTGAGGAACAAGGCCCCGGGCGATCATCCCCTCCCGGTACGAGGCCTCCGTGCGCACGAGCGGACCAAGGTCGTCGAGGAGGCCACCGGGTGTGTGTTCGTTCACAAGTGCGATGTGGGTGTGGCCAAGGGAGGTGAAGTAGTCGAGCGCCTTCTCGAGAGTTACCTTGAAGTCGATATCGACGAAGGGCAGGCTGCTGTCGTTGGTTCTCCCGATAAGAGCGAACGGCACCGCAGATTCGACGAGGCGATCGACCCGGGCATCGTTGACTTGCACCTCCATCAGGAGCACCCCGTCGACAAGGCCACCGGCGAGGAGATGGGACATCTGCTCGGCGTCATTGCTCACCGGCCAGAGCACGAAGTCGTACCCGCGCGAGTGCGCAACGCTCGCGGCCTTGGTGATGAATTTCATGATCGTGGGGCCCGCTCGATGGTCGAGTGCCGGGTAAAGCAGGGCGATGATGCGCGTGCGGTGACTGGCGAGGGCCCGCGCGACGACGTTGCGCTGGTAGTTGAGGTCCTTCATCGCCGCGACGATCCGGGCGCGTGTCGCTGGCGAGACGGGTTTCGTGTCATTGACGACAAACGACACCGTGGCGATCGAGACATTGGCCCGCTCGGCGACATCTCGCATCGTTGCCATCGCCAGCTCCCGACGCCCGTTGTTGGATCGACGTCCCTGCGCTAGGCACGCGATTCCGGAACGACTCGTGCCAAGTATGGCACTCCTCGTCAAAATTGGTAAAGCGGTTAAATATTTCTGTTGACATGGGTCATGGATGACGCCCAGAATGCCCTAAGGCGTTTCACCCCCACTGCCATTCTCGGAAGTCGATGGAATCGCGTGGCCGTCGGTTAAGCGCTTTGCCAAAATACGCCGACGTATGAGCAGGAGCAATGGTGCCCACCGCTTCACATCAGGTCCACGACTTCGTACGCGACCTCGCCCACGGCCACACCCCGAGCTCGTCATTTGCCGACGGGCCCGGAGTGAAGCGAGTGCGTGGTGCGGTCGAACGGAGCGCTCAAACAGCTCTCGCTGAACGAGCGTGAACGAGAAACACCCTGCAGTTGCGTGCGCGCGGCTTTTGCGAGGAGCGCGCACAACTTCGCCAGAAAACACCCCAGCAAAGGAGCTAATTATATGAGAAAGTCAACCATCGCTGTCGCGATCGCCGCCTCCGTGGCGCTCGCAGCAGCCATGACGGGATGCTCGAGCGGAAGCTCGTCTTCGGGCGCCGCCAAGGCCCTCACCGTCGAGGACTACTACAGCCAACCCAACGCCGGAACCTTCGACAAGATCTACCAGGCCTGCGGCAAGAGCATCGGCGTGACGGTCAAGTCGACCCACGTTCCCGGTGCCGGGCTGATCGCCAAGGTCCTCCAGCAGTCCTCATCCAAGACGCTGCCGGATGTCCTGATGCTCGACAACCCTGACGTCCAGCAGATCGCCTCCTCCGGTGCGCTCTCGCCCCTTTCGAACTATGGGATAACGGGAAAGGGATTCGCGCCCGGCGTGCTCAGCGCCGGCACCTACAAGGGAGACCTTTACGGTCTCGCTCCGGCTGTGAACTCAATCGCACTGTTCTACAACACCGACATCCTGAAGGCGGCCGGTATCACGCCGCCCAAGACGTGGGCGGAGTTGAAGACCGACGCATCAGCCCTCACCAAGGGAAAGCAGTATGGATTCGCTTTCAGCGGCATCAACACCTACGAGGGCACCTGGCAGTTCCTGCCGTTCATGTGGACCAACGGAGGCGATGAGAAGAACATCGACACACCGCAGACGGCCGAGGCTCTTCAGCTTCTGACCTCCATGGTGCAAGACGGCTCGACGTCGAAGAGCGTCGTCAACTGGGCGCAGAGCGATGTGCTCAACCAGTTCACCGCGGGCAAGGCGGCCATGATGATCAACGGGCCATGGCAGTTCCCCGTTCTCGCAAAGTTCCCGAACCTGCACTGGGCGACGGCACCGATCCCCGGAAAGAACGCGACGGACGTTCCGGTTGCCCCGCTCGGCGGAGAGACCTTCAACGTCCCGAACACGGGAAACAAGGCCAATATGAGCCTCGCCGGCAAGCTGGTCGCCTGCATCACCAACGACAAGAACATGGTCACGGAGGCGAAGATCGGTGGATACGTCCCCTCGAAGATCTCCATCGCCGCGCAGGTCGCCGCATCCGATCCGCAGATCGCGTCGTTTGCCACGATCGTCAAGACCGCGCGGGCGCGCACCGGTGAACTCGGTGCGGGCTGGCCCGCGGCCGCAACGAAGATCTACACCGCAGAGCAGCTAGCCCTCACCGGCAAGCTCTCGCCGGCAGCCGCGCTCAAACAAGCGCAGAACGGCTAAGGCCGCATGAGCACCCCGACGAGTCGTTACGAGGGGACAAGCGAACAATGACATCAGCAACAACGGTGGCACCGACTGCTTCGTCGCCGGCGGTGACGGCTCGTCGGGGGGAGTCGCCCCGCCGTCGTGGGCGCGGGGGCGAGCGAGTCGTCCAGTGGCTCTTCATCGCTCCGGCGGTCGTCTACATCGCCCTGTTCTTCGGGTATCCGATCGTGCAGAACACCCTGATGAGCTTTCAGGATTACACGACCAAGACCTTTTTCACCGGCGAGGCACCGTGGGTCGGTTTTGCCAACTACGCCACCGTCATCGGAAGCAGCCTCTTCTCGACGACGCTCATCAACACCGGACTTTTCACGGTCGGATCGATCATCGGGCAGTTCGTTGTCGGCATTGCCCTCGCCCTATTCTTCCGAAAAAAGTTTCCACTCAACGGGGTGCTGCGATCGCTCCTGCTTGTGCCGTGGCTGCTTCCTCTCATTGCCTCGAGTGCGGTGTGGAAATGGATGCTCGACCAGGACAGCGGGGTCATCAACCAGAGCCTGCAGGTGCTTCACCTGACGGCGAAGGGCGTTCCATGGCTGAATGATCCGAACGTCGCGCTCATCGCCGTCATCATGGTGAACATCTGGCTCGGCATTCCGTTCAACGTGACGATCCTCTACAGCGGACTTCAGGACATCCCGCAGGAGCTGTACGAAGCCGGTTCGCTCGATGGCGCGACGGGATGGAAATCGTTCCGCTACATCACCTGGCCGAATCTTCGGCCGGTGGTCAGCGTCGTGCTTGTCCTCGGGGTGGTCTACACGCTGAAGGTGCTCGACATCATCCTCGGACTGACCGGCGGCGGGCCAGCGAACTCGACGGAGACGCTCGCGACCAACGCGTACCACCTGTCGTTCGTCGACTTCACGTTTGGAGCGGGAGCCGCGGTCAGCAACATCCTGATCATCATTTCGCTCCTCTTCAGCTTTATCTACCTGCGTGTCAACCGGCGCGCGGTCGACGAATAGTCAGGGGTCGAGTCAATGAAGACTTCGCGCATCCGCCAGATTCCGAATACCGTGCTCGGCATTGTCTTTCTGGCCATCATGCTTTTCCCGGTGTACTGGATGATCAACACTTCGCTTCAGTCGAATGGTGGCGCCGTCAACAGCACGTTCTTCCCGTACAACCCGAGCTTTGCGGGCTACGCCCAGGCCCTTCACGATCAGTCCGGCAACCTGCTCACGAGCCTCATTGTCTCGCTCGGTTCGGTGGTGTTGAGCCTGATAATTGCGGCGCCGGCGGCATACGCGCTCGCCAAATTCAAGCTGCGCTGGATCAGCATCGTGTTGATCGCGCTACTGATTGCCCAGATGATTCCCGGCATCGTCATCGCAAACGCGCTCTACACGGCGTACAACAACCTTGGGTTGCTCAACAACATCCCCGGGCTGATCCTGGCGGACGCGTCGACCTCGATTCCGTTTGCCATCCTGATCCTGCGCGCGTTCATGGGGTCGATCCCGCCCTCGCTTATTGAGGCAGCCAGAGTGGATGGCGCCAGCCACTTCCGCGCGTTCGTCTCGATCGTGATTCCCATCAGCCGCAACTCGATCATTACGGCTGGGCTGTTCGGATTCCTCTTCACCTGGAGCGACTTCATCTTCGCCCTGACGCTGACAACAGGCGGCTCGGTCACCCCCGTGACGCTTGGCATCTACACGTACATCAGCTCGAGCGTGCAGAACTGGGCTCCCGTGATGGCGACGGCGGTGCTGTCATCCATCCCGGCCATCGTTCTGCTGATCGTGGCGCAGAAGTACATCGCTGCCGGCGCACTTGGCGGTGCCGTGAAGTAAAGCGCACCGACCGTCGAAATCATCGCAACCTCCCACTTGAAAGGAACCACCATGCACCACGCAGGAACCGCAGAGCACCCGCTTCGAGTCGTCGTCTGGGGGGAAAACCGGCACGAGAAGATCGAGCCACACGTTGCGGAGATCTATCCGACCGGAATGCACTCGGCCATCAAGGAGGGCATCGAGGAGAACCTCGGCGACCGCGCCGTCGTGTCGACCGTGACGCTGGATGACCCCGAGCACGGCCTGACCGAAGAACTCCTGTCGCAGACCGACGTACTCACCTGGTGGGGCCATGCCGCGCATTCCGAGGTGAGCGAAGAAATCGTGGAGCGCGTGCACCGGCACGTTCTCGCCGGAATGGGCCTTATCGTCCTGCACTCCGGACACTGGTCGAAGATCTTCACGAAGCTGATGGGAACGACCTGCACGCTGCGGTGGCGTTCGGAGCACGACCGCGAACTGGTCTGGACGGTCAATCCGACGCATCCCATTGCGCAGGGCGTCCCGCATCCGATCGAGATCCCGCAGCAGGAGATGTACGGCGAACAGTTCGACATCCCGACCCCGGACGAACTCGTGTTCATTAGCTCGTTCAGCGGTGGCGAGGTATTCAGGAGCGGCTGCACCTTCCGCCGCGGCAATGGGAGGATCTTCTACTTCAGCCCGGGCGACCAGGACTTCCCGGTGTACCACCACAAGGACGTCCGGCGGGTCATCGCGAACGCGGTCGAGTGGGCCGTCACCGACCGGCCAAGGCACGAAACACCGGTGCTGCTTCGATACGAATCCGGCGACTACTTCACCGGCCACGGATACACCGGCCCCCTCAAGGAGACGGGCTCGCTCGAAGAGGTCGGCGCCGAGCAGTGAGCGGTTTTGCGACGCTCGACGACACCGACTCGCCGGTGCGCGTGGTCCTGGTCGGTGCGGGCGCGATGGGGCGGCACTGGATCGGCGCGCTCCTCGCGTCGAAGGACGTGACGCTCGTCGGCCTCGTCGATCTCGATCTTGGCCTCGCGGTTCGGGTCGTGGACGAGCTGGAGTTGGCAGGCGTCGTGGTCGGCACGAGCGTGTCCGCGGTAGCTGCGAGTGCGGGCGCTCAAGCCGCGGTCAACGTCACGGTTCCGGGTGCGCACTACGCCGTCACGACGGAGGCCCTGTTTGCGGGACTTCCGGTGCTCAGCGAGAAGCCGATCGCGCCGACCGTGAGCCAGGGGCTTGCGCTGGCGGCGGCGGCAGAGGCATCCGGGAAGCTGCTGATGACCAGCCAGTCTCGGCGCTACTACCGGACGCTGGCGGAATTCCGCCGAGAGATCGCGACCCTCGGAACGGTCGGCATCGTGACGACGGAGTTCTTCCGCGGCCCGCACTTTGGCGGCTTCAGGGATGAGATGGAGCAGCCTCTGCTTGTCGACATGGCGATCCACGCCTTCGATGTCGCGCGCTATCTGCTGGATGCCAACCCCACGTCGGTCTACTGCGAGACGTTCAACCCGGAGTGGAGCTGGTATCGGGGCGACGCCGCGGCTATCGCGACGTTCGAGTTCGACGGCGGCATCCGGTACGGGTTCAGCGGGAGCTGGTGCAGCGAGGGGATGCAGACGTCGTGGAACGGAAATTGGCGGGCCAGCGGATCGAATGGATCGACGACCTGGGATGGCGAAACCGCCCCGCGCACCGAGCGGCTCAGGGCATCCGAGGTCGACGGGGATGAGGCGGAGTATCCGGCTGGCGAAGAGATCGCGGGGGCGCTGGCCGAGTTCGTCTCCGCTCTGCGCACGGGCGACACGCCGTCCGGGGCCGTGCACTCGAACATCCAGAGCCTTGCGATGGTCGAGGCGGCAACCCAATCGGCTGACTCCGGCAAGCGCATCGCGATTGCCGGCCTGCTCGAAGAGGCATACGCGGAGGCGTTCGGGGTCGAAAAAACCCCAGCCATCCGAGCGGTTCTAGAGGGCTGGGGTTCTGCTCGAGGCGGGCTCGAGTTGTGATCTGAGTCTGCCCCCGCCAGATGCGTCTGCCTCCGAACGTACGGGGGCAGACGCATCTGCCGGGGGCAGACAGCGTTAGATCAGTCGCGCGATGGGTCAGTTAGCGCTGAGGTCGTCGACCGGGCGCTTCCAGCGCGCCGCGACGATCGCCGAGACGAGCGTCAGCACGGAGAGGATTGCGAGGACGATTCCGGGGGTCCACCATGCCGAGCTCGTCGCGTTCGCCAGGGCTGCCGTCGTCAACGGGATGAGCCCGGAGATCACGGCGGCGATGCTGTACGCGATCGAAAGTGCGCTGTAACGGATCGGTCCGCCGAACATGTTCGACATCAGGCCGCCGAGCGCCGCCCACGACAGCGTCGGAAGGATTCCGCCGATGATCATGGTCGCGACCAGGATCGGGAACGTCGCGAACTGCAGGAAGTAGTACATCGGGAACGCGATCAGCAGGGTGCCCGCGGCGCCGATCGCGACGATGCGCGCTGACCCGATCCGGTTCGCCCAGAGTCCGAACAGCGGAATGGTGATGAGCTGAAGGAGACTGCCGATCGTGGTCGCGATGAGCAGGTCCTGGTAGGCGAAGTGAAGCGTTACGACACCGTAAGTGATCGTGTACGTGTTCATGAGCGAATACGACCCGATGCCCAGCAGGGCCGCACCGATCGCGACCACGATGGCCACCGGGTGCTTGCGAATCGCCGCGAGGACGGGCATCCGCTCCCGCTTGTTGTTCACGAGAAGCGATTTGAACAGCGGCGTCTCATCGATCGCAAGGCGAAGGTAGAGCGACACGGCGAGGAGCGGGAAGGCCACGAGGAACGGCAGGCGCCATCCCCAGCTCGCCATGTCCGAGGCCGAGAGGATGGCGGGAAGGATCAGGTAGAGAGCCGCCGTCAGGATGGTCCCAACCGGTGATCCCAACTGCGGCAGCGCGGCATAGAAGCCGCGGCGCCTTGGCTCGACCTGCTCCACCGCAATGAGGATGGACCCGCCCCACTCACCGCCGAGTGAGAGGCCCTGGATGACCCGGAGCAGGGTCAGGAGCAGTGGCGCGCCTATGCCGATGGCGGCATATGACGGCAGCAGTCCGATGGCTCCGGTCGAAAGTCCCATGATCGTGATTGTGATCAGCAGGGTGCTTCGACGCCCGATGCGGTCGCCGAGGTAGCCGAAGATGATGGCGCCGATCGGGCGCACGATGAACGAGACCGCGAGAACGGAGAATGCCCCGATGATCGCCGCGGCCTTGTCGAGCTCCGGGAAGAACAGGGTGCTGCTGAAGATCGCGCTGAAATAGGCGAAGACGTAGAAGTCGAACGACTCGAGCGACGTTCCGACAAACGAAGCCCAGACGACTTTGCGAGCCGACCTTCGCGCTTCGGGGGAGTTGTAGTCCAGGTCGCTGGCGGATGGGGAAGTGGTTGGCGCTTTGCCACTCGTTTGTGTAGTCACGCCGGTACAGCACCGGCGGCGACCTGAGAATTCCCTGAAGCCGAAGAAAGGACTTGCCCGGCTAGAACCGGCTGCCCCTGTTGATCACGGTCCATGACTTGCTCACGTGGACGCCGTCTGAGCCGACCAGGGTCATCGTGAAGGTGTCGGTGGGCTGCGAGCAGTCATACGTGATGGGGTTCGGGAAGTCCGACTCGTTTCCGCTCGTGGGCAGCTGCATGAACTGCGCATTCGCGGCGTCGGAAGTGCCCTGCGCGATCCACACCTCGGCAGCATTGGCGGTCGCCCAGGTGACCTGGATGTTCGCGGCCTGTCCCTGCCCGCCGCCGCCGTTTCCGTCTCCGCCTTTGTTTTCGTTTCCGTTATTGGAGCATTCGCGTTCCATCCGGGGCACGGTGAAGGTGGTGAACGTGGGGGCGACCGCTGGCGCTGGAGCGGGCTGCGGGGGTGTCGGTTGAGTCACCGGGGTGGGTGGGGCGACGGGCGCCGCGGTCTGAACCGGGGTGGCGGTGGTCGGCGGCGAGCTCTGCAGGCTGAGCCCGTTCGTGTCGCGAGTCTGCAGCACCGTGACGAGAACCACCACCGAGGCCGCGACCAGCACAGAAAGCACGATGAATGCGATGGCCGACCCTGAGAGGCGTTTGCGCCTGGGCGGTCTCGCCGCTCGTCGGGTTGGGGCCTGCGGGGTTGACGGCTGCGGTGTCACAACCTGCGGTGGAAGTCGCGTTGTCGGTACCGAACTCTGCGGTACCGAACTCTGCGGTGCCGAACCCTGCGGCGCAGAAAACGGGATTGTCGGTGCCTGTGTCGGTGCCGGTGCCGGCGCGGAAAACGGCGTTGTCGGCGCGGGTGGTTCCGCCGCCGGTGCAGGGGATGGCGGCAGCGGAAGGGGCGCAGTCGGCGAATCGAATCGCTCGGTTGGGGTGTCGTCGCTCATGTTCGTCTCGGGTGTCGCATCCGGTGGATGCATCGGTCGAATTTCGGCCAGCCGGGGGCGGCGCGAAATGGGGTCCCAATTAGAGCTTTCTCATTTCGCCCCGGCTGCGTTAGGCCAGTCGCCATACTGGGATTATGACCGCGCGCTCTGCACGTCGGCTGTGGCTGCGGCTGCCGCGCTGGTCGGTGCGCTCGCGAATCCTCGCATCCATCCACAACGCCGTCTGCCCCCGGGTGATGCGTCTGCCCCCCTACGTACGGGGGCCGACGCCTCACCCGGGGGCCGACACGGTCGCGCGGAGCGATGTCCCTCGTGG
>JAODMY010000126.1 GCA_025465535.1 Glaciihabitans sp.
GCCATCGCGCTCGAGGATATCCCCCGTCTCGGCGCCGACCCGGTCGGCGAGCCAGCCCCTCGTGTCACCATCGGGGATGAAGCAGATGTCGTGGCTGTCCGGCTTGGTCGCGACGCTGAATCCGCGCTCCGCAGCCTCGGCGCGAACCTCAGCCTTGGAAGGAGTTGCGCCCAGTGGAAACATGCTGTGCGCGAGCTGGTCCCGCGTGAGAACGCCGAGAACGTAGGACTGATCCTTGGCCCAGGCGGATGCCCGGTGCAGCTCGCGATTGCCATCGGCATCGGTCAGGATGGTCGCGTAGTGACCCGTGGCGACGGCATCGAATCCGAGAGCGAGTGCCTTCTCGAGGAGGGCGGCGAACTTGATCCGCTCGTTGCAGCGCATGCAAGGATTCGGGGTCCGGCCGGCCGAGTACTCGGCGATGAAATCGTCAACGACGTCGAGCTTGAAGCGCTCGGAAAAGTCCCAGACGTAGTACGGGATGCCAATGAGATTGGCCGCGCGCTGCGCGTCCATCGAGTCTTCGATGGTGCAGCATCCGCGCGATCCGGTGCGCAGCGTGCCCGGCATCCTGCTAAGCGCGAGGTGCACTCCGACAACGTCGTGGCCAGCCTCGACGGCGCGGGCGGCAGCGACGGCAGAGTCAACCCCACCACTCATCGCCGCCAGAACCTTCACCGGTTAAGTGTAAGCGGCGCCCCGGGAGGGATGGTGTGTGCGACTTCGTGAGCCCGGAACTACGGCAGGTCGGGGCTTATCAACTGGATCGAGATGACCGGGGTTGCGGCGACCGTCGAATCGGCTTTGAGCAGCAGCAACGCGGGGGTACCCACGGCACTTGCACTCGACAGAAGCACCGCGTAGACGCCCGACTTGTTCGTGTCCTGGCGAGGCGTCCAGCCCGCGGCCACGAGGAGTTTGTCCATCGCCTCACCCTGGGTGGTGACATCGAATCCCTTGGAGAGCGTGATCGCGCGAAGGACTCCGTAGTACGCCCCGGAGGTTTTGGTCTTCGCGACGAGCTGCGACCTGTCGTCGACATTCACGATGTCGGTCTTCGCGATCAGGTCCTGGATCGCATCCGCCGTCGCCACAGTGTTCGTCTTTGCCACCGCCGCCGTCAGCTTGACCGGATACGTCGGCAGGAGCGCATCGAGCGCGCTCGCTTTGGTGGGTGCGGTCGTCGGAGTGACCGCGTGCGGCACCGTGCTGCTCGTCGCCGTCGTGCACCCGCCAAGGCCAACAGATGCCGCGAGAACCGTCGCGATCACCATCACACTACGTGCGCGCACCGACGACCCGATCCGCGAGTCCGGCGTCCGTCGCGCGAGCAACCGCAGCGGGAAGCGCAGCAACAAAGGCATCAATTTCTTCTTCCGTGGTGTCCTCGCCGAGCGTGATCCGCAGGGCCCCGCGAGCATCCGCCTCGCTCAGCCCCATCGCGAGGAGCACGTGCGACGCCTCGGGCACCCCAGCCTGGCAGGCCGAACCCGTCGAGACCGAGAAGCCCGCGACGTCCAGCAGGAACAGCAGAGAGTCGCCCTCGCAGCCGGGGAACGTGAAATGGGCATTGCCCGGCAACCGGTCGACCGGATCCCCGCGAAGGATCGCCGTCGGGACAGCGGAGTGGATCCCCGCAACCAGTCGATCCCGCAGCCCCCGCAGCCGGGTCTGCCGCGCCGCAATCCCCGCGGCGGCCCGCGTCGCCGCCACACCGAACGCCACGGCACCCGCGGCATCCTGCGTCCCGGACCGGGCGCGCTGCTGGTTGCCGCCGTGAATCAGCGGGACGAGAGTCGCCGCCCGCGCAATGACGAGCGCGCCAATACCGACCGGGCCGGCGATCTTGTGCGCGGAAATGCTCAGCGCCGCGAGCCCCGACGCGTGGAAGTCGATCGGCAGATATCCGTAGGCGGCGACGGCATCGCAGTGCACGGGGACGCCGAAACGGGAAGCAAGGGCCACGATCTCGTCGATCGGCTGGATCGTGCCGACCTCGTTGTTGGCCAGGAGAACACTCACGAGGGCGACGTCGTCCCCGAGCATCCGCTCGAGCGCGGCAAGGTCGACACGGCCGAGGGAATCGACCGGAACCTCCTCGACGATCGCCCCCTCGGAGGAGGCGAGCCAGGCCGCGGCATCGATGGTCGCGTGATGCTCAGCTGCGGCGATGAGCACGCGCGGACGAGAGTTGGCCACTCGACCAGCAGCACTCGCCGCCCACCAGAGTCCCTTGATGGCGAGGTTGATCGCTTCCGTGCCGCCCGACGTGAACGTGACCTCAACCGAATCGGCCTCGACCGAGGCGGCAACCTGCTCGCGAGCCTCCTCGAGCATGCGCTTCGCGTTCTGGCCCTGGCTATGGATCGACGAGGGATTTCCGACCACCGAAAGCGCGGAAACGTACGCGGCGAGGACGTCGGCAGACATCGGCGTTGTCGCCGCATGATCCAGATAGATCGCCACCCTGTGAACCTCACAACATTTCGGACTCGAGCGTTAACTACTCTAGATCGCATGTCTTCGCCCGACCCACTGCGTAATCTCGGGGTTCACGTCACCGGTCGCGGGGGCGAACTGCGCGTCTGGTCCCACAACGCCACCGGCATGGAACTCGCAATCTTCGATGCCAAGGATCCGACCTGGATCATCGCCGTCATTCCCATGACCGCGCACGACGGTGGAGTGTGGTCGGGCCGGTCGAGCAAGCTCGTGCCTGGTGCGCGGTACGCGATCCGCGCATCCGGTCCGGAAGGTAAAACGCACGACTTCGACCCGTCGCGGAACCTCATCGATCCATATGCCCGCGGGCTCGCGCGGACGAGTACGGGCGAGTGGCGCTCCTACGTGCAGGATGACGCGTTCGACTGGGGCGGAGTTGCCAAACCGAAGATTTCCCTCGATCACACCGTCCTCTATGAGGCGCACGTGAAGGGGCTGACCAGGACGAACCCGAACGTGCCGGAGGAACTGCGCGGAACGTATGCCGCCCTGGCGCACGAGAGCACGATCGAGTACCTCAAAGACCTCGGTGTCACGACTGTGCAACTTCTGCCGGTGCAGCAGTCGGTGAGCGAGCAGAGGCTCATCAAGCAGGGGCTCGCCAACTACTGGGGCTACAACACCCTCAACTTCTTCACCCCGCACGCCAGCTATGCCAGTCGAGCAGCGCAGGTCGGCGGCACCGGCGCGGTGCTGCGCGAGTTCAAGGGGATGGTCCGGCTGCTTCATGAGGCCGGCCTCGAGGTGATGATGGATGTCGTCTACAACCACACCGCCGAGGAGGGTCCGGACGGCCCGACCAGTTCGCTGCGCGGACTCGACAACGCGAGCTACTACCGGCAGATGGCCGACGGCGACTACATCGACGTGACCGGATGCGGCAACACCGTCGACTTCGCCTTGCCAGCGGCCCAGCGACTGGTGCTCGATTCGCTGCGCTACTGGGCCAACGAGGTGCAGGTCGACGGCTTCCGGTTTGACCTCGCGGCGACGCTGGGGCGCGACGAAAATGTCGACTTCGATCGCGGGCATCCACTCCTTCACGCGATTGTCAGCGACCCGCAACTCGCCGGCGTGAAGATGATCGCCGAGCCCTGGGACGTCGGGATGGGCGGCTGGCAGGTCGGTGCGTTCCCGCGCGGCTGGTCGGAGTGGAACGACGGATACCGCGACCGGGTCCGGGATTTCTGGTTGACCGACATCGCCGCGGCTCGACACACGGGCTCAGCCAAACGGGGCATCGGGGGGTTCGCCCGGCGGCTCGCCGGGTCGTCCCACGTGTTCTCCGAGGAGCGCGGCCCGATGGCATCCGTCAACTTCATCACCGCCCACGACGGCTTCACGCTTGCCGACCTCACCGCGTACAACCAGAAGCACAACCTCGGCAACGGCGAGAACAATCGCGACGGCACAGACAACAACCACTCTTTCAATCACGGCGTCGAGGGTCCGACCCGCAACGAGGATGTGCTCGAATCCCGCTGCAAGGCCATGCGCAACCTGCTCGGTACGCTGCTGCTCTCCGCGGGAATCCCGATGCTGACGGCCGGTGACGAGTTCGGGCGAAGCCAGCGCGGCAACAACAACGCCTACTGCCAGGACAGCGAGCTGACCTGGTTGAACTGGGATGATCGTGACGGCTGGCAGGACGAGCTCTGGCTCGTGGCCCAGCAGCTGCTCCGGCTGCGTCGGGAGAATCCCGCGCTCCGCCCGGTGCGGTACGCGCGGTTCGGTGAGACCGTGCCTTCCGCATCGCAGATGGACTGGTACAACACCGAGGGCCGTTCGATGAGCGAGAAGGACTGGAACTCGCCCGCGGCCCGGACGCTGCAGTATCTCGCGGCGTCCACCCCCGAGTTCGAAGACTTCAACCGCATCCTGCTCGTCGTGCACGGCCGGGAAGACGACGTGACCGTCACCCTGCCAGAGCACGAGGGCGTCACCGGCTACACGCTGCTGTGGGATTCTGCGGAGGACGACCTCTCCGAGGCCGAACTCGAGCAGGACCCGGGCAGCGAGGTGCGGATCGCCGGCGCCTCGATGCAACTCTTCCGAGCCCACTAGCCACGAGCACTAGCCCTCGGGCCCACTATCCACTTCGTCGAGTCGGGGCATTTGGACCGACCCGAGCCCGCGGAAGGGCGATTTGACCAGACTCGACGGCGGATTGCGTCAGGGATGGCGCGAGCGCGCGCGACGCGTGAGGTGGCATGCGCGGCAGAATGGATGCATGCCGTCGACCCCCGCAACCGTCGCGTTGACCTCGGCCGGCATCCCGTTCAGCGAGCACGCGTACGCGCACGATCCGGCTAACCGCAACTTCGGCCAGGAGGCCGCGGACGTGCTCGGCGTCGACCCGGAGCAGGTATTCAAAACCTTGATGGTGGATGTCGACGGCCGTCTCGTGGTCGCCATCGTCCCGGTCACCGGGAAACTCGATCTCGGCGCCCTCGCCGCGGCCGTACACGGTAAGCGCGCCGTCATGGCAGACCAGAGTGTCGCGGAACGGAAGACCGGATACCTCGCCGGCGGCATCTCGCCACTGGGGCAGAAGACGAGGCATGACACCGTTCTCGATGAGACCGCGGAATTGTTCGACACCGTGTTTGTCTCGGGTGGCCGGCGCGGCTTCGACATCGAACTGGCGCCATCCGACCTCATCGCGGCGACCTCCGCGACAGTCGCCGCCATCGCCCGCGACTAGCCCTGTCGCCCCATCCCGGCGCTCCGTCATCCTGTGCACCCGGCTGGGCTGACGTGTGGATTGGTCGACGGGATCCTATGACTCGGCTATGCCGCTGAACGGCCGCCGCTCTGGGGTAGACAGCAAATTGAGGATTCCGATGACATCTTGTCAGGCAGCAAAAGCTGGCCAATTTGACAGTTGTTGTCGGCGCAGGCGGAGAAGGTCGACAACAACTGTCAGCTCGCCCGGTGCAACACCAGCTGCAGCACCAGCACCAGTCGGCCCTCGGTCGCAGGCTGCCTCGGCGCTGGGGTCGCGCAACCGCTCCGCGCTTGCCCCAAGCTCCACCGCGCTAGTGGGCGACCGCTATCAGCCCGAGTTCTGCGGGGTTCGCCAGCAACGGGTGCGAGGGAACGACGCGCACGTTGTAGCCGAAGCTGCCCGGCTTCTCGAGCGCAACGGTCCCGCTGAAGGTCGAGGGCTGCCCGGGCTCGAAGTATTCGAGCCTGAGCCGCTGGCGGTGGATGTCGGAAAGCCGGTCCCCCTCGCGGGCGCGACCGTAGATGACCTCGACTTTCAGGTCCTCCGGAGCGAGTCCCGCGGTCTCGACCAGCGCGCGAACGTGCAGTGAGTCGCCGATCTGCGGCACCGCATCCACTCCCCCGGATTCGACGTGCATGACCTGCACCCTCGGCCAGGCCGCGATCAGGCGAGCCTTCCACTCCGAGAGTTCGCGGGCCGGCGCGTATGTCGACGCCGAGATCGCGTTCTCCGACTGCGCGGCCGGGATGTACAGCCGCGTGACGTACTCCTTAACCATGCGATCGGCGCTGAGCGCGGGCGAAAGAGTTGCCAGCGTGTGCCGGATCGACTCGACCCAGCGCGTCGGAACCCCGTCGATGCCACGGTCATAGAAGCGCGGGGCGATCTGGTGCTCGATCAGGTCGTACATCGACTCGGCCTCGAGGTCGTCACGCTCGGACGCGTCCCCGGCGCTGTCGGCCGTCGGGATGGCCCAGCCATTTTCGGCGTCGTAGAACTCGGCCCACCAGCCGTCGAGGATCGAGAGGTTCAGGGATCCGTTCAGCGCCGCCTTCATTCCGCTCGTGCCGCAGGCCTCAAGCGGGCGCAGCGGATTATTGAGCCAGACGTCCGTGCCCGGATAGAGCAGCTGCGCCATGGCGATGTCGTAGTTCGGGAGGAAGACCATGCGGTGCCGGACATCCGCTCCGTTGGCGAATTCGATGAGCTGCTGGATGAGCCGCTTGCCCTCTTCGTCGGCCGGATGCGACTTGCCAGCGATCACGATCTGGATGGGATGCGTCGGATGCGTGAGCAGTGCACGCAGCCGCTCCGGATCCCGCAGCATCAGGGTCAGTCGCTTGTAGGTCGGAACGCGGCGCGCGAATCCGATCGTCAGGACGTCGGGATCGAGGATCCCGGAGAACCAGGACGGAACGCCCGCGCCCGGATTCTGCTCCTCCCACGATGCGGTGAGGCGCTTGCGCGCATCCGCAACCAGCTGTGCCTTCATGGCACCGCGAACCGCCCAGATGTCGGCGTCGCTGACCGCGTCGCTGCCCCAGTCCGCCGCGGTCGTATCGCTCGTCCCGAGCTTGGTGGATGCCAGGTTGAGCAGCAGAGGATCGGTCCAGGTCGGCGCGTGAACGCCGTTGGTCACCGAAGTAATGGGCACGTCGTCCTGGTCGAATCCCGGCCAGAGCGCGCCGAACATTCCCCGGGAGACATCGCCGTGCAGCTTCGAGACGCCGTTGGCGCGCTGGCCAAGGCGTAATCCCATGACGGCCATGTTGAACGTGCCCTCTGAGCCGCCCTCGTAATTCTCGGCACCGAGCGCGATGACGTCGTCACTGGTCACCCCCGGCAGGAGGTCGGTCGAGAAATACCTCTCGATGAGTCCCGACTCGAACCGGTCTATGCCGGCCGGAACAGGCGTGTGGGTCGTGAACACCGTTCCGGCGCGCACGACCTGGAGTGCCTCGTCGAACGCGAGTCCGCCACCGATCAGGTCGCTGATGCGCTCGAGACCAAGGAATCCGGCGTGACCCTCATTGGTGTGGAAGACCTCGGGGGCCGGGCTTCCGGTGAGCTCGGTGTAGACCTTGATCGCGCGGACTCCGCCGATGCCAAGTAGGAGTTCCTGCAGCAGCCGGTGCTCGCCACCGCCGCCGTAAAGGCGGTCGGTGACGCTGCGAAGCGACTCTTCGTTCTCCGGGACATCCGCGTCGAGGAGCAGCAGCGTGACCCGGCCGACCGCGACCTTCCAGATCCGCGCGAACAGCGCCTTGCCGCCCGGCAGAGCCAGCGTGACCTGCGCGGCCGTGCCATCCGGATTGCGCAGCACACTCAGCGGCAGGCCATCCGGATCCAGCACGGGGTAGGTCTCCTGCTGCCAGCCGTCGCGCGAAATCCCCTGCCGGAAATAGCCCGCGCGATAAAACAGACCCGCTGCGATGATGGGGACGCCGAGGTCGGATGCGCTCTTCAGGTGATCGCCGGCCAGGATGCCGAGACCGCCGGAATACTGCGGAAGAGCGGCCGCGATCCCGAACTCGGGTGAAAAGTAGGCGATCGCAGCAGGGGCGTCCTCGAGGCCCTGGTACCAGCGGGGCTCGGTGAGATAGGAGTGGAGGTCATCGCGCAGCTCGTTGGCACGACGGACGAAGTCGGAATCGTTCGCGAGGGAGGTCAGCCGAGAGGGGTCGATCGCCCCGAGCAGAGCCACCGGATCGTGTTCGACGTCCTCCCAATCCTTCGGCGAAATGGCGGCGAAGAGCTGGAGGGTGGGGTGATGCCACGACCAACGGAGGTTCGTGGCTAGCTCCGCGAGTCCCGAAAGGGCTTCGGGAAGGACGGTACGGACGGTAAATCGACGGATGGCCTTCACCCGGTAAGCCTAGAGCAGGCCTATTTCCGCGCAAACGCCTTGCGTCGTCGGGTGGCGATCGCCGAAATCACGGTGTACATCGCGTACGCAAACAGGATTCCGGCAATGATCGGAACCACGAGGGAACGGCCAGTGCCGTTCACCGCGTTGTTGACGAAACCGAGGTAGGGGATGGAGTACCAGAGCGTGCCCTTGACCTGCACCTCACGCACCGGAGGATCCGCCAGAGCGTTGTTGTCCCCCTTGGTGATGAAGGTCGTCGTGCCGTCGTTGGTCGAGACTTCGCGCTTGGTCACGCGGTGGCTGATGACGGCGGGGCTCCCCGAGTGGATCTGGTACGTCAACACCTGCCCGACGTGAATGTCGTCGATCGGCGTCGGGCGGATGACGATGAGCGTGCCAGGCGGAAGCTTCGGAGCCATTGAGTTCGTCAGGACCGTCAGGGCGCTGCCGTGCACGACCGCCGGGAGTACGACGACAAGGATGGCGATGGCCGCGACCACTATGAGAAGAACCACACTGAGCGCGATGCCAACGTAGCCGAGGAGGCCACGTTCCTTCCCGGCCCGAGGCCGGGGTCGGTGGTTCGTCGTGGAATCAGGTTCGGAATCGGAATCGGGATCGGATTGGGATTCGGGATCGGATTCGGATTCGGGGGCGCCGGGGACCACGATCGTGGGCGCGGGCACACCCTGGTCCTGGCTCATGCCGCAACCCTACGGCGCCGAATTGCGGCGACCAGGAACAGCACGCCCAACCCCATGGCGAATCCGGCGACGATCAGTCCCGGAAACAGGGTGTCCGTTCCGGTGAACGCAACGGTTGGTCCGTTGTGATTGAACGCGGGAACGGATGTTCCGGAGGCCGGGCATCCGCCAGGGCCTGTCGGCGCGCCGGCATCGCTCAGGCCGAGCAGTAATGCGAACCGAATCCACGATCCCTGCTCCGTTGCCCCCTCGATCGTGCGGGACAGTGTGAGCGTCAGGGTAACGGGAACGACCTGATACGCCTCGACGTGCACCTTCGTGAAGATCGACTGACAGGCCGAGACGGTGGATGCCGGCTTCGACCAGCCGCGGCCCGTGCCGTCGGCCGCACCGATCGTCACCATGGCGCGGAAATTCGGATCCGAGGATGCGAGCCGGGTAATAGCGGCAGACATGGTTGTCGAGTCGGGGCGAGTGCTGCGGATGTACACGGTGACACTCTTCGAGTCCCCTGGGCTGAGTCGCACGCTGCTCGGGAACAACGAGGACGGCGCGGTCGCCGACCAGGTCGTTCCGTTCGTGCTGAACTCGAGGAAACTGGCCGACGTCGCAGACGCCGGGGCCGCGGTTCCCAGTGCGAGAATCCCAGCGGTGAGCAGGCTGAACACAATTGCGCCGAAAGTACGCATTATCCGCATCCCGACCCGTTGGCGGAATCCAGCGCCTGGACCACGCCTGCCGACTGCACTCCGCTGGCGTAGTTCGCCTTGATCGTTATCGACGTGGCACTTCCCACGTTTGCTTTGGTGGCAGTGAAGCTGACAGTCGAAGTGTCCGGCAAGACGAGCGTTGACCCGACGTAGATGCTTGCGCCCGTTGCGCCGGCCGGCAGCGACCAGCTGACAGTCGCCGTGGTGTTGCTACCGTGTCCGCTGGTGCTGCACGTGATGTTCGTGACATCGGCGGCCTGGAATACGGACTGCGTTATCGAGCTCGGGTCAGTGCCCTGCCAGTTCGCGCCCACCTTGCCGGTCAGGGTGAAGTTGGCAGTGAGGGTCGATCCCGACGATGCGAGAATCGTGCCGGTGAGCTGGGTAGCGATGCAGACGACCGTCGACTGGCCGGCGGTCCCGGAGGTTGCACCGGCGGGAAGCGCCGGAATCGCGGCGAGCGTTCCCGCCGTTCCGACGGTCGTTGTGCCGCAGCTGCCCGAGACCTGGAGCCAGATCCACACCGCGATCTTTGCGGCGAGCGTCGCGTTGGTGTTCGTCTCGGTCAGGGTGTAGGTCAGCGGCGCTCCGCCGGTGTTCTGCAGGGTGGCCGGAGCGATCACGAGTGGACTCGTCGTGCCCGTGTAGTTATAGGTCGTGTTGAGCGCGCTGATGTCGGAGAGCAAGACCGAGGCGGTGGTGGCGGATGCCGTGGCCGGTTGGGCGGACGAGAGCGTCGTCCAGGTGGCTTGTGCCGTACCGGAACCGACGAGCACGAGAAATGCGACGAGGCCGACGGCAACGCCAATGCGCGAACGCGCAGACGAAAGGATGCGTGACCTGGTCAACTCTGCACCCCTCCGATCGTGACGGAAAACGACTTGGTTGTGCCGCCTTGCACAGTGCTCGGCGCGCTCGGCGGGAGAGAGGCAGACAGGCACAGGGTTGCGGTTGCACCAGCCGCCAGCGTCGAGTTCAGCGAAACCGGGGCGTTCGCGGTCGGCAGGGTTGCGGCAAAGGTGCCCTGCCAGCCGGCAGTCCCTGGGAGGATCGAGCATCCTGCCGCTGCGGTCGTCACATCCACACGAATCGTCAGTGCGGCGGAGAGCGAGTTGGCGTCAGCAGCGGGAGCGGCGACTCCGGAGACATTCAGGACGAGCGGAACAATGCCCGTGTTGTTGATCGTGAACGCGGCGCTCTGGGTCTGGCCCGGGTAGAGACCGGTGAGAACCAGCGGAGTGCCTGTCGTTGTGAGGGCGGCGCTTCCCGCCTTGATCGTGGCCGAGGGCAGCGCGACCGTGGAGTTCATGTAGGCAAAGGTTCCGCCGGAGAGAAGCACGCCAGCGAGGATGGCGACGGTGAGAGCACCGATCGCCTTGGCCAGGTTTACGGGTGAGAAGAGCGGACGCCGCACGGAGGGTTCTCCGTGATGATTGCGCAGAGCTCGCAGCATGGATTTTGCCTTTTCTTTCGGGTTGAGAAGACAGCGTTACGAATAACAAAGCGAGGAGCGAGAGGGCGTCGACAGGGTAAGGATCGACGCCCTCTCGCTACCTGCTAGGACTGGTCGAGGTTGACCGCGAGAGCCGACAGGTTGACCGAACCGGTCATCGTGCTGTTCTCAAGGGTTCCGTTGGTCGTTCCAGGGTTCACGTTCTTCGGGAACGTGATGACAACCGCGACTGTGACGTTCTGGTTGATGATGCCGGTGGTTCCCGGCGTGACGAGATATTTGCCTGCATCAGCCCCGGCGCCAGCAACGATCGTTGTGGGCGGGGAGACGATGTTGATCGTCGCGGTCTTGCCAAGGTAGCTGGCAAGGCTCACGTCGGGCGTCGAAAGCGTGCTTCCGGCAATCGATCCGGGGGCAAGCGACAGCTTCGCGGTCAGGTTGTCACCGGTCGCCGTGATCTTCACGCTCTTGGTGTACGTGAGGACATCGCCTGGCGATGCCTTGTAGCTGGACAGCGCAACGACGACGCCGGTACCGGTGCCGTTCGTCTGAACGGTCCAGACGCCATTGGACGGCGTGGCGTCGGCGACGGTCAGCTGACCGGCGACGATCGTGCCACCCGTGATGCCGGTGGAAGCGTTCCAGTAAGCGAAGGTGCCTGCGCCCCCCATGAGGAGAGCGACGCCTGCTGCGGTGGCAACTGCGCCCTTGACTAGCTTGTTCATGGTGTTTCCTTTCGCGACATCGAGTGCCGGGATTGTCGTGAGGGCGCAACAATTAGCGCCTACATCGGGTTGTGTCGAACCTCAAAATGGAGGTCCGTCGAAGTTGTGGATTCGGGATTTGGAACTGAATGATCCGAACATCCCAGACGTGATCGTCGGGCTTCCGGACTATTCCTCTTCATTGAAGTTACATGTCCTCCCTATGGAGGACAATGCCGCCCACTACCCCAGTACGGGGAGCACTCGGCCGATAGATATCGACCCAAGGATTATCGGCTCTGACCAGCTCTTTTAATCATCGAAGGGCACACATTGCCTCGATTTGGGGGCTCCGTGGGGGTACGCGATTCGGGGTACAAACTCGTGGACGATGACCCCCGAACAGGTCACGACAAGTTATTGACCAGACGAACGGCCCACTCACTTATTTGTCCGCCACCCCGCGCGGTCGTGAAGGCATACGCGGTAGCGTGGAACGTGTCGATACGCGAATCTCCGAATGAAACCACAATGGCCAACGGCGACGGTAGGACCCACTTCGCGGCGAAGATCGGACGCATCCCGATCCGCAATCTCGCACCCGTCCAACCCGAGGATCGCTGGCCGTCCAAGGCATTCGTCGGTGAGGTCGTTCCATTTGAGGCGACCGTTTTCCGCGAGGGCCACGACCTGATCGGCGCCGATGTTCTGCTGATCGACCCCGACGGCGTACAGACGCAGCATCGCATGGGTCCTGTCGGTGTCGGCACCGATCGCTGGCGCGCACTGGCCCGGCTCAGCGCACCGGGTACCTGGAAGTTCCGCGTGCAGGCCTACAGTGACGACTGGGCGACCTGGCGGCACAACGCGGACATCAAGATCCCGCTTGGACAGGATGTCGAACTCGTCTTTGCCGAGGGGCTACAACTTCTCCAGCGCGCAGGAAAGACCGCGCCCGTCAAGGATGCCGCCGCCGCTTTCTCTGACACCACCCTTCCTCCGGAGTTCCGACTCGCGGCGGCGCACGCACCAAATCTCGAGGCAATCTTCGCGGCCACCCCCCTCTCCAGCCTCGCAACGCTGAGCGAGCAGCACAGCATCCGAGTCGAACGCGAACGTTCCGGAGTGGGCAGCTGGTACGAATTCTTCCCGCGCAGCATTGGCGCGCGGAAGAACGAGGACGGCTCGTGGACGAGCGGCACCTTCGTGACCGCCGCGACCCGCCTGCCGGCGATCGCGGCCATGGGGTTCGACGTCGTCTACCTGCCGCCCATCCATCCGATCGGGACGAGCTTTCGCAAGGGCCCGAACAACACGCTGACCGCCGGCCCGAACGATCCGGGTTCACCGTGGGCGATCGGGAGCGCGGCGGGCGGGCACGACGCCATCCACCCGGATCTTGGCACCGAGAGCGACTTCGTCGCGTTCCTCGGCGTTGCGGCTGACAACGGGCTCGAGGTCGCGCTGGACCTCGCGCTGCAGTGCTCCCCCGATCATCCCTGGGTCACGCAGCATCCCGAGTGGTTCACGACGCTGCCAGACGGCTCGATCGCGTACGCCGAGAATCCGCCGAAGAAGTACCAGGACATCTATCCACTGAACTTCGACAACGATCCGATCGGGATCCGCGAGGAGATCCTGCGCGTCCTGACCTACTGGATCGGCCTCGGCGTCACCATCTTCCGCGTCGACAACCCCCACACCAAGCCGCTCGACTTCTGGGAGTGGCTGATCTTCGAGGTTAACTCGAAGTGGCCGGAAATCGTGTTCTTCGCCGAAGCCTTCACGCGCCCCGCCATGATGCAGGCGCTCGCCGGCGTCGGGTTCCAGCAGTCTTATTCCTACTTCACCTGGCGCAACACCAAGGTCGAACTCGAGGAGTTCCTCCTGCAGATCAGCCGGGACTGGAGCGCGTTCTACCGGCCGAACCTGTTCGTCAACACTCCTGACATCCTCACCGAGTACCTCCAGTTCGGCGGCCAGCCCGCTTACAAGATCCGCGCGGCTCTCGCCGCCACGGCCTCACCGAGCTGGGGTGTCTACTCCGGCTACGAGTTGTTTGAGGACGTCGCGCGTCCCGGCAGCGAGGAAAACCTCGACAACGAGAAGTTCGAGTACAAGCCACGGGACTTCGCAAGGGCAGAGCGGATTGGCGCCTCGCTCGCGCCGAACCTGACCCAGCTGAACGGCATCCGGTCCGCTCATCCGTCCCTGAGCCAACTTCGCAATCTCGACCTGCACTGGAGCGACGACGACGCGATACTGGTCTACTCGAAGTATCTGGACGGGCAGTTCACCGATGCCGGCCTGCCGGACGGAATCATCGTGGTCGCCAACCTCGACCCCCACTCCGTGCGCGAGACGACGGTGCACCTCGATCCGACGAAGTTCGGCATCCCGGCCGACTCTCCCTTCGATGTCGTCGATCTCCTCAGCGGCCAGCGATTCAGCTGGACGCGCGACAATTACGTGCGACTCGACGCGTTCGTCCAGCCCGTGCACATTCTGGCAATCGAATACCCGAAGGGATCCTGATGCCCGTTCGCAAGAAGGCCGCCGGCGTTGAAAAAGTTGCCGCCGAGAAGGCCGGTGTTGAGAAGGCCGGTGTCGAGTTCGCCACCGACTCCGTTGCGTCGCCACTGCCCGAACTCGATCCGGGCCTGATCGCCGCGATAGTCGGTGGTTACCACCCGCAGCCGCACTCGACACTTGGCCAGCATCCGGTGGACGGCGGCTTCGTCATCCGGGCGGTTCGCCCACTCGCGAAGGCCGTCACCGCCGTCCGTGCCGACGGCACTCGGGTTCCTCTTTCGCACGTCGATCGCGGACTCTGGCAGGGATTCGCGGCCGGCCCGGGGCAGGCCTACCGGCTCGAGGCGACCTATGACGACGCCCCGGAGTGGACCGTGGATGATCCGTACCGCTTCGTCCCATCGGTGGGAGATGTCGACCT
>JAODMY010000054.1 GCA_025465535.1 Glaciihabitans sp.
TCAGCTGCTCGGTGAGGAACTTGTGGCGCTGCTCGAGCGCCGCGAACTCCTCGAGCGCGAGCGGATTGACCCTGCCGAGCTGGCCGAGCTTGCGATCGGCGCGGGCGAGGCGCGCCTCCTGCTCCGCGCGGACGTAGGGAACGCCGGTGGATTCTGCCGGCCCGACGCTCTCACCGGCAGCGTCTTCGTCGGCGACATCTTCGTCGGCATCGGGGGTCTCGCTACGCGTGCTCGCTCCTCGCTCGCCACTCGACCGACCAGAGTCTTCGCCGCTCGACCAACGGACGAGCTCGTCGTCGGCGGGCACCGGCACCTCTGGGCCGTACTCGGCGACCAGCACATCCTCGACGAGCCCGAGCTCCTCGCCCGCCCGCTCGAGGAGGGTTGAGAGCTGCAGCTTCTTCTCATAGATCTGCATCTCGACGTCGCGGACGATGTCGCCGAGGCTGTTGAGCCGGTCGCGAAGTGAGTTCTCCGAAGTGCGAAGCCCGATGAGCTCTTCGTTCTGCTGCGAGCGGTCCGACTCCCGCGCGGCGAGTGCGACCCGCGCCTCCGAGACCGAGCGGTCGACGGCATCCAGGACCGCGGGCAACGCGGCAACCACCGACTGCGCGGATGCGACCTGGCGCTGACGGAGGACCGTGCGTCGAGCGTGTTCCTCGGCCGCGGCACGCTCGGCGACGAGCTGGCGAGCCAGCCCCTCGGCGCGAGCGACCTCCGCCCGAACGCGTTCGCGGGATGTCTCGAGCTGGATGCGCAACTCGACCTCGCCCGAGCGCGCGGTTTCGAGTTCGAGCAGCATGCCGTCGCGAGCGGAGACGTCGAGCATCGGGCGCGGCGTCGACGCGTATTCGTCGCGCTCCGCACGGGCGCGGTCGACGCCCTCCTCGGCGGATCGAGCCGTCTCGGCTGCGACCTGGACCGAAGCCGACAGCCGTTCCCACTCGGCCTGGGCCGCTTCGAGCTGGATCCGCAGGCGCCCGAGACGCTCGCTGTGTGCCGCGAGCGCAGCATCGAATTCGCGGAGGTTCGCAAGAGCGGTAGCGGCATCCGCCCTGCCGATCTCGAGGGCCCCGCGCTTCTCGGCAAGAGCGAAACGCGCTCGCTCGATCGAGGTGCTCACGGTGGCGAGCTTGTCCGCGGCCACATCGCGCTCGGCGACGAGCTCGAGGCGCGAACGCTTGGCGCCGGTCCCGCCCCGGAGGACGTACTCGGTGAGCACGTCGCCCAGCCGCGTGATCACGGTGAGGTCGCCGATCGGGCGCAGCGCGGGCCACGCGTCGCGGGCCACGTCGAGGTCGTCCACGACGACAACGCGGGACAGGATGCCGAGGACGCCGGCCGGCGCCGTCACGAAGTCTGTGGCGGGCGCGACTCCAGCGGGCAGCGCACCGAGCGGTGCGGCGGTCGCGGTGTCAGCCACCACGATCTCGACCCGACCCGCGTCGGACTTCCGCACCGAAGCGAGCGCCGCGACGGCCGAGTCGTGGTCGTCGGCGAGCACGGCGTCGGCAAGAGTTCCGAGCGCCGCGGCAATGGCGGCTTCGTAGCCCGGCGTCACTCGAACGTGTTCGGCGACGAGGCCCCGGATCCCGGACGTCCCGACGATCGACGCCGAGCCGTCCTTCTGGTCGACGGCCATCGAAAGAGCCGAGGTGCGAGCGGCCAGCGCATCGCGTTCGCGTTCGAGGACGTGGAGTTCGTCTCGCTGCGTCTCGATCTCGGCCAGGAGCGATGTGACGTTTGCCTCGGCCTCCTCGTAGATCGAGTCGAGCTTGCCGTCGCCGGAATCCGTTGTCGCGGCCTCCGCTTCGAGCGCAACGAACTCGGCGCGGGTGGCATCCCGACGCTCCTCGGCCTGCTCGAGGGCGTTCTGCTGCCTGAGCAGTTCGCCGCGCGTCGCGGCCAACCTCGACTGTGCGATATCGATCTGGCTCGCGAGACGCGCGACCTCGAGATCGTGGCGAGAGACGAGGGCGCTCTGCGCGCTGATCTCCTCGTCGAGGGAGTCCAGGGATGCGCGCGCGGTCGCGGTCTCGGCCGCAGCGATTCCGACGGCGACCTCGGCCGCGGTCACATCCGCGCGAAGGCGAACCGCCTCTGCGCGAACATCCTCGACCATGCTCTCGGAGATCGTGACGCCGGCTCCCGGCACCTCGGCCTGTTGGCCGAGCAGGGCAAGCTTCTGGTTGGCGAGCGTATACAGGCCGCGGAGGTGATCCTGCACCTGCTCGAGTCCGAACGTGGTCTGGCGGGCGTGGTCGACGGCATCCCCCACCATCGCGGCCTCGATCCGGCCGACGCGCAGGCGAGCCTGGTCGAGCTGCTCCTGCAGGACGATCCGCTCGCTCTTGCGCTCGCTCTCGCTGCGGCCGAACGTGGTGAGCGCTTCGCGCAGCGTGACGACGTCGTCGGCGAGGATGCGAGCGCGGGCGTCCCGCACGATTGCGGCGATCGTCTGCGCCTCGCGCGCGATCTCGGCCTGGTGCCCGAGCGGTTTCAACTGGCGACGGATCTCTCCGGCCAGGTCGGAAAGGCGCGTCAGGTTCGCCTGCATCGCGTCGAGCTTGCGGAGCGTTTTCTCCTTGCGACGGCGGTGCTTCAGGATGCCGGCGGCCTCCTCGATGAACCCGCGGCGATCCTCCGCACTGGCGTGCAGCACGGCATCGAGCTGCCCCTGGCCGACGATGACGTGCATCTCGCGGCCGAGACCGGAGTCGCTCAGGAGCTCCTGGACGTCCAGCAGGCGACAGCCCTCACCGTTGATCGCGTACTCGCTGCCGCCGTTGCGAAACAGGGTCCGACTGATCGTGACCTCGGAGTATTCGATCGGGAGTGCGCCATCCGCGTTATCGATCGTGAGGACGACCTCGGCGCGGCCGAGCGGTCCCTTGGTCGCGGTGCCGGCGAAGATGACGTCTTCCATCTTGCCGCCGCGGAGCGTCTTGGCGCCCTGCTCCCCCATGACCCAGGCGAGCGCGTCGACGACGTTGCTCTTGCCGGATCCGTTGGGGCCGACGACACAGGTCACGCCCTGCTCGAACGCGAAGGTCGTCGAGGTCGCGAACGACTTGAAGCCCTTGAGCGTCAGGCTCTTGAGATACACGACGCCCCTCTCGATACCCGGCCGGTGTCTGGGTCAACGGTACCGGACTGAAAACGAAGGAGATCTCAGCGACAAGCCCCTCGAACGAGCGGTTCGTGCGGGAAATGGACGCGAACTCCTTCGTTTTCGGCTACCGCAGTCGACGAGACGGGCATGACAAATGTCACGGGGAAGTCGTGAACGCCGTTATGGGCACCCGCCGGCGCCGTTGAGCGGAGTCGCCGATGATCCGCCTGTTGCTGGCCGACGACCCCGTGCGCAGGGTCGCCGCCGGCCAGCACGTCGTGGATCCGGCACTCGCGGCAGAGTCGCTCGCCGCCGGCCCTTCCCCGCTGAGCGGGCGAGAAACCGACGTCCTGGTCGCCCTGCGGCAGGGGTCGAGTTCGGCGGAGGTCGCATCCCAGTTGCATCTCTCCGAGGGGACCGTACGCAACCACCTCTCTTCAGCAATCGGCAAAACGAACGCACGGAATGCGGGAGAAGCCGCGCGGATTGCCGCCGAGAATGGTTGGCTATTGGCGTGAGCATCGAACCTCCGAGCTTCCCCATCCACGAGCTGCCGATCCCCCAGGAGATCGGCGGCGAGGGCTGGGCAGACTTCGAGGCGAGCATGAATCTGCACTTCGACAACGAAGCTCTGATCTACGGCACCGACGACATCAGGTTCACCGCGACCGAGGCATGGCCAAGCTACGTCGACTATGAACACGAGCCCGTTCGACTCTTCGTGACCCGGGATGAGGATGTCATCGTGGCCCGCGGCTACTACGAGACCGAGCCCGGCGACGATCCGAAGACGGCGTGGCTGCACGTCGACGTGCGCCCGAGCCACCGCCACCGCGGGCTCGGCTCCGCGATGGTGTCGTGGCTGCACGGGGTCGCCGCGACGGACGGCATCCGCAAGGCGATCGTGTACGCGCCATCCGCCGGTGCTGATGCCGCCGCCGCCTCCGATTCCGGCTCTGCTTCCGGCTCCGATTCCGGCTCTGCTTCCGGCTCTGCTTCCGGCTCTGCTTCCGCCTCTGATTCCGGCGGGGACCGCGTCCCGGCACCGACCGGATTCGGATCCCTCCCGGCCGACAACACCGAGGTGCGTCTTCTGCTCGGCAACGACTACCGGCTCGAGCAGATAGTCCGCGGCAGCAGGCTCGCGCTGCCGGTGGATGTCGGCTCGCGGCTGGCGGAGTCGGCGGCCGCGAGCGCGCCCGACTATCTCCTCCACTACTGGATCGACCGGACACCGGAACGGTGGCGCGAAGACATGGCCCTGCTGCGGCAGCGGATGAGCACGGAGGAACCGAGCGCTGGGCTCGAGGAGCCTGAGGACATCTGGAGCGTCAAGCGCCTCATCGCCGAGGAGGAACGGAACGAGTCGAGTCCACGAACGTTTCTCGTCGCCGCGATCGAATCCGTCGCGAGTGGTCACCTCGTCGGCTTCACAACGGTCTCGACTCCGGCCGAGATCCATCGATCCGTGGCGCAGGAAGACACACTCGTCCTCCCCGAGCACCGAGGCCACCGACTCGGGACGCTGCTGAAGCTTGCGAATCTCGACCACCTCCAACGCGAGCGGCCAGGGCATCCCTCGATCATCACGTTCAACGCGGAAGAGAACCGCCACATGCTCAACGTGAACGAGGCCGTCGGTTTTGTGCCGATCGGCTACGAGGGCGCCTGGCGCAAGAACCTGCCGTACTGATTCTGAGCTGACGTCGACCCTCCCTCGCAGGCTCAGTCGGCGCTGGGGTCGCGCAATCGCTGGCGCGATTGCCATAGCTCCACCGCGCTAGGCGGCGCGAACCCGCTGGCAGTGTGCACAGAAGTGGGATCCGCGATTCATGAACTGTTCGCGCACGATCGGCCTGCCGCAGCGCGGGCACGGCTGGCCCTGCTGGCCGTAGGCGTTCAGTGAGTGTGAGAAATAGCCGGACTCGCCGTTCACGTTGAGATACTGGGCGTCGAAACTCGTGCCGCCCTCCGCGAGCGCCTTGCCGAGAACGAGCCGGACCTCGGCGAGCAGGGTCTTCGCCCGCGGGCGGCTGAGCGCCCCGGTCGGCTGGTCGTAGTGGATGCGTGCGGCCCAGAGCGCCTCGTCCGCGTAGATGTTGCCGATACCGCTGATGAGGGTCTGGTCGAGCATGGCGCGCTTGACGCCGGTGTTGCGTTTGGCGAGCCTGGCGAAAAACAGGTCGTCGTCGAAGGCCGGATCAATCGGATCCCGCGCGATGTGCGCAACCTGGCTCGGAACGGTCTCGCCGGGCGCATCCGCCGTCGGGACCAGGTCGTCGAGGGCCATCGATCCGAAGATCCGCTGGTCGACGAAGTCAACACGGAGCTCACCGTGCACCGGATGCTCGATATCGAGCTGGATGCGCGTGAGCCGGCCAACCTCAGCGCCCGGTTCCCGCAGCAGCACCTGGCCGCTCATCCCGAGGTGGACGACCAGTGCCGTGTCCGACTCCGCCGGTCCCGACTCCGACTCCGCCGGTCCCACCCCTGAAACCGCCGCACTCGCGTCTGAAACCGCCACACTCGCGTCTGAAACCGCGCGTCCCGTGTCTGAAAATGAAGGAGTTTCCGCCCAGGAGCCGCTCGAAACGCCGTTCGGGGCCTCCACGGCCAAGAACTCCTTCGTTTTCAGTCCGGCGGGCGGTGGTTTCAGTCCGGCGGGCGGTGGTTTCAGTCCGGCGAGCGGCGTTTTCAGTCCGGCGGGCGGTGTTTTCAGTCGGGCGAGCGGTACCCACAGGAACTTCCCCCGCCGCCGCGGTTCGGCGAGGGCAGCGCCCACCAGCCGGCTCGCGAAGTCCTCGGACGATCCGTCGTGCCGCCTCAGCGACCGCTCGTCGAACACGGTCACCCCGGTGACGGTCGCACCGGTCACCGCTGGGGCGAGGCCCAACCGCACGACCTCGACCTCGGGGAGCTCTGGCATCCGTTACTGCGCGGACTGCAGCAGCGTCCAGGCCTCGAGCGCCGCGGCCATCTCGGCCTGCTTCTTGCTCGTGCCGTTGCCAGCTGCGATCTCATCGCCGGCGAGCGAGACGATCGCGTGAAAGCGCTTGGAGTGATCCGGGCCGCTATCGTCAACGGAGTAGGAGGGCAGGCCACGGCCGAGGCGTGCCGAGATCTCCTGCAGGCTCGTCTTCGGATCCATGGATGCGCCGAAGCGATCGGGATTCTCGATCAGCGGGCGCACCAGGCGCAGGACGAACGCGGTCGCCTCATCCGGTCCGCAGTCAAGGTAGACCGCACCAATGACGGCTTCGACCGTGTCCGCGAGAATGGACGACTTGTCGCTGCCGCCGGTCAGTTCTTCGCCGCGGCCGAGACGGATGTGCGAACCGAGTCCGATCGACCTGGCCACCTCCGCGAGAGCAACACTCGACACCAGACTGGCGCGACGCTTCGCGAGCTGGCCCTCGTCGAGATCCGGATACTCGGTGTAAAGCATGACCGTGACGGCCTGCCCGAGAATCGAGTCGCCAAGAAACTCGAGGCGTTCGTTGTGCGGCAGCCCACCGTTCTCGTACGCATACGAGCGGTGTGTCAGCGCAAGTTCGAGCAGCTCGGGACCGAGCGGCACACCCAGTTGGGATGCCAGCTCAGCACCGACGAGCTTCGAATTAGACGTCTGCGACCTTACGGCCCTTGTATTCCATGTACAGAGGCGTGCCGGCGGAGTCCTCGACGACCTTCGCGCGGTGCGGAAGGCTGTAGACAGTCTTGCCGCCTTCGATGGTCTTGACGAGAGTGGGCGGCGTGGCCTTCCACTGCGCGCGACGCATACGAGTGCTCGCGCGCGACATTTTGCGCTTCGGTACAGCCATGACTATCTCTTCTCTTCGGTGGCGCCAGTTTCGGCGCCAGCAACGTCGTTGGAAACTCCGGTCAACCCGTCGAGCCCGGCAAGCGCAGCCCATCGTGGATCGACGGGAGCCGCATGCTCATGGCCCGGGTTATCAAGAAGCCGCACCCCACACTCGGGGCACAGGCCGAGGCAATCTTCCTGACAGACCGGTTGAAACGGTAGTGACAGCACCACCGCATCCCTGACTAACGGTTCAAGATCCACGTGATCGTCTTGAACCTGATAATCAAAAGCTTCGTCGAAAGAATACGCGAAAAGCTCCTGGAATTCGACTTCGACCGGAATCGAGACATCGATCAGGCAGCGAACGCATTCGCCCGTGGCCACCGCGTCGACCTCGCCGGAGACGAGGATGCCGTCGTGCAGCGACTCGAGTCGCGCCTCGATGGTCATTTCCGCACCCTTGCGAAGACCGATGACGGCGTTACCCATTTCGTCGTCGACGGTGACATCGATCGACTTCTCGCGCATCTCACCGGGGCGGTGCACGATGTCGACCACCGAGACGGTGTACGGGGTTTTGGTGGAGTGTGGCACGACGAAAGACTTTACCGGACTAGCCGCCGCCCCGCCCGGGCCGTGCATAACTCAGCCTGGATTCGTCGGTGGCGGCACAGATCCGCAAGTTTCCGGGACCGTCATGCACTCCAGAAAAATCCAGACTGAGTTACGAACGCTCAGGCAGGATGGACTGATGATCACCGAACACGCAATTCTGCCCATCACCGCCGGCCGCGAGGAAGAGTTCGAGCGGGCGTTCGGCGTCGCGAAGAACATCATTGCGACCTCGCCCGGATTCCTGGACGTCTCGCTGCTCCGCGGAATCGAGAACGACAGCAGCTACCTCCTGCTCGTGCACTGGGAATCGGTCGAGGCGCACCTGACGGGGTTCCGCGGCACGCCCGCCTACGACGCGTTCCGCTCGCTCCTGCACGAGTTCTACGACTCGGTCCCGGTCATGGAGCACTTCGTCGAGGTAGCCACGATCTCGGCTGCGCGCTAGGCCTCGACCGCGGTGAACACCGCATCGTAGATCTCGAGCGCTTGTGCAACCTCGTCGGCGCTGACCGTGCACGGCGGCACCACGTGGAGGCGGTTGTCGGCCGTGAACGGCAGCAGCCCGGCAGCCATCAGCCGCGTCTTGACCTCACCGATGACGGCGCCGGAGATGGGATGCCGCGAGTCGCGGTCGTCCACGAGGTCGAGCGCCCAGAAGACGCCTACCCCGCGCACCTCGCCGATGATCTCGTGTCGGGATGCCAGCTCCGCGAGCCCTGGGCCGAGCACGTCCGCCCCGATGGATGCCGCGTTCTCGACGATCTTTTCCGATTCCATGGCATCCAGCGCCCCGACGATCGAGGCCATGGCCAGTGGATGCCCGGAGTAGGTCAGACCGCCGGGGAAGACGTCCTCGACAAACGCATTCGCGATCGAGTCGGAGATGATCACGCCGCCGGTCGGTACGTAGCCCGAGTTGACACCCTTCGCGAAGGTCACGAGGTCCGGTTGCACTCCGCCGAAGGTCGGGTTCTGCCAGGCGAACCAGTCGCCGGTGCGCCCGAATCCGCACATCACCTCGTCGAAGATCAACACGATCCCGTACTTGTCCGCCAGCGCGCGAACCCCCTCGAGGTAGCCGGGCGGCGGCACGAGGACACCCGCGGTTCCCGGCACCGTCTCGAGCAGGATCGCCGCAATCGACGATCCACCCTCGCTCTGGATGACCCGCTCAAGGTGATGAAGCGCTCGCGACGATTCCTCCTCCGGAGAGGACGCCCAGAACTCTGAGCGGTAAAGGAATGGCCCGAAGAAGTGAACGTGCCCCCGCGAATACTCATTCGGGACGCGACGCCAGTCGCCGGTTGCGACGACCGCCGCGCCAGTGTTGCCGTGGTAGCTGCGATAGGTCGAGAGGACCTTGTCGCGGCCGGTCGTCAGGCGCGCGAGGCGGATCGCGTTCTCGTTGGCATCCGCTCCGCCGTTGGTGAAGAAGACGCGCGAGAAATGACCGCCGGCGCGGGACAGGATGCGGCTGGCCGCCTCGCCACGCGCGATGTTGGCGTGGGAGGGCGCGATGGTCGTCATGATGTCGGCCTGCGCCTTGATCGCCGCGATCACGGCCGGATGCTGGTGCCCAATGTTCAGGTTGACTAGCTGGCTGGAGAAGTCGAGATACGCCTTGCCGTCGTAGTCCCAGAGGGTCGTTCCGAGCCCTCGCGCTGGCACGAAGGGCGCGAGCGCTCCTTGCGCGCTCCAGGAGTGGAAGACGTGCGCGCGATCCAGTTCGAACGCTCTTTCGCCCTCGGCCTTATCCCTGTTCTCTCCACTGTTGGTCACAGCTGCTCCTTCGCAGTAATGGTGTCACGCAGCGCCGGGATCACGGTCTCGCCGTACACGCGCAGCGTCTCTTCCTTGTTGTCGTGTTGCAGGTAGCCGGCGAACTGGTCGACGCCGATCGCCTTGAGTGCCTCAAGCTTTTCGATGTGCTGCGCGGCCGTGCCGAGGACGCAGAAGCGGTCGACGATCTCGTCGGGCACGAAGTCGGCGTGCGTGTTTCCCGCGCGTCCGTGCTCGTTGTAGTCGTATCCCTCGCGGCCGGCGATGTAGTCGGTGAGCGCCTTGGGTACGGAGCCGCTGGTCCCGTACTTACTGACGATATCGGCGACGTGATTGCCGACCATGCCTCCGAACCAGCGAACCTGCTCCCGCATGTGCTGCCAGTCGGCCGCAGAGTCAGAATCCAGGATGTACATGGGCGCGGCGACGCAGAACTTGACGGACTTCGGATCGCGGCCGGCGGCCTCCGCCGCATCCCGAACCGTCGTGATCATCCACTCGGCGATGTCGAGGTCGGCCAGTTGCAGGATGAACCCGTCGCCTACCTCTCCCGCGAGCTTGAGCGCGAGCGGTCCATAGGCCGCAACCCAGATGTCGAGCTTCGAGCCGGTGCTCCACGGGAACTGCAGCTGCGCCCCGTTGTATTCGACCGCGCGCGAATTGGCGAGCTCACGGATGACATGGATCGACTCGCGCAGCGTCTTCAGCGTCGTTGGAGCCCCGTTGGTCACGCGAACGGCCGAGTCGCCGCGGCCGATTCCGCAGATGGTCCGGTTGCCGTACATCTCGTTGAGAGTCGCGTAGGTGGATGCCGTGACAGTCCAGTCGCGCGTCGCCGGATTCGTGACCATGGGCCCGACCGTGATGCGCTTCGTCTCGGCCAGGATCTGGCTGTAGATGACGTACGGCTCCTGCCAGAGCAGGTGGCTGTCGAAGGTCCACACATACCCGAAGCCATGTTGTTCAGCGAGCTTCGCCAATGCGACCGTGCGTGAAGAAGGAGGATTCGTCTGTAAAACTGCGCCAAAGTCCATGAGCTGCCTTTACTCCTCCTCGAACTCGATCAAATCAGGTACTGGCTGAGGCCGCGCTTGAAATATTTGCCGTCGCCCTTCGTGCCGATGTAGTCGTTGTTGTCGACGATGACCTTGCCGCGAGAGACCACGGTGTCGACGTGTCCGTCGATCTCGTAGCCCTCCCAGGCCGAGTAATCCATGTTCATGTGGTGCGTCTTGCCAAGGCCGATGGACGTGTGTCCGTTCGGATCGTAGACGACGACATCGCCGTCGGCCCCGGGCTGGATGACGCCCTTCTTTCCGTACATCCCGAACATGCGGGCGGGCGTCGTCGAGGTGACCTCGACCCAGCGCTCGAGCGAGATGTTGCCGCCCACCACCCCCTGGTACATGAGGTCCATGCGGTGTTCGACCGAGCCGATGCCGTTCGGGATCTTCGAGAAGTCCCCGATTCCCATGTCTTTCTGGCCCTTCATGCAGAACGGGCAGTGGTCGGTCGAAACCATCTGGATGTCGTTGGTGCGAAGCGACTGCCACATGTGTTGCTGGTGGCCTTCCGCCTTCGACCGCAGCGGCGTCGAGCACACCCACTTCGCCCCCTCGAAGCTGCCCCACTCCTCGCCCGTCGCGCCGAGCTGCTCCTCGAGCGAGAGGTAGAGGTACTGCGGGCAGGTCTCGCCGAACACGTTCTGGCCGCGGTCTCGCGCGGCGGCGATCTGGTCGACGGCCTGCTTCGCAGAGACGTGGACGACGTAGAGTGGCGCACCGGTGAGGTCGGCGATCATGATCGCGCGGTGCGTCGCCTCCTCCTCCGCCTGCCACGGGCGCGTGAGTCCGTGATAGTACGGCGACGTGTTGCCGGCCTCGAGTGCCTGCTTCACGAGGACGTCGATCATGGCGCCGTTCTCCGCGTGCATCATCATCAGCGCGCCGTTGGATGCGCCCTTCTGGAACGCGCGCAGGATCTGGCCGTCGTCCGAGAGAAATACGCCCTTGTAAGCCATGAAGAGCTTGAAACTGGTGACGCCCTCGTCGATCAGTTCGTCCATGGCCGTGAGGGACGCATCCTGGACGTCAGAGAGGATCTGGTGGAACCCGTAGTCGATCGCGCAGTTGCCCGCGGCCTTCTCGTGCCAGAGGGCGTACTGGTCGAGGATCCCCTGGTCCGGGTACTGCACGACGAAGTCGACGATGGATGTCGTCCCGCCCCAGGCCGCCGCCCGTGTTCCGGTCTCGAACGTGTCGCTCGCGTTGGTGCCACCGAACGGCATCTCCATGTGCGTGTGCGCGTCGATCCCACCCGGGATGACGAGCTTGCCCGCCGCATCGATCACCGTGTCGACGTTCGACTCGATGTCGAAGCCGAGCAGCGTGGATCCCGGGGCAAGGACCGCGGCGATCGTCTCGCCGTCGATCAGGACGTCGGCGGACGCCGTGCCGGTCGAGTTCACGACCGTCCCGTTCTTGATGAGTGTCTTGGTCATGGCTACCCCTCTGGGTGTTCGGAATGCTGCGTCTTCGAACGCTACGGCTTCGGAATGCTCGTGTAGCTCTCCGGTCGGCGGTCCCGATAGAACTGCCAATCGTCCCGCACCTGCCGGATCATGTCCATGTCGAGATCCCGGATGACGATCTCCTCGGTCTCGCCGCTCCCGTAGCCGCCGATGACGTTGCCCTGCGGGTTCACGAACTGGCTGTTGCCGTAGAACGTGACGGCGAGATCGCCGTACTCGTTGTCCTCTGTGCCGACCCGGTTGGGAGCCGCGACGAAGTATCCATTGGCTCCGGCCGCGGCGGGTTGCTCGATTTCCCAGAGCCGGTTCGAGAGCCCTGGCTTGGTCGCGTTCGGGTTGAAAACGATCTGCGCGCCGTTCAGGCCGAGCTCGCGCCATCCTTCCGGGAAATGCCGGTCGTAACAGATGTAGACGCCGATCGGACCCACCGCGGTGTGGAACACCGGGTAGCCGAGGTTGCCTGGGCGGAAGTAGAACTTCTCCCAGAACTTGTCGAGGTGCGGGATGTGGTGCTTGCGGTACTTGCCGAGGATCGTGCCGTCGGCATCCACCACGACGGCCGTGTTGTAGTACACGCCCGGCATCTCTTCCTCGTAGATCGGAAGCACCATGACGAGGTTCAGCTCCTTGGCGAGAGCCGCGAAGCGCTGCACGATCGGGCCATCTGCCGGCTCGGCGTAGGCGTAGTACTTCTTGTCTTCAGTGATGCCGAAGTATGGGCCGTAGAAGAGTTCCTGGAAGCAGATGACCTGCGCGCCGTCGGCCGCGGCATTCCGGGCAAACTGCTCGTGTTTGTCGAGCATCGACGCCTTGTCGCCCGTCCATGTGGTCTGAGTGATTGCTGCACGCACAACGGCCATGAAAACCCTCCGACTTGCTTTTTGTTATTATCCGGCCTAAACATTTCTTTTGCATTTCCACTCGGGCCGTCGCCTAAAACGTACGGCCATCGCCTAAAACGTACGGGAGGACGAATGAAATCGATAGCGTTGGCGATCGATGACGCCAGCCCGAGCGGAATTGCGGCCGCCATCGCGCGACTCATCAACTCCGGCGATCTCGCTCCCGGTGATCGGTTGCCCACCGTTCGAGAGCTCGCCACCGAACTCGGGGTGAGCCCGGCCACCGTCAGCCACGCCTGGCAGGCACTCGCGAGCGTGGGGCTCATCATCTCGCGCGGGCGAAGCGGATCGTTCGTGCGGGCCGAGCGCACCACCTGGCTGCCGCCGCGATCCCGCAACCTGACCGAGCTTCCGGATGCCCGCCTCGATCTTTCGACCGGAACGCCGGATCCGCTGCTGCTGCCGGACCTCGGCCCCGCCCTGTCGCGGGTGTCGAGCCGAGCGGGGACCCAGAGCTACTTCGACGAGCCGGTCATCCCGGAGCTCGGAGCGCTCCTCCTCGAGTCCTGGCCGTTCGAGCCCGGGACGCTCACGATCGTCGACGGCGCCATGGACGCGCTGTCCCGGTCGCTCGACCTGCTGCTGAAGTTCGGCGATCGGATCGTGGTCGAGAACCCCGGTTTTCCGCCGCTCCTCGACCTGCTCGAGCACTACGGAACGGAGCGCCTGGCGGTCGAACTCGATGAGGAGGGGATGCGTCCGGATTCGCTCGCTGCCGCCCTCATGCGCTCCCCCGCCGCGATCGTCCTCCAGCCGCGCACCCAGAATCCCGCCGGCGTCTCGATGACGGTCGATCGAGCTCGCGAGCTGGCGCGCGTCATCCGCAATTCACGCAACGCAGAGCACACCATTGTGATCGAGGACGACCACTCCGGCGAAATTTCGTCGAGCGGCGACGTCTCGCTTGGCGCATTTCTGCCGGATCGCGTCGTGCACATCCGGAGCTTCTCGAAGTCGCACGGTCCCGACCTTCGGATCGCGGCGGTCGGTGGTCCGAAAGAGTTCATGGACCGGTTCATCGCGCGACGCATCCTCGGCCCCGGCTGGACCTCGCGGATGCTGCAGCGCATCCTGTACGACCTGCTCACCGACTCGGTGACGGTCGGCCAGGTTTCGCTCGCCCGAAGCACGTATCGCGAGCGCCAGGTCGCCATTGCTTCGTCATTGCGCAGTCACGGGTTCGAGACTGCCGTCGCCGACGGGATCAACCTGTGGATGCCGGTGGACGACGAGCGCAACGCGGTCGTCCAGCTGGCCGCGGCCGGTATTCGCGTCGCCGCCGGAACCCCGTTCCTCTCCTCCCCGGGGGGCCAGTTCGTCCGCGTGACCACCGGACTCATCGGCGCGGACTTCGACGAGGTCGGCGGCCTGCTGGCGGCCGCCCGCACCGCCTGAGGCCTGCCGCATCCAGCCGTCCCGCCTCGTTTCCGCCTTGAGTTGACACTTGTTGTCACCCCAAATCGCCCAACCAACAACAACTGTCAGCTCGGCCACGCCACGCCACCCACCTCTGCCGGTTCCACCCTGCAGGATCGCTTAGCGGAGAGCCGCGAGAACTCCCTCGAGGTAGGTCGCATCGCGCTCATACAGCAGCGCGTCGTCCGCGAGCTGCGGCTTGGCGAGCTCCTCCGACTTCGCGATTGACATCACGGCGAGATCGCGCAGTCGGATGATGGCGATCCGCACGACCTCGGTCCAGCGGACATCCGACCCGTAGGAATCCAGCAGCAACTGGATGCGGCGGCGAGTCTGAAGTTCGCCCGGCGCACCATCCCCGGTCGAGTCCGTCAGCGGAACCATCCGGGTCGCGAGGTAGGCCAGATCCCAGATCCGCGGACCCGGCGAGCACATGTCGAAGTCGATCGCGCCGACGATCTGCCCGGCGACGAACGCCAGGTTGTGCGGTGCGAAATCGTTGTGGCAGATGACCTCGGCCGGAATCTTGGACGGCGACTGCCAGATCGTCCGCTCGCTCCCGAAATCTGCGCGATCCATCCCGAAGCCGATGGATGCGTCGTGCAACTGGCGCAGGTGGCGTGCGGCATCGACGAGGGCCGCATCCGTCCACACCCAGTCCGGCAGCGGATACAGCGGAACATCGCCCTTGACGAAGGTCAGGATCTCAGTGTCACCCTCGATGTCGAGCGGTTTCGGCGCCCAGTCCACGCCCGCCGCGGCCAGGTATTCCAGGTACCGATGCACGGTCGGAGTCCACGGCCCTGCGGCGCGCCGAACGGTGCCGCCCACCCGGACGACGGCGTTCATGTTGCCGCCCGGCAGCTCCCCATCCATCCGACCAACTTAGTCGTCTGCCCCCGCCAGATGCGTCTGCCCCCGTACGTACGGGGGCAGACGCATCACACGGGGGCAGACAGGTATCCGGCAGTGAAGTTCTTGCGCAATCGCCGTGTGACATACCGCTCGGTATGTGATCTGCGGGATAGTGGGGTCATGACCATCACCGACCTGCCCCGCGTGACGAACGTCCTCGAGAGTGATTTCTACTTTTTCCAGGACCAGTTGAGCGACCGGGAGAACGAGAAGGTCTACGAGATCCGCTCCTTCTTCGAGACCGAGGTGCGTCCGATCGCGAATGACTACTGGGCTCGCGCCGAGATGCCGTTTCAGCTGGTCCCCGGCCTCGCGGCCCTCGGCATCTTCGGACCGGAGTGGGAGGAGTCCGGTCATTTCGCCAACAGCGCGGTGTTCCGCGGCTGGTGCGGCCTGGAGATGTCGCGCGTCGACGCGTCCATCACCACGTTCTCCGGTGTGCAGGGTGGCCTCGCGATGGGCGCTCTCGGCGTCGGCGGCTCCCCAGAGCAGCGGGCCCACTGGCTGCCGAAACTTGCGACCGGCGAGGTCCTCGGATCCTTCGGCCTCACCGAACCGCTGTCGGGATCGGATACCGCTCGCGGCATGAACACGGTTGCCGAGCGCGGGGGCGACCGGTGGGTCCTGAACGGAGCCAAGCGCTGGATCGGCAACGCGACCTTCGCCGGCATCACCATCGTCTGGGCCCGCGATAAGGCCGATGACAAGGTCAAGGGCTTCATCGTCCGCACCGACTCCCCCGGCTTCAGCGCGAAAAAGATCGAGGACAAGCAGTCCCTCCGCATCGTGCAGAACGCCGACATCACCCTCGTGGATGTCGAGGTCTCGGAAGAGGACCGCCTCCAGAACATCAATTCCTTCCGCGATCTCGCCGTCGTCCTGCGGCTCACGCGGGCAGGCGTCGCCTGGCAGGCGGTCGGCAACTCGATCGGCGCGTACGAGGCGGCGGTCGCCTATTCGAAGGAGCGCCTGCAGTTCGGCAAGCCGATCGGCAGCTTCCAGCTGGTGCAGGAACTCCTGGCGCAGGCACTCGGCAACATCACCGCGAGCATCGCGATGTGCATGCAGGTCTCCCGCCTGCTGGATGAGGGTCGACAGACCGACGCGCAGTCCGCGCTCGCGAAAGCGTTCGTCACCTCCCGCGCGCGAGAGACCGTCGCGCTCTGCCGCGAGGCGCTCGGCGGCAACGGCATCGTGCTCGAATACGGAGTCGCGAAGCCCTTCGCCGACGCGGAAGCGATCTACACGTTCGAGGGAACCCGGCAGATGAACACTCTCATCGTCGGCAAGGCCATCACCGGTTTCAGCGCGTTCGTCTGACCCGGCGGCACGCGAGTTCGAGCCAGCCGCACGGTCGACCGAACCGTACGTCAGGCCCGCAGCAGGCTTCGCCCGAGCGCGAGATCCACGAGCGTGGGAGGTAGCAGTACGGCGCGGATCCGGTTCGGCAGCGGCGATGCGCTGCGCAGTCCACGCGACACGGTCTTCAGCGCAACCGCGATCTGTTCGCCGTTGTAGTTGAACTGCGGGATGTCGTACGACTCGCTCTCGACCATGCGACGGAGCTTGTCGAGAGCGGCCCTCGCGTCCGCCGACCTGCGGCCGGAAGTGGTCAGGAGGAAGTCGGAAAGATAGACCGCGAGCTGGGCGGGAGTGGATGACTCGCGTGCATCAAGTCCCAGATCCCTGGCCGTATCCCGAAGCTCCTCCCAGGCGCCGACCTCCGGGTAGAAGCTCTGCCGAATCCGATCAATTCGACGTCGACGCTGTGATCTTCGGGCCAGCCCAGGGAACACCAGCACAGCCAGGAGCAGCAGCACGAACAGCCAGGTCCAGTTCGCGGCCGACGTGTCGGGCGTCGCGACCGCTGACTGCTGGCCCTGTTGCTGTCCAACCGTCAGTCGGGGCCCCGTCGTCGGCACCGGAGTCGCCGATGAGGGCGCGGGAAGGTTCGCCGGCGCGCCCGGATCCGTTTTCGGGGAGCCGCTGGTCGTCGCGGAGAAGCTCGGCTCGAATCCCTTCCCCGGCGTCGGCTCGAACCGCACCCAGCCGATTCCCTTGAAGTACAGCTCTGGCCAGGCGTGCAGGTCACTCGACGAGACCTCGTACAGGTTGACGCCGGCTCCCGCACCAGCCGTGTGGGTCGCCTTGCCCGGAAGGAATCCGACCGCGATTCGAGAGGGGATTCCGAGCGTGCGCGCCATGACGGCCATGGTCGTCGCGAAGTGAACGCAGTATCCGCTCTTGTTTTTCAGGAACGGAACGATGACGTCGAGGCCGGAACCGTCGAAGCCACGCGCGGCCGGAGTCTTCGTCGAATAGGTGAACGTTCCGCCCCTGAACCAGTTCTGGAGAGCGATCGCCTTATCGAAATCGGTCTTCGCGTTGCCGACGACCTTCTTCGCCGTCGCCGCGATTATCGGGTCGAGCCCCGCCGGAACCTTTGCGAGTGCAGACTTCGGCGACGGGGGTGCGGCCCGAAGCTGCGACACCGAAGGGTCCACCTCGAGGCTGTCGACCGTGTATTTCTGCCCCTCCATCGAAGCGGTGTCGGATCGTACGGCCAGTGTCCCCGCCTGCCAGTACCAGGGGCCCTGGAGCCCGGTGATCTTCGTCGACGGATAGGGCGTCGGCAACCAGCTGCTCGTCGTGTTGGCAATCTGCACCCGCGTGCGAACGGTGGTGGTTGCGATGCCAGCGGCGAGCCCGGGCGGCGCACCGATTTTCTTGACCGTGTTGGCGCTGTCATCCTTCGAAATCTGCGGTTCCCACTGCTGGCCCTCGAAGTTCTCGAGCGTCGTCAGGCGGAGGTATTGGCCGAAGTCCGATGTCGTCGTGTAGCTGAGTGCGGGAATCGCTCGCGAATCGCGCAGGTTCTGCCCGAGGTTGATGATCGGGTTGATGCTCTCCGACAGCGCGCCGAGCCCGCTTCCGCCTGCGACTGCGGGATTCACCGGCGGAAGGATGACCGGCACAAGCAACGCTCCGACCACGGCAACCGCCCCGACCGCAACCGCAACGCCCGGCTGCACGCGCCGGGTTCGGTTGCGCACGATGAGCAGGTAGACCGCGGCGGTCAGGATGAAGAAGAACCCGTCGGAGAGCTCGGACCGCACGAAACTCGGCACCGCGACCACGACGAAGAGCGGGATCCCGGCGAGAGCCGGCGTGCGCCACCATAGGGCGACCGCATCCATGACGATGGCAGTCAGGGCAATGCTCCAGCAAATCAGGAACTGGATGCTGGTCACCGCGAACGCGGGGACGGACTGTTGCGCGATCGAATCGTTGGACTCTGCCATCAACGAGGAGAAATGGCTGAGTGTGCTCGTGGTGGGGATCACCCCGAGGAAGGCGGTGCCGTCCGAGAAATACAGGGTGATGACGGCGATGGCGACGACGACGGCCGCGATCGTTCCCATCCAGCGGGCGCGGAGATAGCGACGGGCCACCGCGGCCGCCGCGAAGACCGCGAAGGCGACGCTGAAGCCGATGAACCACCAACTGAGGTCTGCGAGGATCGAGTGCAGGCCGGCCATGGCGATGCCGAGGGCGATGAGGAGGAGTCCGCTCATCCGGAGGTCCGCGACTCCCGTCGAGGTCGGCACGGCCGCACCGCTTCGAACCGCGCTGAATGTCGTCATCTCCGCTGTCCGCTCACGTGTGCGGTGCTGAAGGATGCGACACTCGCCCAGACCAGCGCGGGATCATCCGTGTCACGGGCCGGGATGCACGTCCACCCCGCCGCCGAGAGCGCGTCCCACACGCGCGGATTGCCGGTATCAATGACGAACGCAACCCCGGATTCGTAGGGTCGGCGCTGCGCGATGATCCAGTGCATGGTCTCGACCGACGGGTCTGCCACGACAGCGAAGATCGGCCCGACGGATCCCTCGGTGCGCTCCCCGGCATCCTGGCCCGCGTACTGCCGCGGACCGGTCAGGCGCGCGCCCGCGAGGCTCAGCAGAAACTCGATGTCCTGCCCGGAGCCCTGGTTCGCGTCCCCGAGGGAGGCGATTTGGCGCTTGCCGGTTTCGAGGACCTGCACGAGGAATCCGGAGCGATGCAGGTGAACGCCGACCGACGCGATCATGGTGATCGCCCACTCGAACCAGGTGAATCCCGTGTCGTGGATGCCGAACTCGGCGATCACCCCGCCGTAGCCGTCCATCCGGGTGTCGATGAGCAGGCGGGCCTCCGGATAGCTGCGCTGTTCCTCCTGCCGCACCATGAGTTCGCCGTGTCGCGCGGAAGCCCGCCAATGCACCCGCCGCAGCGCGTCGCCCGTGCGATACTCGCGCGTCATCAGGTCATCGTCGTTGCCGACCGCCATGTGCTGAATGAGCCTTGCGCTGCCCTCACCCGACACAGAGATGGATGTCGTCTCCCCGAGCGGGACGACCAGCGGGATGACGTAGAGCGACTGGCTACTGCCGACCTCGACGCGTGCCTCCGCAAGGCCGAACGGATCCGTGTAGTCCACATCGAGTGGTCCGATGTCGTACACGCCACGAAGGGTCGGCCGCAGCGAATAGCCGAGACGGCCACCATGGGCTCCCGTCGCGACGCTACCCGGTGCAAGGACTGGCAGCGAACCGGGGCCCGCGTTGTGCGGAAACCACGGGATCCGATCCGACCACACGGCCGCAGCGCTGGCGAAGGTCGACATGTTGCGAACCACAAGCTCGACTGATGTTGGCGTACCGGCGGTGACCACGCCCGGTGAGAATGTTCGCGTGACGCTGAGTCGCAGGGGCCGCACACTCACGATCAGAAACCCGGCGAGCGGCAGAAGAACCAGGAACCCGGCCGCGAACAAGAACTCATTTCGTCCTGCGACATACGCGATGACACCGCTGCAAACGCCCCCGACCAGGAACACCAGACCGCGAATAGTCGGACGCACCGAACTTCTGCGGGAGTGCCCGGGTTCCCGCACGCGCTTCGTTGCCACCGTGCTCACCAGCAGAGTCTCAACCGCCCGAGCGCACACCGAGCGGAACATGCGTCTCCGCGATGATCCGTGTGATGATGTCCGCGATGGTGTCGCCCGAGTAGCCGCCAACCGTGACGCCGACGCGTCCGGCCGGGATGAGGCGGTGGCCGAAGACGGGGACGGCGAGCGCGTTGATGTCGTCCGGAAGAACGAATTCGCGGCCGTCGAGCGCCGCCCGGGCCTTAGCCGCACGCACCAGCTGGAGCGTCGCGCGCGGGCTCGCGCCGAGACGAAGATCCGAATCTCGCCTCGTGGCCTGGGCAATCGCCACGGCATACTGCTCGACCGCGGGGCTTGCGAACACTCCGCGCGCCGTCGCGATCATGCTGGCGAGTTCGGTCGAACCGACGACGGGCGTCAGCGCATCCAGGGGGCTGGAGGTCGCCCGCGTACGCAGCATCGCGATCTCGGAGTCGGCATCGGGGTACCCCATCGAAATGCGCGCCATGAAGCGATCGCGCTGGGCCTCGGGGAGAGCGTAGGTGCCCTCCATCTCGATCGGATTCTGGGTGGCGACAACCGTGAACGGGTGCGCGAGGAGGTAGGTCTTGCCATCGACCGTGACCTGGCGCTCCTCCATGGACTCGAGGAGGGCCGACTGCGTCTTCGGACTTGCGCGGTTGATCTCGTCGCCGATCACGATGTTCGCGAACACCGGACCCGGCTTGAATTCGAACTCGCGGTCCGACTGGTTGAACACCGAGACGCCGGTGATGTCGGCCGGCAGGAGGTCCGGAGTGAACTGGATCCTGGACACAGAAAGATCGACGCTGCGGGCCAGTGCGCGGGCCAGCATGGTCTTGCCGACGCCGGGGACATCCTCGATCAGGAGGTGCCCCTCGGCGAGCAAAACCATGAGCGCGATTCGAACGGCCTCGTTCTTGCCGTCGATGACCGTCTCGATCGTTCTGATGATCTTGCCGGAGAGATTCAGAAAGTTCTCAATGGGCATGGCTGCTGCAACCGGCAGGGTCACTTCGGCGTGCCCCGGCTCGAATTTCGCAGGGAATGACTTCACCTCATGAGTCTGACAGATCGGTAGCACAATCCTGCTGCGAATGTTCTGGATGCGTGGCTCCGGCTAGCGTGAACGGATGCGAATTACCGTTCTTTCCGGAGGCGTCGGCGGCGCCCGTTTTCTTCGAGGTGTCCGGGCTGCGGCCGGCGACTCAACCATCACTGCCATCGTCAACACGGGCGACGACATGTGGCTTGCCGGCCTGCGAATCACCCCCGACCTCGACTCGATCATGTACACGCTCGCTGGCGAGAACGACGAGGTGCGCGGCTGGGGCCGCATCGGAGAGTCCGAGCGCGTCAGCGAGGAGTTGCGCGCGTACGGCGTCGGCTGGCCGTGGTTCACGCTCGGCGACCTGGATCTCGGCACGCACATCGCGCGCACGTCCTTCCTGCGCGACGGCGTCCCGTTGTCCGAGGCGACCGACCGCATCACCTCGCGCTGGGATCTCGGCGCCCACCTCATCCCGGTCACCGACGACGAGGTGGAGACGCACGTCGTGACGGATGAGGGCACCATGCACTTCCAGGAGTGGTGGACGAAGCACCGCGCATCCCTGCTCGCGCGATCGTTCGTGCAGGAGAACGTCTCCACCGCGACCCCCGCGCCCGGCGTACTCGAGGCGATTCGAGACGCGGATGTCGTGCTCGTCGCACCGTCGAATCCGGTCGTCTCGATCGGAACGATCCTCGACATCCCCGGCATTCGCGACGCGGTGCAATCGACCGCAGCGCCCGTCGTCGGAGTCTCCCCCATCATCGGCGGTTCCGTCGTGCGCGGGATGGCGGATGCCTGCCTCACCGCGATCGGTGTCGCGACAACCGCCGATGCGGTCGCACTCCACTACGGGTCGCGCGCATCCGGTGGCATCCTCGACGCCTGGCTCGTGGACGAGGCGGATGCCGCCGCGGCACCCGCCATCGAGGCCGCGGGGATCCGCGCATCCGTCGTCCCCCTGTGGATGCGGGATGTCCCGACCTCCGCCGCCCTCGCGGCTGCTGCGCTGGCAGCGGGTTTAGACTCGAACCGATAAGTTGTGCGCCTGGCTTTGGGCTTGTTCGTCCCTAGTGAAAGCTGCGCCATGACTACCGAAACCCCTGCCGACTTCGTCCCGACGGCATCCGCCATCTCCCGAGCGCTCAAGCGCGCGGAGACGGGGGTGACGATCGACGCGACCGAGGCGGAGACACTGTTGCACGCGCGGGGTGCAGACCTCGACCGGCTGCTGCTCGCGGCGGGACGCTCCCGCGACTCGGGGCTCGAGAAGGCCGGACGCCCCGGCGTCATCACCTACTCGCGCAAGGTCTTCATCCCCGTCACCCACCTCTGCCAGGACCGCTGCCACTACTGCGCCTTTGTCAAGACGCCGGCGCAGCTGAAGCGAGCGGGCAAAGACATGTTCATGTCGCCCGACGAGATCCTGGCCGTCGCGAAGGAGGGCGCGGCGATGGGCTGCAAGGAGGTCCTGTTCACGCTCGGCGACCGCCCGGAGGAGCGTTGGCCGGAGGCCCGCGAGTGGCTGGATGCGAACGGCTACGACTCGACCATCACCTACCTGCGCGCCATGGCGATCCGGATCCTCGAGGAGACCGGACTGCTCGTGCACATGAACCCCGGCGTGATGACCTGGGAAGAGATCCAACGGCTGAAGCCAGTCTCGCCGTCGATGGGCATGATGCTCGAGACGACGTCCACTCGCCTGTTCACCGAGAAGGGGCAGGCGCACTTCGGGTCGCCCGACAAGGATCCGGCCGTGCGCCTTCGGGTGATCGAGGATGCCGGGCGCTCGAACGTTCCGTTCACGACCGGCCTGCTGCTCGGCATCGGCGAGACGTACGCCGAACGGGTCGAGGGGATGTTCGCGATCCGTGCGGCCGCGCGCCGGCACGGGCACATCCAGGAGGTCATCATCCAGAACTTCCGGTCGAAGATGTCCACAGCGATGATGCGTCGGGATGACCTGCCGCTCGAGGAATACGCGGCGGCCGTCGCCGTCTCGAAGCTCGTGCTCGGCCCCGGTGCGCGCATCCAGACGCCGCCGAACCTGACCGATCCGGAGGAGCTGGCCATGCTCATCCGTGCCGGAATCGACGACTGGGGCGGAGTCTCCCCGCTGACTCCCGACCACGTGAACCCCGAGCGCCCGTGGCCCGAAATCGAAGAGCTGGCGCGCCTGACCGCGGCCGCCGGTTACACGCTGCACGAGCGGCTGACCGTGCACCCTCACTACGTTCGCGACGAGGAGCCGTGGCTCGATCCGCGCCTGCTGCCGCACGTTCGGGCGCTCGCCACGCCGGAAGGGCTGGCCGTCGAGGGACGTGTCCCGGTCGGCCTGCCCTGGCAGGAACCCGACCCGGAGTGGCTCGGCTCCGGCCGCGTCAACCTGCACACCGAGATCGACACGGAGGGGCGCACGACCGACCGCCGCAGCGACTTCGAGGATGTCTACGGCGACTGGTCAGAGCTGCGGGAGACCGTCGGCGACACACGCCGCGCGGCCGGTCACGTCGGAGACCCCGCCGTTCGCGCCGCCCTGCTCCGCGCCGAGACCGACCCCGCAGGACTCACGGACGCCGAATACCTCTCGCTCCTGAACGCCGAGGGCCGCGACCTCGATGCGCTCGCCGGACTCGCCGACCGTGTCCGTCACGACACCGTCGGCGACCGGATCGGCTACGTCGTCAACCGCAACATCAACTTCACGAACGTCTGCTACACCGGCTGCCGCTTCTGCGCGTTCGCCCAGCGACGCACGGATGCGGATGCCTTCACCCTCTCCATGAAGCAGGTCGGCGACCGCGTCGACGAGGCCTGGAACATCGGGGCGACCGAGATCTGCATGCAGGGCGGCATCCATCCGGATCTGCCGGGAACGGCCTATTTCGATCTCGCCCGCGAGGTCAAGGCGCGCCAGCCCGACATTCACCTGCACGCGTTCAGCCCCATGGAGATCGTGAACGGCGCGGCGCGAACCGGCCTCAGCTATCACGACTTCCTGCAGGAGGCGCAGGCGGCCGGGCTCGACACCATTCCGGGCACCGCGGCCGAGATTCTCGACGACGAGGTGCGCTGGGTCCTCACCAAGGGCAAGCTTCCGGCCGCCGCGTGGATCGAGATCGTGACGACCGCGCACAAGCTCGGCATCCGTTCGTCGTCGACCATGATGTACGGCCACGTCGACAACCCGACGCACTGGGTCGGGCACCTGCGCACGCTCGCGCGGCTTCAGGATGAGACGGGTGGCTTCACCGAGTTCGTGCTGCTGCCGTTCATCCATACCAACTCGCCGGTGTACCTGGCTGGTGTCGCCCGTCCAGGGCCGACGCCGCAGGAGAACCGGGCGATCCACGCGGTCGCGAGGCTCATGCTGCACGGACGGATCGACCACATCCAGACGTCCTGGGTCAAGCTCGGCACCGAAGGAACCCAGCTCATGCTGCAGGGCGGCGCGGATGACGTTGGTGGCACCCTGATGGAGGAGACGATCAGCCGCATGGCCGGCGCCGACAACGGTTCGGAGAAGACCGTCGACGAGCTCGAACTCCTCGCGTCGCAGATCGGTCGCGAGGCCTACCAGCGGACCACGACCTACGGAACGCCGACCGCGGAGCGCGCGTCGATCGCCCGCGCGCACGCGTCGACCGGCTACGCGTCCACGGGCAAGTCGCTGAAGCTCCTGCCGATCACGGTGGCCCAGGGCCACTGACCTCCCTGCCCGTCCAGCCTTTTCGCCGAGTCGCCCTTTTCTCTTCGCCGAGTCCCCCTTTTCTCTTCGCCGAGTCGGGGCATTTGGCCCTTCCCGTCCCGCGAGTAGGGCCAAATGCCCCGACTCGCGGATGAGGAATTAGGCGTTGATGGCGCGCATACCGCGCGAAGCGTGGCCGTGCTCGCCCTCGAACGGGTACACGTTGCCGAAGAAATCGCAGCCGAGCTCGGCGATGTCGCGGAGCAGGTCCTTGGGCAGCAGAAAGCCGCCCTGGGAGCTCCCAGAGGTTCCGTACCAGCGGATGTACATCGTGTAATCGTTGTCGCGCAGCATCGCAAGCGACGGCCCGCGGCCGAGGAGTCGATCAACCAGGACGTACAGGGTCCCGAATCCCTTCGCGGCATCATCGTCGACAGCCATCATCGTCGCGGGACTGGCATCCACCTCGAGCGCCCACATGGCCGACTCGAAGTAACGCCGGCGGAGGGACACGCTCGTGCCGTCGTCCCGAACGCGCTCGTCTCCGCGTTCGGCACTCCAGTCGGGGAGGATGCCGAGCGCTCGAGTGACATCGGACGCCATGTGCGTGTGGCTGGAAATGACGAGGGTGGCCTTGCCATCGATCATCGTCATTTCCACAGGTTACCGGGAGCGAGCTACTGCGAGAAATCCCCATTTGCAGTGCGGCCCACGACGCCGTCGGGTCGGGGCTTATGGCCCTTCCGCGACCTCGGGAAGGGCCATAAGCCCCGACTCGAACGAGTTCGACCCGAGCGAGTTCGACCCGAGCGAGTACGACTCGAGCGAGTACCTGGCCGCGGTACGGGGACCGAGGCGGGAGGCGAGCGCCGCGAGATGTTCCGGGGTGTCCACGTCGCGGCGGAGGCCGAAGTCTGCGGGGAGGTCGAGTTCGAGATAGCCGGCCGCGGCATGGGCAGCGCGCGAGCCCGCACCGAACGCCGGCGCATGGCCGGCGGCCGTGAGCGCCGTGATGAGAACGGTTCCGTCGCCGTCGGCATCCGGGACGAAGGCGAGTGGATGCTGCTCAGCAAGCGCCAGCGCCGCCGCCAGCTCCGCGGTCTGAAGCGCCGGCACATCGCCGAGAAGAACCGCGACCGGGCCGCCACCAGCGGCGCCACCAGCGGCGGCAATACCGGCGCGGATCGCTGCGTTGAGACCGCCACTCGGATCCTTCACAACACGAGCGCCCAGATCCTCGAACGACGACGATGCGCTCGTGGCCGTCACCACGATCACCCGAGCCGTCGCCACCGCAGCGGCGACGGAGTCGAGCGCGATCGCCATGGCGAGTTCGGTCGAAGCGCCAAGCCGCGACTTCGCAGTGCGTGTCCCCTTCACGGGAATCACGATCGTCCAATCAAGCACCGCGTCCCGCCGCAAATCCCTCGTCGTAGGCCTCCTGCGTGCCAAGCCGGAACATGTCGTTCGCGGACGGCCGGATGAGAACCCGCCCTCCGGCGGCATCGGCCGAAAGCAGGTGGCCGAGCCCGCGGACGATCGCGACCGGCAGCCCGGCACTCTTCCGCTTCACCAGGTCGGCGGCCGCGGCGATCTCATCCCCGACTGCCGGGAGCGTCACGTCCAGTCGGCGGCCCTGGCTGTCCAGCGAGCCGCGCAGGTCTTCGAGCAGCGTCACTCCGCTGCCACCGATTGCGACATCCGTCTGCCCCTCGCGCCAGGTCCGACCGAGCGTGTCGGTGATAACGACGCCGAGCGCAACCTCGAACCGCGATTCGAGCGTCGCCCGAATGAAGGCTGCCGATGCATCCGGATCGATCGGCAACAGCAGGACTGTCCCCTCGGGCGTGTTCGACCCGTCCACACCCGCCGCCGCTCCGACGATACCGAGCCGGTTTTCGACGATCCGCGTGACACCGCCCGGGTAGGCCCGGGTCGCGACGACCCGAACTGTTTCGTCGGTGATCGCCTGCTCACGGTCGGCTGCCTCGACGATGCGCCCCTCGGCCTTCGACACGATCTTGCTGCTGACCACGACGATGTCCCCGTGATGAAGGGTCGAATCAATGGCTGGAGCAGTGGCGATCGCGTCCCCGATGATCAGCCCGAGATCTTCCCCGGGGACGATCTCCGGAATCCCTTCGAGTGCAAAGACACTGAACATCAGCGCACCAGCTTCGGCAGGACGTCGCGACCGAACACGTCCATCCACTCGCGCTGGTTGCGCCCGACGTTGTGCAGGTAGATCCGGTCGAACCCGAGATCGAGATAGCGCTGGATGTTGGCGCGATGCACGTCCGGATCCTCGGACACCAGCAACCGTCCCTCGAAATCCTCCGGACGCACGAGCCGCGCGAGCTGCTCGAACTCGTACGGCGATCGGATGTCGGATCGCGGGAATCGCAATCCGCCGTTCGGCCACTCGGTGAGCGCGTTGGTCATCGCCTCTTCGCCCGTCGTCGCCCAACTCAGATGTAGGCGCAGGACCTTCGTACTTCGCGAGGGATCCTTGCCGACCTCGCGCGCGCCCTCGTCGAACCGCGCGAACAGTCCCTCGATCTTCTCGAGCGGCGCCCCGTCGATGATGAGCCCCTCGACGGTGCGACCCGCGCGCTTCGCAGCCACCGGGCCAGCGGTCGCGACGAGGATGTCCGGCGCCGTCTCTGGCATCGTCCAGAGTCTCGAGGATTCGAGCTTGAAGTACGGGCCGGTGTGCTTCGTGTCACGACCGGCGGCGGATGCGGCGAACAGCTTCCGGATCACGTCGATGGCCTCGAACATCCGGTTGATCCGCTCCGCGGTCTCCGGCCAGTAGGCACCCACCACGTGCTCGTCGATCGCCTCACCCGACCCGATGCCGAGCCAGTGCCTGCCCGGATACATCGCCGCGAGGGTGGCGGATGCCTGGGCCACCATCGCCGGATGCTGCCGAAACGTCGGCACGGTCATCCCCGTACCGAGGTCGCCGGACGTCGTCTGCCCGAGCGCCCCGAGCACGTTCCAGACGAAGGATGCCTGGCCCTGCTTCGGCACCCACGGCTGGAACCGGTCGGCGGCCATGACACCGGTGAAACCGTGCTGCTCCGCATAGCTTGCGAGCTCGAGGATCTCGGTGGGATGGAACCGCTCCAGCATCGCGGCGTAGCCAATGGAGGGAGGTGCGGAAGGCATGGGCCTATTCTCCCGCAGACAGCTGAGCTCCGCAGTCTCACTCAGCTCCCGGTGTACAGGATCGCCGACCGCTTAGCCCAACAACTAGCGCAGGGCGCGAAGGCGCGGCGCGAGATCCCTCTCGAACTGGGTGAGGAAACGCCGCTGGTCCGCTCCGGGGCCGTGAAAGACGAGGTGGTTGAAGCCGGCATCGAGGTAGACCTTGATCTTCTCGACCGTCTCGTCCGGATCCGAGCCGACGATCCACCGGCTGGCGACCTGCTCGATCGGCAGGGCATCCGCCGCCTTCTCCATCTCGGCTGGGTCGGTGATGTCGTGCTTCTCCTCCTTCGACAGCGAGAGCGGAGCCCAGAAGCGCGTGTTCTCGAGCGCGAGCTTCGGATCCGTGTCATAGGAGAGTTTGATCTCGATCATGTGGTCGATCGCGGCGACGTCGCGTCCGGCTTTCTCGGCCCCGGCGCTCACGGCGGGGATGAGCTTCTCGGTGTAGAGATCCATGCCCTTGCCGGATGTGCAGATGAATCCGTCGCCGGCTCGCCCGGCGTAGCCAGCGACGAGCGGTCCGCCCGCGGCAATGTAGACGGGGATGCCGCCCTCGGGCCGGTCGTAGATGCTCGCGTCGTGCGTCGAGTAGTACTCGCCCTCGAAGTTGACCCTGTCCTCGGACCAGAGCGCACGCATCAGGGACACGGCCTCGCGCAGACGCGCGTAACGCTCCTTGAACTCGGGCCAGTCCTGCTCGCCCGCGCCTCGGAAACCGGTCGCGATCTCGTTGAGCGCCTCACCCGTTCCGACGCCGAGGAAGATCCGGCCCGGGTACATCACGCCCATGGTCGCAAACGCCTGTGCGATCACCGCGGGGTTGTAGCGGAAGGTCGGCGTGAGCACAGATGTGCCGATCTGGACCTTCGACGTCCGCTCCCCCACCGCGGCCATCCAGGCCAGCGAGAATGGCGCATGGCCACCGGTGTGACGCCACGGCTGGAAGTGGTCGCTGACGGCGACGCTCTCGAATCCGTGTTCCTCTGCGGCGACCGCGATCTCCACCAGCTCCCGTGGATCGAACTGTTCTGCGGACGCCTTGTAGCCAAGTTTCAACGGGAGCATACTCACAACTTTACGGCGTGAGCCCCCGTAGGCTCGGTGCGTGACCGATACGAAAACCACCCCCGTCGAATTCTGGTTCGACCCCTCCTGCCCCTGGGCCTGGATGACCTCGCGCTGGGTCGACGAGGTCTCGCAGCACCGCGACCTCGACGTGACCTGGAACGTGATGAGCCTCGCTGTCCTCAACGAGAACAACGATGTGTCCGACGCCTACAAGGCGTTCTTCCCGCGTGCGCTGCGCTACACGCGCCTCGTCACGGCGGTGAAGGAATTGCACGGCCAGGAGTACGTCAAGCCGCTGTATGACGCACTCGGGACACGCATCCATCTCGGCAAATCCAAGAATCCGGACGAGGTGATCCCGGCCGCTCTCGAAGAGGTCGGCCTGCCAGCCGAATTGATCGAGCACAGCCTCACCGACGAGTACGACACGCAGATGCGCGCGAGCCACTCCGAAGGCATCAGCCGGGTCGGGGAGGATGTCGGTACCCCGGTAATCGCGGTCGCCGGCACGGCATTTTTCGGGCCGGTCATCTCGCCAGCGCCCAAGGGCGAGGACGCCGTCAGGCTCTGGGATGGCACGGTTGCCGTCGCCAGCTACCCCGGCTTCTTCGAGATCAAGCGCTCGCGCACGGTCGACCCGATCTTCGACTAGCAGCGATCTGCCTCGAAGCCAGCCGATCCGCCGATTCGCTACTTCGAGGCAGACTTCGCGCGTCTGATCTGAGCCGCAATAGCCGCTGTGCTGAACGCCTGCGTGCGCTTGAGTTGCGCGTGATTGCGCTCGTACTGCTTCTTTGCCGCTTTCTTCTGCGACTTCACGGTCTTCTTTTGAGCCTTCCGCGCGGCCCTGTCCCCTGCCATCCGACCTACTTCAATCTCGCCAAAAGCTGTTCTTTCGAAAGCCGGGAGTAGCCGACGAGACCGCGCTGCTTCGCCTGCGCGCGCAGCGCTACCACCGACGCACCGGTGGCGGATGTCGCCCCCACGGGAGCCGTGGACCTGCTGGTCGGCACCCTGCGAGCGACCGTCTTTGCCGAGTCTGATTTCGTTGCGCTCGGCTTTGCACCGCTCGGCTTCGTGCTGCGTGATTTCGCTCTGCCGGACTTCGAGACTCTCGACTTGGCGGTGTGCGGCCCGGCCTTGTTCGGCTTGCCGCCATCCATCTGGTCAGCCAGAGCCTTTCTTGCCTTGGCCAAATCTCTTTTTGTCTTTGCGAGAACTTTCTCGGTCCGCTCGTTGGTTCTCTTGGCAGCCTTCCTCGCGCGATCCTTTTCCCTCGTGAGTTCGCGCCTGGCCTCCTCGCCCTGGAGCTTCAGGTCGGCCTTCGCCTGCTTGCGGATCGCTTTCTTGGACTTCGCCACGATTGTGCTCCTTCGACTTTTGCCAACTCTCCTCGCCCGAACGCGAGGACGCAAGGTCAGCCGCGTTGCAGGAAGTCCGCGACGGCCCTCGGCACGTAGGGGGCGACATCGCCGCCGAGTCCCGCGACCTGGCGCACGAGGGAACTCGAAACGTGCGCGTTTTCAGGGGAAGTCAACAGGAAGACGGTCTCGACTCCGGCAAGATTGCGGTTCACGATCGCCATCGGCGTCTCGTAGGCGACATCGATCTGCGAGCGGATGCCCTTGACGATGACACTCGCACCGACCTCGGTGCAGTAGTCGACGAGGAGTCCGACGCTCCAGCTCGTTACTTTGATGTTGCCAGGCAGGTCAGCCTCGGCGATCGACTGCTCGATGAGCGATACGCGTTGCGCGATGGGCAGAAGCGCGGCCTTGGCGGGGTTGTGCACCACCAGGACGTGGACCTCGTCGAAGATGTTGGCAGCCCGGCCGATTACGTCGATGTGTCCGAGAGTGACGGGGTCGAACGACCCGGGGACGACGGCGATCCTGCTCATGGTTTCACCATACCTGTGGTTGTTTGCCGTTTAGTCATTGTGGCTGCCCGCTCTAATTCTTCGACAGGAACGCGGCCTCGGACTCGTCGAGACGGCGCGCCAACGCCTCGGCGAGCGCGGGATGATCCTTCAGCGTCGGGTCGACCTCCAGGACTCCGGCGGCGAGCTCACGGGCATCCAGGATGAGGTCGCCGTCCTTCGCGACTCGAAGCAGCCGGAGGCTCGAGCGACCGCCGGACTGGACGCTTCCGAGCACGTCCCCCTCCTGCCGAAGTTCGAGGTCTTTCTGCGCGAGTTCGAAGCCGTCCAGGGTGCTGGCGACGGCATCCACCCGCTCGCGTGAGATCGTGTCGATCTCGGCACGGGTCACCAGCAGGCAGATGCCCGCGACGCTGCCCCGACCGACGCGACCGCGAAGCTGATGAAGCTGCGAGACCCCGAAGCGATCGGCGTCGAGGATGACCATGGCCGACGCGTTCGGAACGTCGACGCCGACCTCGATCACCGTCGTCGCGACGAGCACGTCGATCTCGCCCGCGGCAAACGCGACCATGACGGCATCCTTCGCCTCGCCCGACATGCGACCGTGCAGGCTGGCGATCCGGCGACCGGCAAGGACGGGGTTGGCCTTCAGGGATGCGGTGATTTCGGTGACGTTGGCCGCGCTCCCCGCGCCACCCCCAGCCTCTGGACTCGTCGAGGGATCTTCCGAGTCGGGCTCGGTGACGGTCGGGTCGATCGCCGGGCACACCACGAACACCTGGTGCCCGGCGGCGAGCTCTTCTGCCGTCCGCTCCCAGACGCGACTGACCCAGCCGGGATGCTCCGCGAGCGGCACGACGAAACTCTGGATCGGGATGCGACCGCTCGGCAACTCGGCGATCGTCGAGATGTCGAGATCCCCGAACACGGTCATCGCTACGGTGCGCGGGATGGGCGTCGCCGTCAGGACGACGACGTGCGGCGGCTGCTTGCCCTTCTGCCGGAGCGTCTCGCGCTGCTCTACGCCGAAGCGGTGCTGTTCGTCCACGACGACGAGGCCGAGGTCGAAGAACTCCAGGTTGTCGCTCAGGAGCGCGTGCGTGCCAATAACGATGCCGGAGCTTCCGGAGACCGCCGCGAGCAGCGCCTTCTTGCGCTCGGCCGTCGACAACTGCCCGGTCAGCAGCGTCGGCCGCACCCGCGCGGAGAGGTTCGGCCCGAGCGTCCTGACGATCGAGCGCAGATGCTGGGACGCGAGCACCTCCGTAGGTGCGAGAAGTGCGGACTGGCCACCGGAATCCGCGACGGCGAGCATCGCACGGAGAGCGACGAGCGTCTTGCCGGAGCCGACCTCGCCCTGGATCAGCCGGTTCATCGGCGCGGACCTTGCCATGTCCATAAAGATCTCGTCACCGACGAGTCGCTGGTCGCCCGTCAGCGTGAACGGCATTTCGGCCTCGAACTCGGCCGCGAGCTTGCCGGGCACGCGGGGGGTCGCCGCGGTCGCCCGCAGCAGTGCGCGCTGCTGCAGGAGCGCCGATTGCAGGACGAACGCCTCCTGGAACCGAAGGGCCTTGCGAGCGGCACCCCAGTCGGCATCCTTCGCGGGACGATGGATGAGTTCGACCGCACGCGCGTAGGTCAGCAGCTTGCGCTCGGACCGCACGGACGGCGGCACCGGATCCTCGAGCGGGGGCAGGGTGTCGAGCACCACCTCGATCGACTTCGCAATCTGCCAGCTGGCCACCGTCGACGTCGCCGGGTAGATCGGGATGGGCGACTCGACCCACTTTTTCGTCGCCGGATCCGCGAGGTCGACCGCCTCGTCGAACAGCTGGTAATCGGGATGCGCGAGCTGCCGCAGCCCCTTGTAGTCGCCGACCTTGCCCGCGAAGACGCCGCGCACACCCGGCTTCAGGTCGTTCGAACGCCACGGCTGGTTGAAGAAGGTGAGGGTGAGGATGCCGCGGCCGTCCGTGATCCGAGCCTCGAAGATCGACCCTCGCTTGGCCTTCATGGACCGCTCGGTCACCTGCAGCACCTCGGCGATGAGCGTGACATTGCTGTCGAGCTCTAGTTCGTCGAGCGCCGTCAGTTCGCCGCGCTTTGCGTAGCGCCGGGGGTAGTGGCTGAGCAGGTCGCCGACCGTGACGAGTCCGAGCCCCTTCTGGAGCGCGGATGCCGTGCGCCCGCCGAGCGCGTTGCTCAGCTTGTCGTCGAGGGGCGAGGTCACTCTACGAGGGTAGCCGCGACGGACGAGATTGCCCGTCGCGTAGCCACCCTCGCAACGGCCCTACGACTCGTCGCTCCTGCGGATGAACTCGACCGCGATCTCGGCGACCTCCCGCCAGCCGTGGTCGATGACGAGCGAGTGGCCGCGATCGGGGACCTTCGTGATCTCCGTGATCCCGGGGTTCCTGCTCTGCACTTTGTACATCGCCTCGGTGATCGCGAGCGGCACCGTGTGATCCTTCTCACCGGCGATGATGAGCAGCGGACCGCGGTTCGGATTCTTGGTGTCGACCTTCGCCTCGGAGAACGGATTGAGGTTGGCGGCCGCGGCCTGGAAGAGCGGCACACCGGATGCCGGAACGTGGAACTCGTCGTACAGCGCCCTTCCCTCTTCTTCGGTGAGCTCGTTCGACCAGCCGTAGCTGAACTGCTCGAACGTCAGCGCGACCGCCCTGCCCGCGTTGGCCGGGTTGCCGAGCACCGGAGACGCCGACTTCAGCGATGACAGCGGAAGGGGCAACACGCCGCGGAAGGGCGCAGGGTCGATGCCGACCGTGACCGCTGCCGCTCCCTCGCCCGCGATCTTCTGCGCGATGAGGCCACCGAACGAGTGTCCGACGACCGCCGGTTGCGCGGTGAGCAGGTTGATGGCTTCGAGGTAGTGATCGGTGACCTGCGAGATCATCTTGTGCGCAAACACCTCCGGGTCGCGCTTGGCCTCCTCGACGCTCTCCGGATCGTCCGGCCAGCCGGGGGCGATGGTCGCGTATCCGTTCGCCTCGAAGAGTTCGCGCCAACGATCCCAACTGCTGGAGAGAAGCCAGAGTCCGTGAACGAAGACCACGGGTGACCGCCCGGAATCGTTCGCGCGGGCGATATCGTCGTTTTCGGTCTGCGTCAAAGGTGCCATTGTCATTCCTTCGTTCAGCGGGAGACGGGGATGTTTCGCTGTGGAACGTGGTGCGGGGACAATGCTGCGGGGTGCTGACTTTTCAGTGTGGCCCGGCTCCGAGGATCCCGCAATGAATTTGCTCTGAACGGCCGGTGCTCATCGCCGCGCTAGCGTTGGATCGTCATGACACGCATCATTGCCGGGTTCGCCGGGTCCCTCACGCTGGCGGTTCCGGCATCCGGAACGCGCCCGACCAGCGACCGCGTGCGCGAGGCAATCTTCTCGGCGCTCGAATCCCGGAACGCGGTCGACGGCGCGCGCGTGCTCGACCTGTACGCGGGATCCGGCGCGCTCGGGCTCGAGGCGGCGTCGCGCGGGGCCGCATCCGTGACGCTGGTCGATCACTCCGCGTCGGCGGCCGCGGCCTGCCGGAAGAATGCGGCGCACATCCTGAAGGCATCGCCAAGGGGTCGGACGGTCGCGATCGAGGTGAGCGCGTCCCCCGTGCAACCGTTCGTGGCCGGCGCGCGACAGTTCTGGGACATCGTCTTCCTCGACCCGCCCTACGAGCTTGGCGGGGCGGAGGTCACCCGCAACCTCGAGGCGCTCGTACCCCGGTTGGATCCGGATGCGGTGGTCGTTGTCGAACGCGGCTCACGCGATGCGCCGCCCGAGCTGCCCGAGGGAATCGCCCTCGACCGCCGCAAGGACTACGGCGACACGTCGCTGTACTGGCTGTCGCCCGCGGATTAGGCCGAGTCGGGTGTTGCGACCCACAAATCGTGATCGCCACGAACGAGGGCGAACGCAGCGTAGGACCAATGGGTCGGATGGCCCACTCGGTAGGAAGTCCTCGTGGGTAGAACTCGAAAACTCCCACCCAGGGCGAAAGATGGCGGGGCTGACCGTCGAATCACCGCGGTTGGTGCCGTGTTCCGTCGACCTCCGCCGACCTCCGACCTCCGCCAATCTCCCCTGGCCTCCGCCAATCTCCTCCGACCTCCGCCGACCCCTGCCGACCCCTGCCGAAAACGAAGGAGTTTCGGCGAAAATGCCGCACGAACGGACCGTTAGATCGCCGTAACGGCAAGAGTTCCTTCGTTTTCAGCAACCATGACCGATACGACCCACGAACGAGCTACTCGACAGCGGGCTACAGCGCCCCGATCCACTCGGTAACCGCGGCCAGTGGGCCACGGGTCAGCGAGTAGATCGAACTGGTGCCGCGCTTTTCGGAGGTGACGAGGCCGACGTCTCGAAGCGCGCTCAGGTGTTGCGTGACGGACGGCTGCGCGATGCCGAGTTCGGCTGCGAGCGAACCAACCGAGCGCTGCTCCACCGCGAGGAGTTCGAGAATGCGTCGTCGGCGCGCGTCGCCGATCACGGCGAAAATGTCGGGGCTTGCGAGGTGATTCGGGCTCATCCGCGTTCTCCATTCCAGTCTTCGTAGGGATCCCAGCCGCCGCGCTCGTCGAACGCGGTGCCATCCACAAGCACGCCAGCGCCCGAAACAACTCGGCCGATCACGCGGAATCCGCCAGGCAAAATTGTCTCAGCGGGGAAGGTCGCAAGCAACGAGTGATCCTCGCCGCCGGTGAGCGCTTCGCGGGAGCCGACCGCACTCAGCGCGAGGTCGAGGGCCACTCCGCTCGCCATCGCGAGCCTGCGCGCATCGAGCGCCAGCCCATCGGAGAGGTCGAGCATGGCGGTTGCTCCGGCGAGCGCCGCGAGACGTCCGTCGGCGATCGGCGGGGTCGGCGCGAGCTGGGCGAGCACCTCGGGGCGCGCGAGCCTCAGCGAGGCGGCGGCGGCGGCGTCGGGCTCACCGCCGACGACTGCCTCGGCGAACAGCAGTCGCAGACCGGTCGCAGCGGCTCCGAGCACGCCGGAAACGGCGACGACTTCGCCCGCCCTCGCACCGGATCGCAGGATCGGCGCACGCCCCTCGAGGTCGCCGAACGCTGTCACGGCGAAGGTGAGTGTCGCGGAGACCGACAGGTCGCCGCCGACGACGCCGCAGCCCGGGGCCATAGCGGCGCATCCGTCGCGCAGTCCGTCGGCAAACTCCTCGAGAAAGGTGACGGGGGTCTCGGCTGGTGCGGCGACCGCGACCACGAGACCGGTTGGGACGGCGCCCATCGCGGCGACATCCGCGAGATTGGATGCCGCGGCCTTCCAGCCGAGATCGTGCGCGGACGACCAGGCGAGACGGAAGTCCGGCCCGTGAACCAGCATGTCGGTCGTGACGACGAAGCGGCCATCCGGCGCCTCGAGCAGTGCCGAGTCGTCTCCGGGTCCGACCAGTGCGGCAGATGCCGACGGCAGTCGCGGGAAGATCCGCGCGAGCGTCGCGCCCTCGCCGATTCCGCCAAGGGTGTCGGCTGTGGTCATCTCTTTATCGTCCCATGCGCGCAGCTTGGCCGCCGCCCGATGAGTTAGCCTGATCCGGATGAGAGCGAAGCTGGGGCTGGCCGCGGCCGGGGTCGTACTGCTCGGTCTCTTGAGCGGATGCGCCGCCACCGTCGCGCTGACACCGGCCCACGACGACACCAACGCGCTCTGCGGAACCGTCGTCGCGCTTCTGCCCGACACCGTCTCCACCCTCAGCAAGCGGCTCACGAACGCGCAGGGCACGGGCGCGTGGGGGCCGAACGCGGAGATCTACCTTCGTTGCGGCGTTGCGGTACCGGATCCGACCTCGACCCTGCCGTGCGTCACGGTGCAGGGCATCGACTGGCTCTACAACGCGCTGCCGAACCAGATCTACATCTTCACGACCTTTGGGCGTAACCCCGCAGTCGCCGTGACGGTCAATTCGAAGAACGTCAAAGCGGACGGCAATGCCGCCCTCACCGATTTGGCTGAGGCCGTCGCGCCCATCAAGGCAACACACCGCTGCGTCGCGGACGAGACCCTGCAAAATGGCGAGCCGGTGAACACCCCGAGCGCAACGCCGACGCCGACGCCAGCGCCGACGAATTAGTTATCCGCGCGGCCCGTCGAGTCCGACGAGTTTGCCCGCGATCCCGCCGGCCGCTCGAAGCGCCGCTCCGGAACCGAACCCTGACGCCGGGGCGACGACGCGGTGGTCCCGCGCCTCGATCAGGGCATCCTTCAACACCTGCGCCGGCGGCACGGTCGGCGCCCAGAGGTAGAGCGCCATCGCACCGGGGATGGAGTTGACCTCGTTGACGTACAGGTCGTTCGTCTTCTCGTCGAGGAGCAGATCCACCCGCACGATTCCGGTGAGGCCGGTGACCTCGGCCGTGCGCAGGGCTACCTCGCGTGCCTTCTCCGCGACACCGGGCGCCAGCTTCGCCGGGAACTCCCGCGGCGCGCTCATGAACCCCGTTTCGCTGCCAGCGCCACCGGAGAGGTACTTCTCCGCGTAGGAGTACAGGCCGGACTTGGCGTCAGCTTTCTCGGCGCGAAGCGGACGCTCGACCGCCGTCGTCTCGAGCGATGGGAAGGTCCGGAACGAGATGTTGAGATCGACGAGATCCGGACGGTAGGGCTCGACAACGGCACCGGCACGCAGGTGCGCGCTGGCCTGGGCGATCGCGCGGGCCGCCTCGACATCCTCGACGATCTCGATGCCGATCGACGATCCGCCGAAGCGCGGCTTCACGATGTAGGGACCCTCGAATGACGGGTCGACGATTGAAGAGAGCAGTTCGCGGCGCAGCGTCGGGACGCCGGCGACCTCCATGAGGCCGCCGAACGCGAGCTTGTCCATGCCGACCGCACCAGCGAACAGCGAAGATCCGGTGGCCGGGATGCCGAGTAGCGCGAACAGTGCGGCCGCTCCCCCGCCCTCGCCGACGCCGCCGTGCAGGGTCATCAACACCGCGGAGATCTCGAGTTCGTCCGCACCGAGACGCCTCTTGATGAAGAGCCCGGAGTTGCCGGAGAGCCGCACTTCAATCGGCTTGGACCCGGATGGCACACCATCGATGAAGTCCTTCGCCTCGCTGCCGGACGGCACGAGAAACCACTCGCCCGACGGCGCCCAGTAGATCGGCAGGACCGCTTCGCCGCTCGTCGTCAGCACGCGCTCGGCCTGCAGTCCGGTAAGGATCGAGATCTCGTGTTCGGGGGACGGGCCTCCGAACAGCACTGCCCACTGGGAACTGTCGCTCATGTGTATCCACAACGCTTGGGGCCGCGATCAGGTACGACCGGGGTCCCGTGCGCGGCGATGTCACGGGTAATGGTCTGGTAAGTCGTTCTCATAGAGAATAACGCCTCGCTCGCCGGCCTGATCCAGCGCCGCTGCCACGGCATCCGCTCGCTTGTCAAAAGTCTGCACGGGATGGCCGCCGGTTCCCTCGAACCCGTCGACGAGCGCCTTGCGATTGGTGCGGGCAATCGCGAACAGGTATCCGCCCGCGGCGGCGACGGATGCCGCGAACGCGCGGTTGCGCTCGTACTGCACGTGTCCGAGTTCGACCATCCCCGGAGTGACGACCACGAGGTTGCCGCCGCGCTCGCGAGCGATCTCTGCGGCCCCGTGCAGTGCGCGATCCGCGCCGACCGGGTTCGAGTTGTACGTGTCGTCGATCACGACGAGCCCGTTTTCTGCCTGCTGAACCTCGGCGCGGTGGTGAGAATCCGGCAGAGCTCCGAGGCGCGGCGCGATGGTCTTCAGGTCCAACCCGAGCGCGACCGCGATGCCGACCGCAATGGCGAGGTTCACGGCATGGCCGACATTCGGGATGTGAACGGCCGCCGTCTCGCTTCCGACGCTCACCGTCCCCTTGTCGCCGTCCACCACGACGTCCGCCGGGACCTCGGGATGCACGGACACCGTCACGACCCGCTTGCCCTCCGCGCGGCACTTCTCGGCGAGGCCGGCCAGCTCTTTCTCATCGATGGGCAGCACGACCGTGCCGGCCTTTTCGGTAATCTCCGACTTCGCCTTGAATATCGTTTCGCGCGATCCCATCCGGGCGAGGTGCGCCTCGCCGATGGTCGTGATGGCGGCAACATCCGGTGGGAAATACTTGCTCAGCTCGCGGATCTCGCCCGTCCCGTAGACACCCATCTCGGCGACGAACACCTCGGTCCCCGGCACGACCCGCTCGTTGACGGCGCGCGAGAGGCCCATCAGGTTGTTGAAGCTCGCGGGGCTGGCGACGACGCCGAAGCTGCCGGACAGCAGGTGCGCGACGTAACCCTTGGTCGAGGTCTTGCCGTACGAGCCCGTGATCGCGACGACCTTCGGCCGTACCTGGCCGAGCCGCTTGCGAGCACTCACCACGAACTTCCGAGAGAGCCGCTTCTCGATCGGCGCGAGGATGACGAGCGCGAGGTCGGTGAGGATGGGCGCGATCAGCAGCGTCAGCGGGATTCCGGCCGTCCCGATCAGCAGCGACAGTCCGGCGCCGACGATGAGCACGATGACGATCCAGGCAACCAGAAGTCGCTTGAGGCGAGCAGTCCAGGCGAGCTTCGACGACCTGCCCCTTACGCTGAGCCCGAGGGGCAACACGAGGACGATCAGGAACGAAATCAGCGTGCGAATGATGCCGAGTGAGCCCGGTGAGTAGCCGGCAAGAATATTCACAAAAGCGGCCAGCGCGAGACCGAGGTTCCACGGCGCCTTGACCAGCCAGAGCCAGGCGATGCGGGTCACCCACGGCGCGATGTAGTGCTCTCGCTGCGCCACCCGCAGCCACTTCGCTGCCGTGGGCAGTGCGATTACGATGCCAACCGCGACGAAGATCCAGTACGTCAGGTTCACGAACCCACCTCCGCAACCAGCATCTGAAGCTCGCTGCGCACCTCGTCCTCGAGGTGGCCTTCGAGCAGGTGCCCGGCGCCCGTAATCGTTCTGAAGTGCGCACCCCGGATGAACCGGGAGGCCGCGAGTCCAGCATCCGCCGGAGCCGCCGGATCGTCCTCGCCCCACACCATCCGTGTCGGCGCCGTGATGCGAACCAGCGAGTCCTCGTACCGCTCGTTGGTCACCTTCACGAGCACGTCGCGCATGATGCCGCGAGCGTTGCGGTAGTCGGTCGAGCCGCGCTTCTCACGCTGGGCCTCCATGGTCTTCTTCGAAACGAGGCCAAGGCGAGCGAGCCGACGCAGGATGCGGAACCCGAGCGCGGGCGCGGGCGCGGGCACCAGCCGAACGAGTGGCACTCCGGTCAGCACCAGCCCGCGGACCAGCTCCGGATGGGTTGCCGCGAGATGCACGGCGACCCGGCCACCGAACGAGTGCGCGACGATCACGACCGGGCCGAATCCTGCGATGGCCTCGGCGAGCGAATCGGCGTACTCCTGGCTCCCCCACGCGGTCGGCGGCGGGGGCGTAATCCCAAACCCCGGCAGGTGGATGGAGACGGCGTCCATCCCCTCCACGATCCTGGAAAAATCGGTGCCGGTGCGCATCCATCCGTGAAGAGCGATCACCGTGGGGGGCGTCGATCCGGTCTTCTCAGCAAGCAGGGCGCCGTCGGCGAGGGCTGTAAGCAACGGCTACTCTCCCTGTGGCGTCGGATCTGTGGTCAGGTGGGGCGCGATGGCCCGAGGATTCAGCGTACCGGCCAGAACCTCTGCGACCTGGCTCACGATCGGCATTTCGACTCCGACGGCGAGCGCGAGCTCGAGGATGGGCGCGACCGACGACAGGCCCTCCGCGGTCTGGTTCATCTGCTTGATGACCTCGCTGAAGCTGTACCCCTGGCCGAGAAGCCGTCCAGCCGTGTTGTTGCGGGACAGCGGAGACTCGCAGGTCGCGATGAGGTCGCCGAGCCCGGCTAGCCCCGCGAGCGTCTCCGCGCGAGCGCCGTACGCGACCGCGAAGTCGGTCATCTCGGCGAGTCCGCGGGTGATGATCGAGGCCTTGGTGTTCTCGCCGTACCCGACGCCATCCACGATCCCGATAGCGACGGCAATGAGGTTCTTGAGGACTCCGCCGAACTCCGTGCCGATGACATCGGTGTTCACGAAGGAGCGGAAATAGGGATTGGTCGCGACCGTCGCCACGGCCGTCGCGGTCTCGAGGCTCTCCGACGAGATCACCGCCGCGGTCGGCTGTTCGCGCGCAATTTCTAGCGCGAGGTTGGGGCCGGATGCCACGGCCACCCGCTCCGACGGAAGCTCGAGCTCTTCGTAGAGCACCTCGCTCATTCGCAGGCGAGTCCCCTTTTCGACGCCCTTCATGAGCGAGACGACGACCGAATCCGGTGCCAGCAACGGAGCGATCGTGCCGAGGTTCTCGCGAAGCGACTGGCTCGGCACCGAGATGTAGACCTGCTCGGCACCCTCGAGAACGAATTCGAGGCTGGAGGAGGCCCGCAGCGACCGGGGCAGGTTGATGCCGGGCAGGTAGTCGCTGTTGCGCTTGGACTCCGAGATCTCCCGAGCCATCTCGGGGCGCCGTGCCCACAGCACCACATCGGCACCACCATCGGCAAGGATCTTCGCGAATGTCGTTCCCCACGATCCGGCACCGAGCACGGCCACCCGCTGGCCGGGCTCGCCGTCGCCGGTCAAAACGATCCCGTTTCAGCCTGGTGGTTCTTCGACGGGTCCCAGCGCTCGGCTGGTGCCTTCTCGCCGCGCAACCGCTCGAGCAGCGCCGTGATGTCGTTCATCACCAGGTTGGTCGCTTCCGCGAGCGTCGCGGTGTTGAGCGGGCGCCCGCTGAAGGCCGTGAGATCGACGGGATCGCCGTACAGCACGTCGATCTTCTTACGCGGGAACAGGCTCAGCTTGCCGTAACGCGGCAGCACGTTCTGGGTACCCCAGTGCGCGACCGGGATGATCGGTACGCCGGCCTCGAGCGCCATCCGCACGGCACCGAACTTGCCCCGCATGGGCCAGAGGTCCGGGTCGCGGGTCAGCGTACCCTCGGGATAAATGATCACCGCGAGGCCGTTTTCGGTGATGTGCTCGGCCGCCGCGAGCGGATCGGCACCGCGCGTCACTCCAGCGCGCTGCACGGGTACCTGGCCGGACTTGCGCAGCAGAAACCCAAGCACCGGGACCTCGAACAGGGATGCCTTGGCGAGGTAGCGCGGCATCCGGTTGGCCTTCCACATCGCGATTCCGATCACGAGCGGATCGATTTCGCTGTAGTGATTTGGCGCGAGAACGAAGGCGCCGACCGCGGGAACCTTGTCGACGCCGGCGACGCTGATCTTCGAGATCGCTCCCATGAACGGGAGCACGAGCACCGCGAAAAACCGAAACAGCGGGGTCTTCTCAGACCTGCGCCTGCTGGATCCGGCCTTCGCAGGCCGGGCGGGCTTCTTCGCCGCCGGGGATGTCGCGCTCACGGAAGGGGTTAGCCCTCGTAGACGAAGTCAGCCCCGAGAAGCGCGAGCTTGTCGATGAAGTGCTCGTAGCCGCGGCTGATGATGCCAACGTTGCTGATGGTCGACTTCCCCTCGGCGGTGAGCGCCGCGATGAGGTGGCTGAAGCCACCGCGGAGGTCGGGAACCACAACGTCGGCTCCGTGCAGCGGTGTCGGCCCCGTGATGACGGCCGCCTGCTCGAACTCGCGACGGGCGACCCGGCGGGTGTGGCCGGCGAGACCGTTCTTGTGAACGACGATGTCGGCACCCATCGCGATCAGGGCGTCGGTGAACCCGAAGCGGTTCTCGTACACGGTCTCGTGCACGATCGAGACGCCGTCGGCCTTGGTCAGGGCGACGATGAGCGGCTGCTGCCAGTCGGTCATGAAGCCGGGGTGCACATCCGTCTCGACGACGACGGGCTTGAGCGGGCCGCCCGGGTGATAGAAACGGATGCCATCCTCGTGAATGTCGAACGCTCCGCCGACCTTGCGGAAGATGTTGAGGAACGTCATGAGCTCCTGCTGCTTCGCGCCGCCGACGAAGATATCGCCCTCGGTCGCGAGAGCAGCGGATGCCCAGCTGGCGGCCTCGTTGCGGTCGAAGAGCGCGCGATGCTCGTAGCCGTGCAGCTTGTCGACGCCCTCGATGAAAATCACGCGGTTGGGCTCGACGTTGATGATCGCGCCCATCTTCTGCAGGATGGCGATGAGATCCATGATCTCCGGCTCGATGGCCGCATTCTTCAGCTCGGTGACGCCCTCGGCGCGAACCGCGGTGAGCAGAACCTGCTCTGTGGCCCCCACGCTCGGGTACGGCAGCTCGATTTCGGCCCCTTTGAGCCCGTTGGGCGCGGTAAGGCGGATGCCCTCGTAGCCCTTGTCGACGACGGCACCGAACGCGCGCAGCGCATCCATGTGGAAGTCGATGGGGCGGTCGCCGATGCGGCAGCCACCGAGGTCCGGGATGAGTGCTTCGCCGAGGCGGTGCAGAAGCGGTCCGCAGAACAGGATCGGGATGCGGCTCGAGCCGGCCAGCGCGTCGATCTCGGCGAAGTGGGCCTTCAACACGTTGCTCGGATCGAGCACCAGCGTTCCGGGCTCCGGCTCGGTGACCGAAACGCCGTACGCGTTCAGCATGCCGGTCACGACGTTGACGTCACTGATGTCCGGAACATTCCGCAAGATACTCGGGGTGTCCCCGAGGAGAGCTGCGACCATGGCCTTGGTTGCGAGGTTCTTCGCCCCGCGGATCTCGATCCGACCGCGCAACGGCTTGCCACCGTTGATCACGATCTTGTCGGACTTCAGGCCAACGCGCCCGCCCGCCTTTTGGGCATCTGTAATGAGGCTCATCTATTTCACCGGCAATGTTTTGGGCCGCCACGGTTCGCGGCGCGATTCGAATTCTGTGATTCGCGCCTCGTCGCGCAGGGTTAGGCCAATGTCGTCCAGGCCTTCGAGCAAACGCCACCTAGTGTAATCATCGATTTCGAAAGGGACCACGAGTTCGCCGATTGTTGCGGTCTTCGCCGTGAGGTCGACCGAGATCTGGATGCCGGGATTCGCGTCGATGGCAGCCCAGATTTTCTCCACGTCCGGCTCGGTGATCGTTCCGGTGAGCAGCCCCTGCTTTCCGGAGTTGCCGCGGAAGATGTCGCCGAAGCGCGGGCTGAGGACGGCCGTGAATCCGAAGTCGCGAAGCGCCCATACGGCGTGCTCGCGGCTCGATCCGATACCGAAGTCGGTGCCGGCGATGAGGATTCCGCCATGCGCGTATTCGGGCTGGTTGATCACGAAGTCCGGATTTTGGCGCCACGCGGAGAACAGCGCGTCGTCGTATCCGGTCTTCGTCACCCGCTTGAGGAACACCGCGGGGATGATCTGGTCGGTGTCGACGTTCGCGCGCTTCAGCGGAACCGCCGTGCCGGTGAGTACCGAAATCTTGTCCATTACTTGCTCACCTCGTGGCTCTCGCTGCGGCCGGGTTCTGACACGCCGTCCACATAGTCCGGATCGACGTCCAGCGTTTTCGCACCGCGGTTACTCGGGACTCCGGATGCCTCGGCCGAAGCGAAGTCGCCCCGCGCGTAGTCGGAGTCGGCGCCGGTAAGGTCCCACGGCGAGCTCAGCGTCCCTCGGATCGCGGTGGCCGCGGCAACGAGCGGCGAGACGAGGTGCGTGCGACCGCCCTTGCCCTGGCGTCCCTCGAAGTTGCGGTTGGACGTGGATGCGCAGCGCTCCCCCGGAGCCAGCTGGTCCGGGTTCATGCCGAGGCACATCGAGCATCCGGCGAAACGCCACTCCGCCCCGAACTCTTCGACGATCTTGTCGATGCCTTCGGCTTCGGCCTCGATGCGCACGCGGGCACTGCCCGGAACGACCATGACTCGAACGCCGTCGGCCTTCTTCTGGCCCTTGATGATGGAGGCGAACGCGCGGAGGTCTTCGATGCGGCTATTGGTGCACGATCCCATGAAGACGGCGTCCACGTGGATGTCCTTCATGCGCGTCCCTGCAGCGAGGTCCATGTACTCGAGTGCGCGTGTGGCCGAGGCCTGCTCGTTCGGGTCGCTGTAGCTGGACGGCTCCGGGATCGTGTCACTCAGCGAAACGCCCTGCCCGGGGTTGGTGCCCCAGGTGACGAAAGGCTCGAGTTCGTTGGCGTCGAGGTAGACCTCGGCGTCGAACACGGCGTCGTCATCGCTCTTGAGCGTCTCCCAGTACTCGACTGCGGCATCCCACTCCGCACCCTCCGGCGCGTGCGGACGGCCCTTGAGGTAGTCGTATGTGGTCTGGTCCGGAGCGACCATTCCGGCGCGTGCGCCCGCCTCGATCGACATGTTGCAGATGGTCATGCGGCCATCCATCGACAGCGAGCGGATGGCGCTACCGCGGTATTCGAGGACATAGCCCTGGCCACCGCCCGTGCCGATCTTCGCGATGACCGCGAGGATGATGTCTTTCGCCGTGACGCCGGGACGAAGCTCGCCCTCGACCGTGATGGCCATGGTCTTGAACGCCTGCAGCGGCAGGGTCTGCGTAGCGAGCACGTGCTCGACCTCGCTCGTGCCGATTCCGATGCCCATGGCACCGAACGCGCCGTGCGTGCTGGTGTGGCTATCGCCGCAGACGACCGTGACGCCGGGCATCGTGAGGCCGAGCTGCGGACCGACGACGTGCACGATGCCCTGCTCGATGTCGCCGAGCGAGTGAAGTCGAATGCCGAACTCGGCCGCGTTCTTGCGAAGCGTGTCGATCTGGGTCCGGCTGGTCAGGTCGACGATGGGCTTGTCGATCGCGAGCGTTGGGGTGTTGTGGTCCTCGGTCGCGATCGTGAGATCCGGGCGACGAACCTGCCTGCCGGCCATGCGAAGGCCGTCGAAGGCCTGCGGGCTCGTGACCTCGTGCACCAGGTGAAGGTCGATGTAGATGAGGTCCGGCGACCCGTCCTCGCCTTTAACGACGAGGTGGTCTTCCCAGACTTTTTCAGCGAGGGTTTTGGGAGTGCGATTGTTCATTGTCTTCGGTCTTTCTTCATCTCGATGGTCAGCCAACGACGGGACTCCGCGACGAGTGAGGCCTGAGGATTAGGACTCGTCGCGGCGACGAAGAAGAAGCCGATCGAACTGCATTCATCGAGGTTATCATCGGTCTGCTCGGCAATGCTGGCACTCGGGTGAAGCCTTAGGCCGCGTCGCTTTTCTTCGACCGACCACGGTCGATCCGTAGCCTGATGAGGCTCGCGCCAACCGCCAGAGCCATTGCCACGACGATCACAATGAGCGACGTCAGGGTTCCGATCTCGGGCGCCCAGTCGACCGCGTGGCCGCCATTGAGGAACGGCACCTCGTTTTCGTGCAGCGCGTGCAGGATCAGCTTGACCGCGATGAACGCGAGGATCGCGGCGATCCCGTAGCTCAGATAGACCAGCTTGTTGATGAGATTGCCAAGCAGGAAGTACAGCTGTCGCAGCCCCATGAGTGCGAACAGGTTGGCGGCGAAAACGATGAAGGCGTCCTGTGTGATGCCGAAGATCGCCGGGATCGAGTCGAGGGCGAAGACCAGGTCGGTCGTTCCGAGCGCGATGAACACCACGAGGATCGGCGTGAACGAGCGCTTGCCGTCGACCTCTGTCGTCAGCCGCGATCCGTCGAAGTGTGTCGTGATCGGGATGCGCTTGCGCAGGAAACGGATGACGCCGCTCTCGGTTTCCTCGGTCTCGTTCGAACTCGAGAAGAGCTGCTGCACCGCCGTGTAGAGAAGGAAGGCGCCGAAAATGTAGAAGATCCAGCTGAAGTTCTGGATGAGCGCTGCGCCGAGAAGGATGAAGACGCCGCGCAGCACGAGCGCGATGATGATCCCGATCAGCAACACCTGCTGCTGCAGCTGCTTCGGCACGGCGAACCTCGCCATGATGATCACGAAGACGAACAGGTTGTCGATGCTCAGGCTGTACTCGGTCAGCCAGCCCGCGATGAACTGTCCAGCCGAATCTGCTCCGCTCACGAAGAAGAGCAGCACAGCGAAGGCGAGCGCGAGCGAGACGTAGAACCCGATCCACATTCCGGATTCCCGCGCCGACGGCAGGTGCGGCCGACGATACGCCAGCACGAGGTCGCCAACGATCACGAGCACCATGACCGCGAGCGAGCCGATTTCAAGCCAGGCGGGTATCAAGTGGGGGCATCCTCAGTTCGAGTTTCGAGCGTACCGGGTGCGCGACTCACTCGGCGAGGACGACCGCCGATCCCTCCACGGTCAGCCAGGTTGCGTCCCCCGCCCTTGCCGCACTGCCCCCATCGACGCGGGCGACGATGGCGACGTCCGGCTCGGTTTCGAGCGCGAGGTGCACCAGCGCGTCGTGGCCGTAGAAGTCGAACTGCACGACGCGGGCCGCCACGGATGCCGGAACCGAGTGATCGTGCAGCCGCACCTGTTCGGCGCGAACCATGACAACTCCGCTTCCGGATGCCGCTTCCGCGGTAAGCGCAAGCTCGCCAAGCACCGAGTGCGCGATGTCGTTCTCGAGCCGCGCCTGCAGCACGTTGATCTCGCCGAGGTGAGCGGCGGCGGCTTCGTTCGGCGGCGAGGTGTAGAGCCCCCGCGGTGTCGAGAGCGCGAGGACGCGGCCGCCCGAAAGCACCGCGACCTGGTCAGCCATCGAGAGCGCCTCATCCTGATCGTGGGTCACGACGATGCTGGTCGTGCCCGTCTCGGAGAGGATGCGCGCGACGTCCCGCCGCACACTCAGCCGCAGCGACGCATCGAGCGAGGAGAACGGCTCGTCGAGAAGGACCACCCGCGGTCGTACGGCGAGCGCCCGCGCGAGGGCGACTCTCTGCTGCTGCCCGCCGGAGAGTTCGTGTGGTCGACGATCGGCAAATCCGCCAAGTCCGACCATCTCGAGGTAGTCGAGCGCCCGGCTGCGGTCGTGTCGCGGCAGGCCGAACCCGACGTTGCCCGCGGCGCTGAGGTGGGGAAAGAGCGCGCCATCCTGTGGCACGTAGCCGATTCCGCGATGCTGTGCGTGGACGACGGTGTTGGTGTCATCCATGATGATTCCGTCGATGCTCAGCGAGCCCGCGTCGAGGTGTTCGAAGCCCGCGATGATCCGCAGCAGCGTGGTCTTGCCGCTTCCCGAGCTGCCGAGGATGGCGGTCATCGAGCCCTCGGCAACCGACAGGTTCACACCGTCCAGCACCGGTGTCGGACCGAAATGCTTCGATGCCGAACTGATCTCGATCGTGCTCACGAGCGCTGCCCCAATCGGTCGAACCAGAGCGCGAGCAGCGCTCCGGGAATCATGGCGATGGCAATGACGACGAGTCCGTAGGGAGCCGCCGCGCCGTAGGCCGTCTCGCTCTGGAAAGCCCAGAACTGTGTCGTCAAAGTCTCAACGCCGAGCGGCGCAAGCACGAGAGTCGCCGTCAACTCGGTGGTCGAGGTCAGGAACACGAGGCAGAACCCCGCGATGATTCCCGGCAGGACGAGCGGAAGAGTCACTCTGGCAAACACGAAGGATGCGCTCCGACCGAGTGAGCGTCCGACGTCCGGAAGGACCGCCGGCACCTGAAGCATCGATGTCCTCATGCAGCTGAGGGCGAGCGGGAACGAGAGCAGGGCGTAGGCAATTATCAGCAGCGTGCTGGTCTCGTAGATGCCGTACGCGAAGTTGACCGCGAAAAAAGCCAGGCTCAGCGCGATCACCACTCCTGGCAGCGCGAGCGTCACGTAGGTGCTGCGCTCGATCAGTCGCGCGAACAGGTTGGATTGCCGCGCGGACAGGTACGAGATCGGAAGCGCGAGTACGACGGCAAGCGCGGCGCCGGCCGCACAGTAGCCCACCGTCGCGCCGGTCGCCTGCAGGAGGGTGGCCTGGGCTGGCAGCGTGGTGTGCTGGCTGCTCGACAGCCAATAGATGAGCGTGCCGATCGGGACGGCAACCGCGACAAGCACAAGCACGACGAGTCCGCTGGTGACCCCGATCGCCTTCCGCCCGAGTGGCATGCGCGAGGCACGCCGAATAGATGTCGTGGCCGTTGCCGCCGCGCCTGAGACGAAGGTCTCCGCGCCCAACACCAGCAGCCCGAGCACGACGAGCGGGAACGACAGCGCACCGGCGCCAGAAGGATTGAACTTGAATTCGGTGAACACTTCGGTCGTGAACGTCTGGAAGCGAAGGATCTCGAACGCGCCATACTCCGAGATCAGGATGAGCACGACGAGCAGGCTTCCGCTGAGGATCGCGGTGCGAACTACGGGCAGCACGACGCGCCAAAAGATCGCGAACGATCCGAGTCCGAGGCTCCGCGCGCTCTCCTCCGTGGCCGGATTCATCCGCCGAAGGGATGCCGCAACCGGAAGGTATACGAGGGGATACGTTGACATCGTCATGACAAGGATGGATGCCGCAAGTGGCTGGGCAGTCGGCGCAATCGAGTGCCAGGCGTAGGCGACCACGAAGTCGGGCATCGCGATCGGAAGCACGAGAACCACGGTCCACACCCGCCGAAGTGGAAGCTGCGTCTTCTCGGTAAACCACGCTGCCGCGGTTCCGAGGATGGCGGCAAGCGGCGCAACCGTGATCACCAACACCACCGTGTTCACGAGCAGTGTCAGCGAACGAGCACGGAAAAGCACCGTGCTGAATTCGGCCCAGCCTGCCTGTTGCGCATCCAGCACAAGTGAGACGAGGGGCAGCAAAAGTACGATGGCGATCGCCCCGGCGATGATCGTCAGCGCGCGATTGGGCCGGGTTCGCACGGCACTGCGGACGACGGTCACCGCGGACCTCGATGCGTCGCTTTCGACTCGCGCGGGCAGACCATTTAGAGCAGCTGCGCTTCCTGGAGAAGGCGCTTGGCGTCCTCACCGGTTCCGAACTCGGCTGGAGTGAACGTCGTCGACGGGTGCAGGTCGCGAAGCGGTGTGTCCGCGGAATTTGCCGCAACGCCCGCGGCCAACGGGTATTCGAAGCTGTCACTCTTTGCCAGGGTCTCCTGGCCGGCCTTGCTGGTAAGGAAGGCCACGAGCTTCTGCGCCGCAGCCTGGTGTGTACTCGACTTCAGAATTGCCGCTCCAGAGTAGGTCTTGAGGTAACCGGCGTCCCCCGCCGCAAAATACGACAGAGCCGAGTGGATGGACGAAGCACCCGTCTCTGCGCGAAGCCGGTCGAAGTAGTAGTGATTAATCAGGGCGATCTTGGCCGATCCGCTGTTCACGTCTGCCGTGAGGGTCTCGTTGTCCGGCACGACACCATTCGCGCCGGCGTTGGCCTTCAGCCCCTTCAACCAGGCGAGCGTCTTCGCGTCACCATAGGTGTGATCGACGGAGCTGACGATCGGCCAGAAATCCGTCTCCGCTGGCGCGATCTCGATCTTGCCCTTCCACCGTGGATCGGCGAGCTGCAGCACCGAGGTCGGCATTTCCGCGGCGGTCAAGTCCCGGGTGTTGTAGACGAGCGCACTCACGCGGGCGGAGACCGCGACCCAGTCGTCGTCTTTCGCGCTGTCCTGCGCTGGAACGTTCGCGAGGGTTGTCGAGTCGACTTTAGAGAGCATCCCGCGGTCGGCAAGCTGTTGCAGCCAGTTGGAATTCTCCGTGAAGAACACGTCGGCTGGTGACCGGGTGCCCTCCTGCTCGATCTTCGCGGTCAGGACGTCCTCGTCGTCATTATCGATCTTGACCTGGATGCCGGTCTGCTTGGTGAATGCCGCGACCAGTGCGGCCGTGGTCTGTTCGTGTTGCGCGTTATAGAGGACGAGCGTGGTGCTGCCACTCGAACCGGATGTCGCTGTACAGCCAGACAGGGCGAGGGCCAGCCCGATGACCCCGACCGTGACCGCGGCGATGAGACGGCCCGAGCGGAGTGGGCCAGTAGGAGGCAAGACGGTGCGCATGAAGTTGAGGTTCCTTGGAGTGAGGGACTGCCTCCAGCCGACTTTGGTGAGGCTTACCTAACAAAAGATACCCGATGCCGAGACGCCTCGCTGCCACTCCCCTAGTATCTACGTATGCGCGCAGATAAGCAGATATGCGGTCGGGATCCCGACAGCCAATTCGTCGAGCTCGCCGTTGAGGTGTTCGCCATGCTCGCGGATTCGACGAGAGTACGACTGATTCTCGCCCTGAAGGACGGCGAGCAGTCGGTGAACCATCTTGCGGAGCTGGTCGACAAGTCTCCCGCCGCCGTATCTCAGCACCTCGCGAAGTTGCGCCTCGCAAGGATCGTCGCCACACGGCAGGAAGGAACCCGCGTCTTTTACAGCCTCGAGAACGAGCACGCCAGCCAGCTGGTGTCCGACGCGATCTTCCAGGCCGAGCATTCCCTTGGCGGCGTCCCCCGCCACCACCACGAACGTAACGAGACGATCGCATGAGTCACGACCACGATTCACACAACACCCGGGAACACAGTCACGAGCACGAGCACGAACACGACCACGGGCCCCACGGCCATTCGCACCCAACCGGGGTAAAGGGCTTCCTTTACGGTCTCTTCGTTCCGCACAGCCACGACGCCGCCGACTCCATCGATGACGCACTCGAGGCAAGCGTCGAGGGGGTCCGTGCGCTGAAAATCAGCCTGTTCATCCTTCTCGCAACGACGGTGCTGCAGTTCGCCGTCGTCCTCGTGAGCGGGTCCGTCGCGCTCCTTGCCGATACCATCCACAACTTCTCCGACGCTCTCACCGCGGTCCCGCTGTGGATCGCCTTTATCCTTGGCCGCCGGATTGCCACCCGCAGATACACCTACGGGTATGGGCGCGCCGAGGACCTCGCCGGTCTCTTCATCGTCGCCGTCGTTGCCCTGTCGGCGATCGTCGCGGCGTGGCAGTCGATCACGCGACTCATCCATCCGCACACCCTGCACAACCTCTGGTGGGTTGTCGCAGCGGGCCTGATCGGATTCCTCGGAAACGAAGCAGTGGCCATTTACCGGATCAGGGTGGGCCAGCGCATTGGATCGGCCGCGCTCGTTGCGGACGGCGTTCACGCCCGCCTCGACGGCTTCACCTCACTTGCCGTCGTCCTCGGCGCGGTCGGTGTGATGATCGGCTTCCCGCTTGCGGACCCCATCGTCGGGATCCTGATTTCGGCAGCCATCATCGTCTTGCTCTGGGGCACGGTTCGCAGTATCGGACGGCGACTCATGGACGGGATCGAACCCGAGCTTGTCGACCGCGCCCAGTCCACGCTTGAGCACACGCCCGGTGTGCTTGCGGTGCCGAAGGTCCAACTCCGCTGGGTCGGGCACCGCCTTCAAGGTGCGGCAACCCTGCTCGTCGCCAACATTCCCCTTTCGGCAGCTGACGAGATCGTGCACGAGGCTCAGCACCAGATCGCGCACGCCATCCCCAACCTGGACGAGATGACCCTGACGGCCACGAGCACGGCCTCTGCCTCGATGCCTCACTCGCACCACTAGCGCGCACCCGATCACCTGAGACAATCGGACGATGTCACCCACGATCGCTTCGCGGCGCGAAGCCACGTTGGTCCGTCGCGGAAAGCTGCTCGAGTGGAGCACGCTCGGCTGGAACGTTGTGGGCGTCGTCGTTCTGGGATTCCTGGCCGCGTCGAGCTCATCCGTCGCGCTGCTCGGGTTCGGGATCGACAGCCTCATCGAAATTGCGGCGAGCGGGGTCGTCCTGTGGGAACTGTCCGGGACAGGGGAGCATCGCCAACGATTTGCCCTTCGCCTGATCGGCTTCGCATTCATCGCCCTGGCCGGATACCTCCTCCTCCAGTCCGCAGCGGCCCTTGCAACCCAGCACCATGCCTCCCCCACCGCGGCCGGGATCGCCTGGACCGGGGTGACGGCGATCGTCATGTTTGGCCTCGCGTACGGAAAAACTCGCACCGGGCGCGCACTTGAGAACCCGGTGCTGGTCACCGAGGGCAAGGTCACCGTCATCGACGGCATCCTCGCGTGTGCGGTGCTTTTCGGGGTGGCACTCGATCTGCTGTTCGGCTGGTGGTGGGCGGATCCGATCGCCGGATGCGTGATCGTCTTCTACGCCGTTCGCGAGGCGGTCTCGATCTTCCGCTCGACCGCGAATTAGCCCGGGACGTCGCGCTGCAAGGACCGTAAGCGGCATCTCTTTTCTTGCAAATCCTTGCAAGAAGCGCCCACGTCACAGCGCCGAAAAAAGCTCAATTAGCGCCCAATCACCGGCTTGCAAGCGAATGACGCGATATTTGCAAAAGAAATATGATTTTTGCGGCCAATTTTAAAACTCTTGCTCTCGCGTGCCTTCACGCAATAGCGTGCGAATGCAGCGACCCGAACGCTCACGTCCGACGGCCCCCGTCGTCGGACTCATCTCAATGAAGAGAGTGAGTCGATATGTCTCCAGTGTGGAAGGCATCCCTCGGGCCGGTGAATCCGCCGGCGCTACAGTCCCAGACCAAAATCCCCACGGGCTCCCCTGGCCGAAGGCGAACCGCCCTGCTCACGGCGGTTGTTCTGGCCGCAGGCTCCGCGCTCGCGATGGGCTTCCCGGGCGCCGCGCAGGCCGCGACCGGAGGCTCAGGCGCGACCCTCCCGTACGTCGAACAGCAGGCCGAAGCCGCCGCGACGAACGGCACCATCATCGGGCCCAGCTATTCGCAGGGCAACCTCGCCGACGAGGCGTCCGGCCGCAAAGCGGTGACGCTCAGTGGCCAGGGAAAGTACGTCGAGTTCACGCTCACGCAGCCAACGAACTCGGTTGACTTCAGGTACAGCATCCCGGATACCGCGAGTGGTTCCGTCTACACGGCTCCGTTGTCGCTCTACGTGAACGGCGCGCAGCAGGCGGACCTCACCCTCACGAACGCGTACAGCTGGTACTACTCGAGCTATCAGTTCTCGAACAATCCGAGCGGAGGACTTCCGCAGCACTTCTATGACGAGGTGCATCGCCTGCTCGGCACGACCTACCCGGCAGGCACGAAGATCAAGCTGCAGGTCGATGCCGGCGACACCGCATCCGCCTACACGATCGACCTCGCCGACTTCGAGCAGGTCGGCGCCGCTGGCACACAGCCGGCGGGTTCCGTCTCGGTCGTGACCTATGGTGCAGACCCGACGGGTGCGGCCGATTCGACCACCGCCTTCCAGCAGGCGGTCAACGCGGCTGCTGGCGGCACGGTCTGGATTCCGGCCGGCACGTTCAAGGTCACCCAGCACATCATCGTCAACAACGTCACGGTGACGGGTGCAGGCATGTGGTACTCGACCGTTACGGGCACCGGAGTCGGCTTCTACGGCAACTACGCCCCGAATCCGAGCACCAACGTGCACCTGTCGAACTTCGCGATCTTCGGCAACGTCCAGGAACGCGACGACAGCGCGCAGGTGAACGGCATCGGCGGTGCCCTCTCGAACTCGACGGTGGCGAACATCTGGATCGACCACGTGAAGGTGGGCGCCTGGATGGACGGCCCGATGGACAACCTCAAGTTCACCGGCATGCGCATCCGTGACACGACGGCGGACGGCGTCAACTTCCATGACGGCGTCACCAACTCGTCGGTCACCAACAGCGACCTGCGGACCCTCGGAGACGATGGCCTCGCAACGTGGTCCGACACCAACGCCGATGCGAACGACTCGTTCTCGAACAACACCGTTCAGCTCAACCAGCTCGGCAACGGAATCGCGATCTACGGCGGTCACGACAACACCGTCAGCGGCAACCTCGTGGTGGATGCAGGCATCAACCAGGGTGGCGGAATCCACGTCGCGCAGCGGTTCGCCTCGACCCCGCTTGGGAAGACCACGGTCAGCGGCGACACCATCATCCGCTCCGGCGACCTCGACCCGAACTGGCAGTTCGGTGTGGGCGCGCTGTGGTTCGATGCTCGGGATGCCGCGATGGCAGGCGACGTCGAAGTCAGCAACACGGTCATCCAGCAGAGTCCGTTCGAAGCGGTGCAGTTCGTCTCGGGCTCCAGCATCACGAACGTTCACCTGAGCGACGTGAAGATCAGCGGGACGGGCACCTTCGCCATCCAGAAGCAGGTCGGCGGCTCGGCCACCTTCACGAACGTCGTCGCGACCGGCGTCAACGGGCCCGCGGGCACGTATGACTGCGGCGTCGGCTTCACGATCACCGATGGCGGCGGCAACTCCGGCTATTCGACCACCTACTGTGGTCCGTGGCCGACCCCGGTCTACCCGCCAGACGGTGGCACTCCGCCACCGCCGACCGGTCCCGACCTGGAGTTCTCCCCGTCGAGCCTGACGTTCGGCAGCCAGAATGTCGGCTCGTCGACCGCGAGCCAGACGTCGACGCTGACCAACCAGGGAACAGCCGCGGCAACGATCAGCGGTGTCACCAAAACGGGCGACTACTCGCAGACCAACACCTGCGGTGCCTCCCTCGCGGTTGGCGCGAGCTGCACGGTGACGGCAACGTTCACGCCGACGGCGTCCGGAGCACGATCGGGTCAGGTTTCGGTCGCCAGCAACGCGGCGAACAGCCCGGCCACACTCGCGCTCAGCGGATCGGGCGTCGATTCGACGACCAATCTCGCCGCGGGCCGGACGGCGACCGCCTCGAGCGCAGGCTCGCCGTATGTCGCCTCGAACGTGACCGACGGCAACACCAGCAGCTACTGGGAGAGCGCGAACGGCACATTCCCGCAGTGGGTGCAGGTCGATCTCGGGTCGTCGACGAGCGTCAACAAGGTCACGCTGAACCTTCCTCCGGCAACGGCGTGGGCGACACGGACCCAAACGCTGTCGGTCCAGGGCAGCACGGACGGAACCACGTTCGGCAACCTGGTCGCGTCGTCGACGTACACGTTCGATCCATCCACCGGGAACACCGTGACGATCCCATTCACCGCGGCAAACGCGCGGTACGTGCGGATCAACATCACGGCGAACTCGGGCTGGACGGCCGGCCAGCTCTCTGAGCTGCAGGTGTTCGGTGGCGGCGGAACAACCCCGCCCCCGACGAGCGCCGTGCTCGGGTTCACCCCGTCGAGCCTCGCGTTCGGCAGTGTCAACGTCGGATCCTCGAGCGCCACGCAGACCTCGGTACTGAAGAACACCGGTACCGCGACAGCAACGGTCTCCTCGATCGCGGCCTCGGGCGACTTCTCGCAGACGAACAACTGCGGGTCGTCGATTGCAGTCGGTGCCAGCTGCACCATCACGGCCACGTTCACCCCCTCGACCCCTGGGTCGAAGTCGGGCGGCGTCTCGGTCACCAGCAACGCGACGGGGTCACCGACCCTGCTCACGCTGTCGGGATCGGGCACGAGCACCGCACCCGTGAACCTGGCCGCTGGCAAGACGGCGACATCCTCGAGTTCCACGGATGTCTACGTGGCCGGCAACGTGACCGACGGCAGCACCAGCTCCTATTGGGAGAGCGCAAGCAACGCGTTCCCGCAGTGGGTGCAGGTCGACCTTGGAGCGGCAACCGGTGTGAGCAAGATCACGCTTGACCTGCCGCCGTCAACCGCGTGGGCCACCCGCTCGCAGACGCTGTCCGTGCAGGGCAGCACCAACGGAAGCACGTTCACGACGCTGGTCGGTTCGGCCAGTTACTCGTTCAACCCGGCGACCGGTAACACCGTGACGATCACCTTCACCTCCGCCAGCGAGCGGTACGTGCGAGTGAACATCACGGCGAACACCGGATGGCCGGCGGGGCAGATCTCGGACTTCCAGATCTACGCCTAACAGCCAGATCTAAGCCGAACAGCCAGATCTAAGCCGAACAGTTCGACACCTAGCAGTTCGATCCCGATTGGGTGGGGTGGCATCCGCCGCCCCACCCAATCGGCTGAAACTCCGCCTAGCGTTTCATCGAACGACGTCACGGCCGGATATGCCTAGCGCCCCACCCCGTGCTGGCGCCAGGCGCTCTGCCGGGTGCGCCGGCGCGCCAGGACGAGGATCAGGCCGAGCAGGATGCCGCACCCACCCGCCGTCAGTCCCGGTGTCGAGTCGATTCCCGTCTTCGCGAGCGTCGGGTCGACGCCGGTGGTCGCGAGCACCGGGTGCCAGTGTGCGAACAGTGTCATGTTCCCCGGGACATCATCCGACGCGAAGGTCCATTGTGTGCCGCCCTCGGCGCTCGTGAACCAGCCGGCGAACGTGTAGCCCGCGGCTGTTGGCGCGCTCGGTGCGACGAGAAGCTGGCCAACTAGAGCGCTGGATGGTGCAGGCACGCTCCCGTGCCCGTTAGCGTCGTAGCTCACGGTAGCGACACTCGTCGTCCGGTATCCGTGCCAGGTTGGGGTCGTGAATCCTCCGGCAACCACCGCCGCGCCGTACTGCGGAAAGTAGACGAGCAGCGGGTCACTCGTATCGAATGGGGTGACCCCAACGGTCGCCGGCGCTGGACCGAGGAAGTTCACCCGGGTCAGCGTTCCCGCAGTGCTCGTGAACGCGTTATCCCCGATGCTGGTGGCCGCCGCATCGATCGTCACCGTCGTCAAGGGATTGGCGGTGAACGCACCGCCCCCGATCGTCGTGACGCCATCGCCCATGGTCACGGCCGTCAGCAGGTTGTTGTAGAACGCGTTCAGGTTGATCGTCGTGACGCTCGGCGGGATCACGAGCGACGTGAGTCGACTGTCTCGGAACGCGTTGGCGCCGATCCAGGTGAGTCCGCTGCCCAGCGTGAGCGAAGCAAGGTTCGTCGCGTTGAACGCCGAGTTGCCGATGAACGTGACACTGTCGGGGATGAAGATTGAGGTCAGCGGGTTGCCGAAGAACGAGTAGTTGTCGAGCATTGTCACGCCGTCCGGGATGCTGACGGCAGTGAGTTGATTGTTCTGGAACGCTGCCGCAGCGATCGTGGTAACCGTGTTCGGGATCGTGACCGAGGTAATCCCGAGCCCGAAGAATGCGTCGGCTCCGATAGTGGTGACAGCGTAGGTGGTGCCGGCGATATC
>JAODMY010000095.1 GCA_025465535.1 Glaciihabitans sp.
ACGGCGGCTATCCCCTCGGCCTCCGCGATTTCGGCGATTCGCGTCTCGAGATCGTCGTAGGCGAAGCCCAGCCGGTCGGCCTTGCGCCGATTGCGCGTCGTGACGTCGGCGCGAGTGAGAATGTGAAGCCGCTCGAGGAGTGGACCCGCGTCCCGCACGTAACGACGAACCGCCGAGTCCGTCCACGCTCCCTCGGTGTATCCGAAGAATCGAAGGTGCAGCTCGATCAGCCGGGCAACCGAAGTGATGGTGTCCTTGTCGAAGCGCAGCGCTTTCAGCCGACGGGTCACCAGCTTCGCCCCGACGACGTCGTGGTGATGGAACGACACCGTTCCGCCCGGTTCGACCCGTTTCGTCGACGGCTTGCCGATGTCATGCAGCAGCGCGGCGAGGCGCAGGACAAGGTCGGGGGAGTGCCCGCGCTCCATCTCGTAGCCGATCGCCTGGTCGAGCACGGTCAGGCTGTGCTCGTAGACATCCTTGTGGTGGGCGTGCTCGTCGATCTCGAGTTTGAGCGCGGGAACCTCCGGCAACACGAGACTCGCGAGTCCGGTATCCACCAGCAGTTGGATGCCCGCCCGCGGCGCGTCCGTCAGCAGGAGTTTCGACAGCTCGTCGCTCACCCGCTCGACGCTGACGATCTCGATGCGAGGAGCTAGCTCGGTCATTGCCGCAATCGTCTCGGGCGTCGCCGTGAAGCCGAGCTGGCTGGTGAAGCGGGCGGCGCGCATCATCCGCAGCGGATCGTCTCCGAAAGAAACCTCCGGGGCGCCCGGCGTCCGCAACACTCCGGCCAGCAGGTCGTCCATGCCGCCGGAGGGGTCCACAAGCACGCGCTCCGGCAGTCGCAGCGCCATGGCATTGATCGAGAAGTCACGGCGCCCGAGGTCGGCTTCGATCGTGTCCCCGAACTCTACGGTCGGCTTGCGCGTCTCACCGTCGTACGAGTCGGCGCGATAGGTCGTGATCTCGACCGGATTTCCCGCAACTATCGCGCCGATCGTGCCGAACTCCCGGCCGATGTCCCAGTGCGTCTCCGAAATCGGCTTCACGACGCGAAGGATGTCGTCGGGCAGGGCGTTCGTAGTGAAATCGAGATCGGAGTGCTCACGACCGAGAAACGCGTCCCGCACTGGACCCCCGACAAGCGCCAGTTCGTATCCGGCGGCGGCGAAGGCGGCGGCGAGCCTCGAGACAGTGGTCGAGGCCGCAAGGAACTCCAGGCGCTGCACTGCCTCGGCGACGCTATTCATAGTCACCAAGCTTGACATAGCCCGCATCGGCACCGGGCGTGTGGCAGCCGGGCCGGACTCTCGGTCACTCCAGACTCCCAACGACGAGCCAATAGACTCGGGGGATGCTGGCCGAACGACGCGACTCGGGTCACCGGTGAAGCTCAGGGCAGCGGTCGCTCTCGGTGCGGTCGCAATGGGCATCGCCGTGTTCGGAGTCCAAAATGTCGGCGCCGCATCGTCCGCGGACGCCGCCACGGCGCTCGCGCCCGTCATCGTTTCCCTCTCCCCCTCGCAGTTCGGCGATCTCGGGGCCGGGCAGGCGCTCAAGCTCACCCTCTCGATCGCCGACCAGTCGGGCAGCGGCATTGGTGCGAGCACGGCCACCGTTTCGGTCGATCAAAATCCGATCACCACCAGCGACGGCCTCGCGGACTGGTTCGCCGGCGAGACGAAGGCATCAAACGCCGACGCGAACGTGTCGGTTGCCGCCGTGGCCGCAGTGCTCCCCAGCTCGAGCAACACCACGACCGTCACCGTTCCGGCGGCGTCGCTGCATTTCGGTCCGGCTGGCATCTATCCGATCGCAGTGAGCGTGCAAACCAATGGAGAGACGATCGGCTCTGCGCGGACGGCAGTCACCTGGAAGGTGAGTCGCTCACGCTCGGTTCCGGTCGCCCTCGCCGCGCCACTGACAGTCCCGGCCTCGAGTTCGACCTTCATCAGCGCTAAGACCCTCGCTACCGACACCTCGCCCACCGGCGTCCTCACTCGCGAACTGGACGAACTCGATGGCACGCAGATCGCGATCGGAATCGATCCACGCATCCTCGCATCCATTCGGATCCTCGGCCGAAGCGCGCCGCAATCCGCCAAGGACTGGCTTAACAAACTGGAGGCCGTCTCGAACGACACCTTCCCGCTGGCCTGGGCCGACGCCGATCTCACCGTCGCACTTCAGGCGGGAGCGACGACGGTTCCGAGCGTTCCGCCCCTCGATTACGCGATCACACCGAGCCAGTTCGCTCCCTCGCCCAACCCCACGGATACACCAGTACCGACGTCGACGCCCAATCCCTCGGATCCACCCCTGCCAACATCCCAGTCGCTCGTCCAGTTCGGATACACGCTGCCGGACCTGTCCTGGCCGGCTGAGGACACCGTCACGGCGGCGGATGCCACCAAGCTGGAGAATTCCGGAGTCGCCGGGGCAATCCTCTCGAGCGACAACGTCAAGCGGCCGGAATCCCCCATCCCTGGAGGCGCTTCCGCGAAGGTCGGCGCGCTCTCCGTTGCCATCTCCGATTCCACCATCTCCGGCTATCTTCGGGATGCGGTGCAGGCGACGACCCGGGCGGCGTGGGCGTCCGCCATGGCAGAGATCACCACGTCCCTCGCCCTCGTCGGCGTGCAGTCGGGGGGCGACGCGCAGATCCTGCTCGCAACGCTCGACCGCAATTGGGAGATTTCCGACACCCACTTCGCCGAGACCCTGACCGGTCTGTACACGCGTTCCTGGGTCGCTCCTTCGGAACTCTCGGCGGCAACCGCGGCAAAACCGACCACCGTCAAGATCGTCGACAAGCCGCAACCCGCCGCCCGTGTCGCCCTGATTCGTTCGATGTTGGCCGCCGAGCAACAGCAGGTGGCCTTTTCTGTGGTGACCGAGCCGAACCGCGAGAGCCTGACGTCCTCGCAGCGGCTCATTCTGCTCTCGCTGCTGTCGGACGAATGGATCCAGAATCCCAGCGGCTGGGCGACGGCCGCCAACGCCTATCTCGTCGACTCGCACAAGATCGTGACCTCCGTGCAGGCGGTGAAGAGCAGTAGCGCGCTGCTTCTCGGCGACCGGGTCTCGCTTCCGATCACCATCAGCAATAATCTCGATCAGGCGGTGACCGTGTACGTCGCCGTCCGACCAAAGACGACCCTGATCTCGGTCGACAAGGCGCACCGCCTCGAAAAGGTGACGATCAACGCCAACTCGCAGCGCCGGACCGAAATCCCGATCCAGTCGCTTTCCAATGGCAAGGTCGAGGTCCAGGTGATGCTGTATTCGCAATCCGGACAGCAGGTCGGCTCGACAACAGTCATGAACCTCGATGTGCAGGCCGGCTGGGAGACCGTCGGTACGCTCATCTTCGCTGCGCTTGTCGTCGGGATCTTCGCGTTCGGGCTCGTCCGGAACATCCGCAAACGCCGAAAAGTCGAGGCCGCTGAGCAGGAAACCGCCGGGGAGACCGCGTGAGCAGCGTGCCGGCGGTCGAGCCACCGAGCGGAGGGGTGCGCCGCGCAAGCGCGTTCCTGGCCAGCGGCACGATCGTCTCCCGAGGTCTCGGGTTCGTCAGCGCGGTGGTCCTCGCGAACACGCTCGGCACGGTCAACGCAGGATCGAACACCTTCACGATCGCCAACGGGTTGCCCAACAGCATCTACGCGATCATCGCGGGCGGGCTCCTGAGCGCGATCCTCGTGCCACAGATCGTGCGGGCGAGCAGGGACCTCGACGGCGGCGAGAAATTCATCAACCGTGTTGTGACCCTCGGGATCGTCGTGTTCGTCGTGATCGCGCTGGTTGCGACCGCACTGGCCGGTCCGATCGTGCACCTCTACGCCGCGCAGCAAGAGGCCGGATCCGCGCGCGGGCTGAGCGCACAGGACGTTCAACTCGCGACAGCGTTCGCCTACTGGTGCCTTCCGCAGGTCTTCTTCTACGCCCTGTACAGCCTCCTCGGCGAGGTGCTGAACGCGCGCCGCGTTTTCGGCCCGTTCACGTGGGCCCCGGTCATCAATAACCTGGTCGCCATCGCCGGACTACTCATCTTCGACGCACTGTTCAACTCGGTTTCGACGGCGGAGTCGGCCAACTGGACACCGGGCATGATCGCGCTCATCGCGGGCAGTGCGACTCTGGGCGTTGCTGCCCAGGCGATCTTCCTCGCATTCTTCTGGCGTCGGACCGGGCTGCACTTCCGCCCGGAGTTCCGCTGGCGTGGCGTCGGCCTCGGCAAGGTGGGCAAGGCCGCGTTCTGGACCTTCTGCATGATCCTGATCACCCAGCTCGCTGGGGTCGTGCAATCGAGGGTCGCGTCGCTGGCTGGCAGCCACAACCCCTCGAATACCGTGCTTCGCTACGCCTGGCTGATCTTCATGCTGCCCCACGGCATCATCACCATCTCAATCGCGACGCCGTACTTCACAAGGATGAGCGGCCACGCCTCGCGCGGAGACCACGATGCGCTGCGGAATGACCTGAGCGCGTCCCTTCGGGTGATCGGCCTGTTGCTGACCTTCTCCTCCGTCGCCCTCATCGTCGCCGCGAATCCGTTTTCGGCCATCTTCTCAAAAGGCTCCCTCAACGACACGCACGCGTTCGCCGCCGTGTTGATCGCCTACCTCATCGGCCTTCTGCCGTTCAGCATCGTCTTCGTTCTGCAGCGGGTCTTCTACGCGCTCGAAGACACGCGAACGCCCTTCCTCTTCCAGACGTTCCAATCGGTGCTCCTCGTCGGCGGAATGCTGATCTCGGCGACTCTGGCTCGCCCCGACATCGCGTTCGGAGTCGCCGTGTCGACCACCGTCGCGGACTATATCCTCATGCTGGTCGCCGCGATCCTGCTCCGCCGGCGCCTTCGGCGGCTCGGGGCCGCCCCGGTCATCCGCTCGTACCTGGTCTTTTTCATCGCGCTCGTCCCCGCGGCCGCCGCCGGAATCGGCCTGGATGCCGTTCTCGGCGCGTTTTCCGGCGGATTCGCGGTGTCACCCATCATTCCCGCGGTCATCTCGGTGGCGGCGATCGGGGCCGGGATGGGCATCGTCTACGTCGCGGCGCTGGCGCTGCTGCGCTCACCGGAACTCGCCGACTTTGCGCGGCCGATCCTGCGCCGAATCACCCGCACCCGGTAAACCCGCCGGAATAGCCCAACCATAGGATGGGTTATACGGGGTGGAAAACTTCTCAAGGAGATGCTGCTGTTGCGCCAGGTCATCATTATCGGTTCCGGTCCGGCTGGATACACGGCCGCCATTTACGCTGCGCGTGCCAATCTCAAGCCGCTGGTAATTGCCAGTTCGGTTGAGGCCGGCGGCGAACTCATGCAGACCACCGAGGTCGAGAACTACCCCGGATTCCCCCAGGGGATCCAGGGGCCGGAGCTCATGATCAACATGCAGGAGCAGGCCGAGAGGTTTGGAGCCGAGGTCGTCCTCGATGATGTCGTCTCTCTCGAGCTTGCGGGCGAGATCAAGAAGGTCACGCTCGGCAACGGAGACGTTCACGAGGCCCTGACCGTGATCTTCGCAACCGGATCCGCCTACCGCAAGCTGGGTCTCGAAGAGGAAGAGCGCATGAGCGGCCACGGGGTTTCGTGGTGTGCCACCTGTGATGGATTCTTCTTCCGCGAGAAGACGATCGCGGTCGTCGGTGGCGGCGACTCAGCCATGGAAGAGGCGACGTTCCTCACGAAGTTCGCGGACAAGGTCCACGTGATCCACCGCAGCGACTCTCTGCGCGCATCCAAGGTCATGCAGGAGCGCGCCGAGGCTAACCCGAAGATCGAGTTCCACTTCAACAAGCGTGTCGAGCACATCTACGGCGACAGCCTCGTCACCGGAATCGGCATCGTCGACACGATCGACGGCACCGAGACGACGATGAACGTCAGCGGCCTTTTTATCGCGATCGGTGCGGATCCTCGCACCCACCTCGTCCACAAGCAGCTGGACCTGACCACGTTCGGCACCATCGCGGTCGATGGACGCAGCTCACGCACCAACCTGCCCGGGGTGTTCGCCGCGGGAGACGTCATCGACCCGACCTACCGCCAGGCGGTAACGGCCGCGGGCAGTGGAACGGTTGCCGCCCTCGATGCGGAGCACTACCTCGCCGCTTTGCCCAAGGAACTGAAGGAGCGGGCAGAGTCCGTTCCCGTCAGCGCCTGACCATTTTTCTCAATCCCAATCCAGTAAGGAACTCCAATGTCTGACACCAAGTCCGTAACCGACGACAGCTTCCAGGCCGACGTCCTCGACTCGACCGACACCATCATGGTCGACTTCTGGGCCGAGTGGTGTGGTCCGTGTCGCGCGGTCTCCCCGATCCTCGACCAGATCGCCAGCGAGCACGCCTCGAAGATCAAGATCGTCAAGCTCAACGTCGATGACAACCCGCAGATGGCGATGAAGTACCAGATCACCTCGATTCCGGCGATGAAGGTGTTCCGCGGTGGCGAGGTCGTCAAGACCGTGATCGGCGCCAAGCCGAAGCCGGCCCTCGAGGCCGACCTGGCGGAGTTCCTCGCGTAGAGCTGATTTAACAGCGCATTAAACCGAAGAAGAGCCGCCCAGACACTGTCTGGGCGGCCTTTTTCATTTTTGCCCCATATTCTTGAACCTTCGACACAGAAAACCGGAAAAGTCATGACTTCCCAGGGCAATAATCTCGACCGTTGGTACGACAGTTACGCGGAACGCACAGCGGGTCTCGCCGCCTCCGAGGTCCGTGCCCTGTTCGCGGTCGCCTCGCGTCCAGAGGTCGTGTCGCTTGCCGGCGGGATGCCCTTCGTTTCAGCGCTGCCGCGTGACCTCATCACCGGCGCGATGGACCGCGTCATGCACAACGAAGGTCCAGCCGCGCTCCAATACGGCTCCGGCCAGGGCACGGCGGCGCTGCGGGAGCACATCCTCGAGATCATGGCGCTTGAGGGCATCCGGGGCAGTGTCGACGATGTCGTGGTGACGACCGGATCGCAGCACGCTCTAGAACTCGTGTCCAAACTTTTTCTCGACCCCGGCGACGTCGTTCTGGCCGAGGGCCCGAGCTACGTCACGGCGATGGTGGTCTTCAAGTCGTTCCAGGCACACGTCGAGCACGTCGAAACCGACAACGACGGACTGATCCCGAATGCTCTGCGCGAGCGAATTGCGCGAGTGAAGGCCGACGGCAAGCGCATCAAATTCCTGTACACGGTGCCGACTTTCAGCAATCCGTCCGGTGTGACGCTGTCCTGGGAGCGCCGGCTCGAGATCCTCGAGATCTGCCGGTCGAACGACATCCTCGTGCTCGAAGACAACCCGTACGGCCTGCTCTACTTTGACGCTCCACCACCGCGCGCGATGCGTTCGGTGGAAGAGGACGGCGTCATCTACCTCGGAACGTTCTCCAAGACGCTTGCGCCGGGATTCAGGGTGGGCTGGGCTCTCGCTCCCCACGCTATTCGAGAAAAACTCATTCTCGCTAACGAGGCCGCCGTGCTCAGCCCGAGCTCGTTGACCCAGATGATCATCTCCGAGTACCTCTCCACCGCCGATTGGCGTGGACAGATCGACACCTTCCGCGGCGTCTATCGTGAGCGCCGGGACGCCATGCTGTTGGCGCTGCACGACTATCTCCCCGATCTCAGCTGGACTGTACCCAACGGCGGCTTCTACGTCTGGCTGAAGCTGCCCGATAACATCGACAGCAAGTCCATGCTTCCGCGAGCGGTCAAGGAGCTCGTTGCGTACACACCGGGCACCGCTTTCTATGCAAACGGTGAGGGGCGAAACTACATGCGACTCGCCTTCTGTTACCCGACACCCGAGTTCATTCGCGAGGGAATCCGCCGGCTCTCGACCGTGATCAACGGCGAACTCGAACTGCTCAGCACTTTCTCGCTCACCGGGCCACTGACCACGGTGCGGTCCGAGCAGAACATCATCAGCCCGCCCGCAAACCTGGGCTAGGAGTCACATGAACAGCGCCAGAAAGCCCCGGGTAGTCGTGCTCTCCGGGGGAATCTCCCACGAGCGTGACGTCTCCCTTCGCTCGGGCCGGCGAGTCGCCGACAGCCTGGCCGAACAGGGCATCGAGGTCGATCCCCGGGATCCGGATGCCACGCTTCTCGATTACCTGCGCTCGTCCCGCCCCGACGTCGTTTGGCCAGCACTGCACGGTGCGAGCGGAGAAGACGGCGCCCTGCGTGGACTTCTCGAGTTTCTCGACATTCCTTTTGTGGGATCGCCGTCGGCCGCTTCCCGGATGGCGTGGGACAAGCCGACCGCCAAGGTACTCGTCGGGCAGGCCGGTGTCCCGACTCCCCGATCCATCACGCTTTCGCGCGATGCCTTCCGCGAGCTCGGGGCGGCCAGCGTGCTCGACAGTATTTCGGAGGAACTCCCGGTCCCGCTCGTGGTCAAGCCGGCCCAGGGGGGATCGGCGCAGGGCGTGACGATCGTCGAGACACTCGATGACCTACCGCGCGCCATGGTGCACGCGTACACCTACTGCGATGTCGCGCTTATCGAGCAGAAGATCATCGGCACCGAAATCGCCGTCGGCATCATCGACACGGGCGATGGACCCGTTGCCCTTCCGATCGCGGAGATCGTGCCGCTGTCCGGTGTGTACAGCTTCGATGCGCGCTACAACGCGGGGGAGACGCGGTTCTACATCCCCGCTCGAATCAGCGAGGCGGTAGCGAGCCGGGCAGCGGACGCCGCGATTGCCGCCCACCGCGCGCTCGGGCTTCGCCACATCTCCCGGATCGACATCATCGTCGACGGCGCGGGGACCCCGTGGTTCCTCGAAGCGAGTGTCATGCCTGGCCTCACCGAGACGTCGCTGTTCCCCCTCGCCCTCGAAGCGGCTGGGCACGACGTCGGATGGGTGTACTCCGCGCTGGCGGACGCCGCCATAGCTGATTCCCGGCGCTGATTCGGCGCTGACACCCTGCACACCCAATCGCCATCCGCGGCTCCCGACCGAAAACGAAGGAGTTCCGGCCAATTCTTCGCGCGAAACACCCGTTCGTGCACGAAAGCGGCCGGATCTCCTTCGTTTTGAGAGATTGGAGCGGCGATTGGGTCGAGTTACCTGCCGAAACCGTCGATCTGTAGTTCGGCGAGGATGCGATTCAGGTCGGCCACGGTCGCAAAATCGATAACGATCGTCCCCTTGCTTGCGCCGAGGCTCACTTTGACCCTGGTGTTCAGCCTGTCAGCCAGTCGCTCGGCGACCTCGTCGAGATGGCCCTGCCGCCCGCCCGCAGCCGGCTTCGGTCGCTTGACCTTGGTTGATGTCTGTCCAGCCGCGGCTTCGGCCTGCCGCACCGACAGGTCTTCGTTCACAATCTTGTCCGAGAGGCGTTCCATCGAGGTCGCGTCTCCGGCGGCGAGAATTGCCCGAGCGTGCCCCGGGCTCAGAACCCCCGCGGCTACTCTCTGCTGTACCGAATCCGGCAATTTAAGCAGACGGATGGTGTTGGTAATCTGCGGACGGGACCGACCGATCCGCGTCGCCAGCTGTTCCTGCGTGATCCCGAAGTCATTGAGAAGCTGCTGGTACGCGGATGCCTCCTCCAACGCGTTGAGGTTTGCGCGGTGCAGGTTCTCAAGCAGGGCATCACGCAGCATGTTCTCGTCGGCGGTGTTCTTGATGACCGCCGGGATGCTGTCGAGGCCGAGCTCCTTGGTGGCGCGCAAGCGACGTTCACCCATGATGAGCTCGTACTGGGGTCCGCCCGGGATGGCTCCGACCAAAGGTCGAACGACAATCGGCTGAAGTACGCCGATTTCACGGATGGAGACGACCAGTTCGTCGAGTTCTTCCTTGCTGAACTCACTGCGGGGCTGCTGCGGATTAGGAACAATATCGCCGGGGGAGATGTTCGCAAGCCGGGCACCGGGCACCGCAACGAGCCGCTCGGTCGGATTGGCGGCGGAAGGCTCGCGATTATCGGGAAAAAAGACATCAACGGGGCGGGCGGCGGTCGAATCCTCCTGGGTGGGGATGAGCGCGCCGATACCCCGGCCGAGTCCGGTGCGACGTGGTGTTGCCATTATGCGGGAGCTCCTCGACGTGCGATTTCGGCGGCTGCTTCGAGATATGAAAGAGCGCCGGGGGAGTTGGTGTCGTAACTGATGACGGTCTGGCCATAGCTGGGTGCCTCGGAGATTCTCACCGAGCGGGGGATGACTGCCTCAAGCACCTCTTTCGGAAAGTGCTCGCGAACCTCGCGCGCGACCTGGTTGGCCAGGTTCGTGCGGCTGTCGTACATGGTCAGCAGGATCGTTGACACCGCGAGCTGGGGATTGAGGTGCTTCTCGATCAGCTCAATGTTGCTGAGCAACTGGCTCAATCCTTCAAGCGCGTAGTACTCGCACTGGATGGGAATGAGCACCTCCCTTGCCGCAACGAATGCATTGATTGTCAGCAGACCAAGGGATGGCGGGCAGTCGATAAAGACGTAGTGGAACGGCAGCGCTGAATCCGCGAGAAACTGCTCGAGCGCCGTGCGCAGGCGCTGCTCACGCGCGACGAGGGATACCAGTTCGATTTCTGCGCCGGCAAGGTGAATGGTGGCCGGCAGGCAGTAGAGGCCGTCGAACTCCGGGCTCTTTTGGATCACATTGCCGATGGGTTCATCGTTGATGATCACGTCATAGACGCTGGCGGTTTCGGAACGGTGCTCGACGCCAAGAGCCGTGGATGCGTTTCCCTGGGGATCGAGGTCGACAACAAGCACCATCGCGCCAGCGCGCGCGAGCGCGGCAGCCAGGTTCACGGTTGTCGTCGTCTTACCGACACCGCCCTTTTGGTTGGCGACTGTGAATACGCGGGTCTTTCGGGGCATCGGAAGCGCTTCGGCAGCGAGTTGGCGACGACGCCGGGTGAGGTCTGCGATCTCACGCGCCAGCGGCGTCGATTCATCAAATGGCGGTTCCGCCGGGACGACAGCGACCGAAACGTCGGCGGTCTCGCCTTCTGGATGTTTCACGTGAAACCTTCTGTGTTGTTGGCGGGGGGCTGCCGGACAATCAGTCCACTGTAGCCCGAAAGACACGGGTGACTTCTGGGACAATCCCGGCCCCGAGTTCCAGCACCTCGACGGAAATCAGGTGAGCCTTCCGGATCTGCTTCGCGGCGGCGGTTACTTCATCCGTAACCCGCGCGCCCTTCAGGAAAAGCATCTCGCCCCCATCGAGCAACAGGGGAGCAGTGGCGGGAATGAGTTTGGAAAGTGCCGTGACAGCACGTGCGGTGACCTGGTTGAGCGGCGCGGCAAGCTTGGCTTCTTCCGCGCGCGCACGAACCACCGTGACGTTGTCGAGCCCGAGGTCCGCGGCCTCCTGAAGTAGCCACTCGACCCTGCGCTCCATTGGCTCGATCAGAACCAATTGAACATCCGGGCGAGCTATTGCCAGCACAAGGCCCGGCAGCCCAGCGCCACTTCCCACATCTCCAACGAGACCGGGCCTGAGCAGGGGAGCGAGGAGAACACAGTTCAGGATGTGGCGTGACCAGAGACGAGGCGGCTCAAGTGGACCGATAAGTCCGAGTTCTTCCCCACGGCTCGCCAGATCAGCTGTAAACCTCCGCGCCAGATCAATCCTGGCGCCGAAAAGCTCTGCCGCTACCGTCGGTTCCGACTCGACAACGATCTCGCTCAATGTTTCACGTGAAACTCTGCCAAGACAGAGCGCTACTTCGAGCGGGTAATGACGGTGTGCCGGTCGCGGCCTTCGCCCTCGGACTCGGACACATAGCCGCGCTCACTCACGATGTCGTGGACAAGCTTCCGCTCGTAAGACGACATCGCTGGCAGCGACGCCGACTCGGCACCCTCGTCGAGGCGAGCCACGGCCTTGTCGACAAGAGTTGCAAGTTCGTTTGCGCGAGCATCCCGCGAGCCGCCCACGTCCAGGATCAGTCGGGAAAATGCGCCGGTCTTCGTCTGCACGGCAATGCGAGTGAGCTCCTGAAGAGCATTGACGGTGTCGGGCTTCGACAGGATGCGGAGATTGGTCGTTCCCTCACCGGCACTCACCGAAAGGTAGGCGCGGCCGCCGCGGGTATCGATGTCGATGTCGCCATCAAGATCGGCGATGTCGAGGAGTTCCTCGATGTAGTCGGCGGCGATGTCGCCCTCTTGCTCAAGCTGGCTCGCGGTCGGCTCTTCAGCGCCACCAGCCGTCAGATCCTCGGCTGTATTCCCCGTTGAGACCTCAACGATCTCAGCGTCTTCGGTTTTTGTCTCGGTCACGTCGCTCATTTCTGATTGCCCGCTTTCTTTGCGCGATTCTTATTGACGGGCTGCGAACGCTGCGTCGTCACTCTCTTGGGCTCCTCGACGATGGAGATTCCCATGCCGCCAGGTCCCTCCGTGGCAATTTGTGGGGTCCGCCGCCGCTTGCGGTCCAGGCGCGCTTCACGAGCGAGAGCAGCGTCGGATCCCGGAGTCGGCATCCGGCGGATCACGAAGAATTGCTGGCCCATGGTCCAGAGGTTGGTGGTCAGCCAGTAGAACATGACCCCGAGCGGGAAGTTGAAACCGGAGAACAGGAACACCAGCGGCAAAATGTAAAGCATGATGCGCTGCTGTTTGTAGGTCGGGCTCGCCTTCATCTCCGGCGACTGGTTCTTCGACATGATCTGCAGCTGCGTCAGGAACTGCGAACCGATCATCAGCACGACCATGACGCCCGCAATGATCTGGACGACAAGTGGAGCACCTGGCGTCGAGAATGCATCATGCAGGGGAGCGATGTTGAAGAGACTCGCGTGGCCGAACTGGCTGGACAGCGTCTTGTTCAGGAGTCCGACACCTGGCTGATCGTGCTGGGCGCCGTTGAGCGTCGAGAACAGGGAGAAGAAGATCGGCATCTGGATGAGCAGCGGGAGACACGAACTCAACGGGTTCGTGCCGGTCTTCTTGTACAGCTGCATGGTCTCGCGTGACATCGCCTCGCGAGAGAACTGGTCCTTCTTGCCCTTGTACTTGTCCTGGATCTTCTTGAGCTGCGGGGCTACCTCGAGCATCCGACGCTGGCTCTTGATCTGGCGAACGAAGATCGGGATCAGCGCGGCGCGCACCACCAGCACCAGGCCCACGATCGAGAGAACCCAGGTCAGACCCGCTGCCGGATCCATCCCCAGGAAGGTGAAGACAGCGTGGAACCCGACGAGGATCGCCTCGATCAGCCACTTAAGCGGCCAGAGGAGATCGCCAATATTCGCGATCAGGGAATTGATACCGCTCATGTCAGTGGTTCAGCCTTTCCATGGCCTGGTGCTACAACAAAACCAAATCGCGTAATCGCGAATCGCTGTGAGTGCCGGTGGGGGACATCGTCGACCCCACCCTCCGCCCACGGGTGGCAACGCGCGATGCGAAGCGCTCCCATGAAGACCCCGCGAATGACGCCGTACTCCTGGATTGCCTGGAGCGTGTACTGGGAGCAAGAGGGGTAATAGCGGCAGACATCACCGTAAAGAGGTGAAATCACCAGGCGATAACCACGAAGAATCACGACGCAGCAATTGCGCGGCAGTAGCCAAATAAAGGCTCCGACTCGCTTCATTGCTTACTCGCACTTCGCTCAAGCCCATCGAGAATCTCACTTTGCAGAGTAGACCAGGATGCTTCGGGAGACCCTGACAGTGCCCTGATGATCACATCACGACCGGTGGGCCTAATCTGAAGCGCCTCGCGACCAATCGCGCGAAGTCGCCTCGTCACGCGATTGCGAGTGACCGAGTTCCCGACAGCCTTCGAAACGATGAACCCGAATCGACTCGCGTCGTCCGCGCCCCTCGAAGCGACATAGATCATCGCGTGCGGGGTACCGACCCTCCGACCACGACGCACTGTGGCGCGGTAGTCCTCAGCGCGAACCACACGGTTCGCTCTAGAGAGCAAGGGGATCGTCCTGCACGAGACGCGAACTACGCCGAGGCTTAGTTACGCCGACAGCTCGGTGCGACCCTTACGGCGGCGAGCGGCCAGGATCGAGCGGCCGGCGCGAGTGCGCATCCGAAGACGGAAGCCGTGCACCTTGGCGCGACGACGATTGTTCGGCTGGAAAGTTCTCTTACTCATAGCTGTGTCTCCAAAACCCAGCTCTGAACGCCGGAAAGAAGTAGTTGGCCAAATGGCCGGAAGTCAACTGGTTAAAAATACGGCCTAGAACCGGTCTGGTCAAACCAACGACGCGAAACAACCTATTATCCACAACATCCAAATTCGGGTTGGTAACGACACCCTGTGGACAACTAAGGTGAAGGACAGCCATTTTGCTGGGCAAAAGGGCTCCACAAGACGTCTTCCGCCGGATAATTTCGGTGGATAAACCTGTTCATAAGTACGAAGCGCCAATCACGGGCGCTGCGGTGAGTAAACCCGAGATTGGTCAACATGGCAGAGGCACCGGACTCAACCAAAGACATTTGGGTGTCCATACTGTCCCAGCTCCACACGGACGACCGCATCACGCCTCAGCTCCAGGGATTCATCAGCCTGGTGGAACCGAAGGGTGTCATGGCAGGAACCCTCTTCCTTGAGGTTCCCAACGACCTCACCCGCGGCATGCTGGAACAGCGAATTCGGCTCCCGCTTCTCAACGCAATCTCCTCGCTCGACGACACCGCGGAGGTGAGCACATTTGCGATCGTCGTCAATCCCGACATCCAGCCAGACCCACTCGAACGTTCGACCGGTCTTGATGAGCAGCCCTACATAGAGACGGCAGTCGTCGCCGCTCCCGTCGAACAGTCGCCGGCCAACCGTCGATCCGACAGCCGACTGAATCCGAAGTACAGCTTCGACAATTTCGTCATTGGTGCATCCAACCGTTTCGCACACGCCGCCGCGGTCGCCGTCGCCGAAGCCCCCGCCAAGGCCTACAACCCTCTCTTCATCTACGGCGAATCCGGCCTCGGAAAAACTCACCTTCTGCACGCCATCGGCCACTACGCGATGAGCCTCTATCCGGGAATCCGCGTGCGGTATGTCTCGTCTGAAGAATTCACCAATGACTTCATCAACTCGATCGCCAACAACCGCGCATCGGTTTTCCAATCGCGCTACCGCGAAATCGACATCCTGCTGATCGATGACATCCAGTTCCTGCAGGGCAAGGACTCAACGCAGGAAGCTTTTTTCCACACCTTCAATACCCTGCACGATCACAACAAACAGGTGGTCATCACCAGCGACCTTCCGCCCAAGCACCTCACGGGTTTCGAAGACCGGATGCGCAGCCGCTTCGAGTGGGGTCTGATAACCGACGTCCAGGCGCCGGATCTCGAGACACGAATCGCCATCCTCCGTAAGAAAGCCCAAAACGAGAAGCTCCAGGTCGGCAACGACATCCTCGAGTACATGGCGTCAAAGGTCTCCTCGAACATTCGCGAGCTCGAGGGAACACTCATTCGTGTCACCGCATTCGCAAGCCTCAACCGAACCCCGGTCGACATGGCTCTCGTCCAGACCGTCCTCAAAGATCTCATCACCCTCGACGAGGACAACGTCATCGCGCCGGTCGACATCATCAATCACACCGCCGACTACTTCAAGCTCACGGTCGACGACCTCTACGGATCGTCTCGGTCCCAGGCCGTCGCTACCGCACGCCAGATTGCGATGTACCTCTGTCGCGAAATGACGAATCTATCCCTGCCCAAGATCGGCCAGCTGTTCGGCAATCGTGACCACACCACCGTCATGTACGCGAACAAGAAAATCACCGAGCTCATGAAGGAGCGACGGTCGATTTACAACCAGGTCACCGAACTCACCAGTCGAATCAAGCAAAACCACCGCTACAACAAGCTCTGACTACCACACATCTAACGGTTCTTGTCCGCATAACGGGGGACTTCCCACAATGTGGATAACCTGTGGAGAACTTGCGCAACTCGCCGGGATCAATTGTTGATGACAAGAGTTGCTCTGTGGAAATGAGCCAGCGAGCCAACCAGGTTTTACAAGTTTTCTGTCATTCTCTCCCGCATCAATCAACATCTCACACGGTTGTAGTTCCCGCCTGAAATCTGGCAGTCTCCGAGTTACCAACAGTTTCCACAGCGGTTATGAGTTTTAACTTCCTTAATCACATTAGATAGACGAGAGACAACCTTTTGATTTTCGCTCTCACCGCGTGTGCCAGTATTAATCCGCCGCACGACCGCTTCAACGCGTAAGGGGTGAACCCGTGAAATTCCAGGTCAATAGAGACGTCTTCAGTGAGGCCGTGTCGTTTGCAGTCAAGCTTTTGCCTCAGCGCACGACTTTGCCGATCCTCAGTGGCGTTCTTCTTGAGGCAACGGATTCCACACTGACGCTGTCGTCCTTCGATTACGAGGTTTCTGCGCAAACAGAGATCGCCGCCGAGATCGAGGAGCCCGGTCGAGTCCTCGTTTCTGGGCGGCTGCTTGCCGAAATCGCGAGCCGACTGCCGAATGCACCGGTTGTCTTCAGTACGGAAGATGCGCGCATCACGGTGTCGTGCGGATCCGCACACTTCACACTGCTGAGCATGCCGGTCGAGGAATATCCAACCCTTCCCCAGGTCTCGCAGAGTTCCGGATCCCTTTCAGCCGAAGCCTTTGCAAATGCGGTAGCCCAGGTTGCGGTCGCCGCCTCGCGCGACGACGTGACTCCGGTAATCACCGGAGTTCAGCTCGAGGTGACTCCGACCAGTCTTTCGCTCGTAGCCACCGACCGCTATCGAGTCGCCGTTCGCGAAATCGAGTGGGCGGCCGGCGACAGCATCACCGAAACGGTGACGGCGCTGGTCCCTGCTCGCACCCTGACCGAAATCGGAAAGACTTTCGGCCACAGCGGAACAATCTCGGTAGCCATCACCAACACGGACGAGCGAGAGCTGATCGCCTTCCAGGCCGACAAGCGCACCGTGACTTCATTGCTGATCAAGGGAAATTTCCCTCCGGTGAAACGACTCTTCCCCGAGACGGTCGAGAACTACGCGGTCATCAATACCGCCGAACTCGTCGAAGCCACCAGGCGCGTGTCCCTCGTGCTCGAGCGTGAGGCCGCACTGCGTTTTTCGTTCTCGATCGATGGACTGACCCTCGAGGCGATCGGATCCGAGCAAGCCCAGGCATCCGAAACCATCGACGCGTTTCTCACCGGTGGCGACACCGTGGTTTCGCTGAAGCCGCAGTTTCTGCTCGACGGACTTGGCGCGGTCCACTCCGAGTTCGTGCGGATTTCGTTCACTAAAACGGATAATCCCAACAAGCCGGGACCGGTCCTGATCACGAGTCAGTCGTCCAAGGACCAGGCCGGCGCGGACAACTACAAGTACCTGCTGCAGCCCAACCTCCTGCTGCGGTAGCCCCGTCGTACGAGAGAGAAGTAAAAAGAACATCATGCATATCGGTCTCATCGGTCTTGGCAAAATGGGCAACAACATGCGCGACCGGCTGCGCAAGGGCGGGGTCGAGGTCACGGGTTATGACCCGAACCCCGCGGTTACGGATGTCGAAACTCTCGCCGACCTTGCCAAGGCACTGCCCGCTCCGAGGGTGATCTGGGTCATGGTTCCATCCGGCAGGATCACGGACGATGTCATTACCGAGCTCTCCACGGTTCTCGAGCCGGGCGATCTTGTGATCGACGGCGGAAATTCGAGATTCACGGAAGACGCGACGCACGCCGAATTCCTCGCGAAGAAGAACATCAAATTTATGGACTGCGGTGTCTCGGGTGGCATCTGGGGGCTCGACAACGGATACGGCCTAATGTGTGGTGGCGACGCCGCAGACGTGAAGACCGCCATGCCGGTCTTCGATGCGCTTCGGCCCGAGGGCCCGCGCGAAGAAGGATTCGTGCACGTTGGTGAGGTTGGCTCAGGTCACTACGCCAAAATGGTGCACAACGGCATCGAGTACGCGATCATGCAGGCCTGGGGTGAGGGTTTCGAACTCCTCAGTGCTCGCACCGATCTCATCAAAGACGTGACCGGAACGTTCAAGGCGTGGGAGCGTGGAACAGTCGTTCGATCCTGGCTGCTGGACCTCCTCGTGAAGGCGCTGGAGGAAGATCCGCAACTCAAGGAAATCGAAGGATATGTGGATGACTCGGGAGAGGGTCGCTGGACCGTCCAGGAGGCGCTCAACAACGCGGTTCCCCTGCCGACAATCAGCGCGGCCATTTTTGCGCGATTCGTCTCGCGCCAGGGAAACCAATCACCGTCGATGAAGGCGGTTGCAGCCCTCCGCAACCAGTTCGGCGGGCACGCGGTTCGCAAGAACTGATGTGAGAGTCACGCATCTGAGCCTGACGGACTTTCGGAACTACGAGTCTGCCGAATTGCATCTGGAGCCCGGGCCCAACCTTTTTGTCGGGAGCAATGGGCAGGGTAAGACCAATTTGGTCGAAGCCCTCGGGTATCTCAGCACGCTGGGATCCCACCGGGTGTCGGTGGACCACGCCATGATCCGGTCGGCGAAGGACGCGGCGATCATCCGCGCTCAGCTCAGCCACGATGATCGCGCCGTCCTCGCCGAGGTTCAGATCAACCGGGTCGGGGCAAATCGCGCGCAGGTCAACCGATCGGCGATCAAGACGCGCGAGCTGCCCCGATATTTCTCGAGTGTGTTATTCGCACCAGAGGATCTCGCTCTCGTCCGGGGTGAGCCATCGGGGAGACGTCGGTTTCTCGACGAGCTCCTCGTCCTGAGGACACCACGAATGAGCGGCGTACTTGCGGACTACGACCGGGTGCTTCGCCAACGCAACACCCTCCTCAAATCGGCCAGGTCATCCGGGGTCCGGGGTGGTCAGTTGAGCACTCTCGAAATTTGGGATGAGCGTCTCGTGGCACTCGGCTCCGAAATCATCGAGTCACGCGGCGCGCTGGTTGCCGAACTGAGCCCGGAGGTTGCGGGCGCATACGAGGCGATCGCGGGCGAGGGCCACGGGGCATCCCTGGCAAATTACCTCAGCATCCTCTCGAGCGGCGACCTCGACTCCGCGGGTGGTGACCTCTCCGATGCTTCGGTTAGTCGCGACCGCCTCTCGGTGGAAGAGACCGCGGACGTTTTCCGCGCGGCACTCGAGCGTGTTCGCCGAGTGGAGCTCGATCGTGGAATCACGCTCGTCGGACCGCATCGGGACGATCTCGTACTGACTCTCAATGAACTGCCGGCCCGTGGCTATGCGAGTCATGGTGAGTCATGGTCCTTCGCACTCGCGCTCAAACTCGCGTCCGCGGCTGTTCTTCGCCGAGAATCAAGCGCGGGAGATCCCGTGTTGATCCTGGACGACGTTTTCGCCGAACTGGATGAATCCCGACGCCTTCGTCTCGCAGGGGCGGTTGAAAACTTCGAGCAGGTCCTCATTACTGCCGCGGTGATGAATGATGTGCCGGCGGCGCTGGCACATCACGTTGTCCACATTCGTGCGGGCAAGATAGTTGATGAGGGCGACGAGTGAGCGACGAAGAAGAACTACCAGAACACATCGCGGTATATCTACGGATGCGCGAGATCTTTGGCGAGCCGGGCAAGCGGTCTCCGGACGCACGCAAGCGGGCAAAAAAGTCGAAGGAGGCAACCAGTGCGCCGTTCGGCCTCGGCAGGGATCCGCGTGGGATCGAGGACATCCTCGACAACCTGACCAACAGACTCGGCTGGACCTCCTCTTTGGCGAAAGCCGATTTGATCGGATCCTGGGCCGAACTCGTCGGAGCAGAGACCGCCGAGCACTCGACTCCGGTGGGTTCGGAGGACGGCCTGCTCACGGTCGAGTGCGACTCGACGGCCTGGGCGACGCAGTTGCGCCTCATGCGCGGGCAAATCACAACGAGCATCGCGCAGCGTTTCCCGGATGCGGGGATCGAATCCATCAAATTCAACGGACCCAACGCCCCCTCCTGGAAACGAGGCACGAGATCGATTCCAGGCCGGGGCCCGCGCGACACCTACGGCTAGGAATAGAAAAAGCCCATCGCGACACAAACTCTCCCCAGAGGGGCGCCTATGGCCGCATAACGGTACGTGACTTGGTAGAATTAGAAGGCCGTCGGAGCCTCCTCAGCAGGAACTTCCCCCGAATGGCGTGATCGACCAAAAAGGCGGGAGCCACATCTCACATGACGACTGAATCACCCAGCGACCAGACCAACGATCACCCGGAGATTCCAGCCGCAGCTGCTTCCGCCGAACAGCCAGAGGCCACCGCGTTCGTTCACGAACGCAAGGGTCCGGACGACAGCTACGGCGCGGACCAGATCCAGATTCTCGAGGGGCTCGAAGCCGTTCGCAAGCGGCCAGGCATGTACATCGGATCGACCGGTCCGCGCGGCCTTCACCACCTCGTCTATGAAGTTGTAGACAACTCGGTTGATGAGGCACTCGCCGGCTACTGCGACGACATCCAGGTCTTCATTCGCAAGGATGGCAGCGTACGTGTCATCGACAACGGCCGTGGCATTCCGGTCGCCATGAACCAGCAGGAACAGAAATCGACCGTCGAGGTCGTCCTCACCATCCTCCACGCCGGTGGAAAGTTCGGCGGCGGTGCATACGCGGTCTCCGGCGGCCTGCACGGTGTTGGCATCTCCGTCGTCAACGCGCTCTCGCGGGAGCTTGACGTGGAAGTCCGCCAGCAGGGCTACGTGTGGCGGGTCAGCTTCGAGAACGGTGTCCCGACCGCCCCGCTCAAGCGGGGCGAGACCTCGGATGAGACCGGCACGACCATCACCTTCTGGCCGAGCCAGGAGACCTTCGAGACCGTGATCTTCGACTACGAAACGCTGCGCGCGCGTTTCCAGCAGATGGCGTTCCTGAACAAGGGGCTGCGTATCACGGTCACCGACGAGCGTGAAGACGAAGATGTCGTCGAGAGCTACATGTACGAGCGTGGGCTGGTCGACTATGTGGAGTACCTGAACAAGGCGAAGAAGAACGAGCTCATCCATCCGGAGGTGATCGCATTCGAGTCGGAGGACACCGAGCGCAAGATCTCACTCGAGGTCGCGATGCAGTGGACCAACGGATACACCGAGAGCGTGCACACCTACGCCAACACAATCAACACCCACGAGGGTGGAACCCACGAAGAGGGTTTCCGTGCGGCGCTCACGACTCTGGTGAATCGATACGCGCGCGAGAAGCAGATCATCAAGGAGAAGGATGAAAATCTCTCCGGTGATGATGTTCGTGAGGGACTCACCGCGGTCATCTCGGTGAAGCTCGCCGAACCGCAGTTCGAGGGCCAGACGAAGACCAAGCTCGGTAACACCGAGGCGAAGGCATTCGTGCAGCGCCTCGCTGGCCAACAGCTCGGCGACTGGTTCGACTCGCATCCGACCGAAGCGCGTGATGTCATCCGCAAGGCGATCCAGGCATCCCAGGCTCGAATCGCTGCACGCAAGGCTCGTGAACAGACGCGCCGCAAGGGGCTGCTCGAGTCCGGCGGAATGCCTGGCAAGCTGCGCGACTGCTCGAGCAAGGATCCGGCGCTGTCCGAGATCTTCCTTGTCGAGGGTGACTCGGCAGGAGGTTCGGCCGTGCAGGGGCGCAACCCGGAGTTCCAGGCGATCCTTCCGCTTCGCGGCAAGATCCTCAACGTCGAGAAGGCGCGGCTGGATCGTGCCCTCGCGAATAACGAGGTACAGGCCATGATCACGGCGTTCGGCGCCGGTGTCGGCGAGGACTTCGCGCCGGAAAAGGCCAGGTACCACAAGATCGTGCTGATGGCCGATGCCGATGTCGACGGCCAGCACATCACGACGCTGATCCTGACGCTGCTGTTCCGTTACATGCGCCCGCTGATCGATCACGGGTACGTGTATCTCGCGCAGCCGCCGCTGTATCGACTCAAGTGGTCGAACGCCGAGCACCAGTTCGTCTACAGCGACCGCGAGCGGGATGCGCTGATGCAGGATGGGCTCGCCGCGGGAAAGCGCATCCCGAGGGAGAACGGCATCCAGCGTTACAAGGGTCTTGGCGAGATGGACTACACCGAGCTGTGGGAAACCACGATGGATCCGGCGACCCGAACGCTCATGCAGGTGACCCTCGATGACGCCGCCGCGGCCGACGAGATCTTCTCGACGCTCATGGGTGAAGACGTCGACTCTCGGCGCACGTTCATCCAGCGCAACGCCAAAGACGTCCGCTTCCTCGATATCTAAGGGCTGAAGAACAATGGCAGACGAAGAAACCACTCCAACCCCCGAGCCGACTTTCGAGAACGCGATCGTAGACGACCGCCACGACAAGATCCAGCAGGTCGATCTCCAGCTGGAGATGCAGCGCTCGTACCTCGACTACGCGATGAGCGTCATCGTCGGGCGCGCGCTGCCCGAGGTGCGTGACGGGCTGAAGCCCGTGCATCGCCGCGTGATCTACGGGATGTACGACGGCGGATACCGGCCCGACAAGGGCTTCAACAAGTGCACCCGAATCGTCGGCGACGTCATGGGGCAGTTCCACCCGCACGGTGACACCTCGATCTACGACGCGCTGGTTCGACTGGTCCAGCCGTGGAGCCTGCGCTATCCACTCGCGCTCGGCCAGGGCAACTTCGGCTCGGCCGGCAACGACGGTGCGGCCGCGATGCGGTACACCGAGACCAAGATGGCGCCCCTTGCCATGGAGATGGTCCGCGACATTGACGAGGAGACCGTCGACTTCGTAGACAACTACGACGGCAAGACGCAGGAGCCGTTCGTGCTGCCAGCACGTTTCCCGAACCTGCTGGTCAACGGATCCGTCGGTATCGCGGTCGGCATGGCAACGAACATCCCGCCGCACAATCTGCGCGAGGTTTCGGCGGGTGCGCTCTGGGCCCTCGAAAACCCCGACGCGTCGCACGAGGAACTGCTCGAGGCGCTCATCCACCGCATCAAGGGTCCGGACTTTCCGACCGGTGCGCAGATCCTCGGCATCAAGGGAATCCAGGACGCGTACCGCACCGGCCGTGGATCCATCACGATGCGTGCCGTCGTCAATGTCGAAGAGTTGCAGGGTCGCACCTGCCTCGTCGTTACCGAGCTGCCATACCAGGTCAACCCGGACAACCTCGCCCAGAAAATCGCCGACCTCGTCAAGGAGGGCAGGCTCGCGGGCATCGCCGACATCCGCGACGAGAGCTCGGGTCGCACCGGCCAGCGGCTTGTCATCGTGCTCAAGCGCGATGCCATCGCCAAGGTCGTGCTGAACAACCTGTACAAGCACACGCAGCTACAGGAGAACTTCGGCGCGAACATGCTGGCCATCGTTGACGGTGTGCCGCGCACGCTGCCGATCGACGGATTCATCACCTACTGGATCGCCCACCAGATCGAAGTGATTGTTCGGCGCACCACCTTCCGCCTGCGCAAGGCCGAAGAGCGCATGCACATCCTGACCGCGTACCTCAAGGCACTCGATGCGCTGGACGAGGTCATCGCCCTCATTCGCCGAAGTGCCGATACCGAATCGGCCCGCGACGGGCTCATGACGCTGCTCGAAATCGACGAACTACAGGCTCGCGCGATTCTCGACATGCAGCTGCGTCGGCTCGCGGCGCTCGAGCGCCAGAAGATCATCGACGAGGCTGCCGAATGGGAGGCGAAGATTGCCGAGTTCAAACACATCCTCGCGACGCCGGCCGAACAGCGCACGATCGTCAAGGATGAGCTCGCCGAGATAGTCGAACGATTCGGCGACGATCGTCGCACAGAGATCATGTTCGGCTTCGATGGCGACATGAGCGTCGAGGACCTCATCCCCGAAGAGGAGATGGTGGTCACCATCACCCGCGGCGGCTACGTCAAGCGCACCCGCAGCGACAACTACCGCAGCCAGCACCGCGGTGGCAAGGGTGTCAAGGGCGCGCAGCTTCGCGCGGACGATGTCGTCGAGCACTTCTTCGTGACGACCACACACCACTGGCTGTTGTTCTTCACGAACACCGGTCGGGTGCTTCGGGCCAAGACGTACGAGATCCAGGAGGCCGGTCGAGACGCGAAGGGCCAGCACCTCGCTAACCTCCTCGCGCTACAGCCCGGCGAAGAAGTCGCCCAGGTTCTCGATATTCGCGACTACCAGGCGGCGAAGTATCTCGTGCTCGCGACGCGGGACGGCCTGATCAAGAAGACTGCCCTGACCGACTACGACACGAACCGCACCGGCGGAATCATCGCGATCAACCTTCGCGAAGGGGATGACCTCATTTCGGCCATGCTCGTCGAAGAGGATCAGGATGTCCTGCTCGTCTCCCGCAAGGGGATGTCGATCCGGTTTACGGCATCCGACGCCGCCCTTCGCCCGATGGGTCGATCGACGTCCGGCGTGATTGGAATGCATTTCCGCGAGGGCGACGAGTTGCTCGACGCGAACGTCGTATCCGATACCGGATTCGTCTTCGTAGTGACCGAGGGCGGCTACGCGAAACGGACAGCGGCGAGCGAGTATCGCGTGCAGAACCGTGGCGGTCTCGGCATCAAGGTGGCGAAGCTCGCGGAGGCCCGCGGTGACCTTGCCGGAGCGCTGATTGCGGACGAGGAGGACGAGGTTCTCGTGGTTCTTGCCAGCGGCAAGGTGGTACGCTCCTCCGTGGCCGAAGTTCCAGCCAAGGGTCGAGACACCATGGGTGTTGTGTTTGCCCGGTTCGCGGACGACGACAAGATTATCGCGGTCGCCAGGAATAGTGAACGCAATCTAGAGAGTCAGGAAATCGACGCGCCAGAAGAAGCTGGCGATGCCGAGGAACCTGGAAAGGACGAATCGGTAGATGAGTAGCGTCGCGGAAAAGCTCCAACAAAAATCACAACGAACGGTGGCCACCAAGCAGGTTCGCCTCAAGCTGGTCTACCTCGACTTTTGGTCGACCCTCAAGCTGTCGTTCCTGATCTCGGTCGTCGCCGGAATTATCCTGGTCGTCGCCGCCCTGCTGATCTGGGTGTTGCTCGATTCGCTCGGCGTTTTCAAGTCGATCGACACGCCTTTGCAGGACATTCTCGGAAAGCCGACCTACACGATTGAGTCGAGCATCTCGCTTCCGACGGTTGCTGGATTCGCCTTTATCGTTGCGATCCTGAACGTCGTGGTTGGTACTGCTCTCGGTGCAATTACCGGCGTTCTCTACAATCTGAGCGTGCGTCTGACCGGTGGTCTGCTCGTAGGTTTCACGAACCAGTAGAGTCGATTACGGATCCAGCTGCGGGTGCGATATTCTCGTATCTGCTCCACGGGGGTATAGCTCAGGCGGTTAGAGCGCTTCGCTGATAACGAAGAGGTCCGAGGTTCAAGTCCTCGTACCCCCACTGTGTTGGTTTTGTTTGCCGGTTTCACTCGACGAACTCGTATTGCGACCGGCACCACGCACCAGGAGACACCGCACGACAGTTTTCTGGGGGCCTTAGCTCAATTGGTAGAGCGCCTGCTTTGCAAGCAGGAGGTCAGGGGTTCGATTCCCCTAGGCTCCACAGTTTGGGGTTTCTTCCTTCCCGCAGATGTCGCGCGCCGCTCCGTTCACGGGCTCAGTGGCCGTTGTAGTCATCGTCGGTGATGTGTTCGAGCCAGATAGTGGTGGCGGAAGGGTCATCGCCCGATTCGAGCATGGCGATGTGTTCCATGAAGCTGCCGGCGGCGGAGGCGTGGAAGTGCTCTTCTCCGGGAGCGATATAGATCGTCTCTCCGGGGTGGACGTCGAGGACGTTGCCATCGCGAGTTCCGAAGCGGGCGACACCCTGGGTGACGCGAAGGTACTGGCCACGGGCGTGGGAGTGCCAGGCGGTGCGGGCGCCGGGCGCGAAGCGGACGTTGGCGACGGTCATCCGCTGGTCGTCGGTGTGAGGGGCCGCGACGACGTCGAGCCAGACATCGCCAGCGAACTGTGCCGCCGGGTTTTTGACGGTGGGATTCTTGGATTCGATTTGCATCGTGTTGCTCCTTTTGGGTGGTGTGTGCCAAGAAGGTATTCTCCACGGTGTGACAACGCGCGCGCCGGGAATCCGGGCCCTTCGACTACCCGAGCTGAACGATGCGAGCACCGCAGAACTGGAGATCGATGACGAACGCGAGCGGGAACGGTTCCTCGACACCGACCTGACGGGTCGTGATCTCATGGGCATCAAGTTCGCGGAGTGCGAGCTGGATGGCGTGGGCCTCGGTGATGCCGATCTGCGCAGCGCCCGGTTCATCGAGTCGAGGTTGACGCGAGTCAACGCTCCCGTGCTCAGGGCGCCACTGTCCACCTGGCGCGAGGTCGTGATCGAGCACTCGCGTGTGGGCTCCGGAGAGCTGTTCGAGTCCAGCTGGCGGTCCGTGTCCATCCAGCACTGCAAGATCGGCTACCTGAACCTGCGGGCGGCCAAGCTGATCGACGTGGAGTTCATTGACTGCGTGATCGACGAGCTCGATCTCGGCGGCAGCGTGGCAACCCGCGTGGCGTTCACCGGGACATCCATCGCGGCGCTGGACGTGGCCAGGGCATCCCTGACGGACTTCGATCTGCGAGGTGTAGAGCTGCGCAGCGTTCGAGGGCTCGAAAGCCTGAGGGGCGCAACCATCACCGAACTTCAGCTGGCCGAGCTCGCACCGCTTCTGGCAGAACATCTCGGCATGACCGTCGAATAGCCCGCTGGCCTCCGTCTGCCCCCGTCAGATGCGTCTGCCCCCGTACGTACGGGGGCAGACGCATCACACGGGGGCAGACAGCAAGAGAGGTTGTCAGCTGGGGCTAGCAGGGAACTGGGGCTAGCAGGGGACTGGGGCTAGACGTTCGCCCCGCCGCCAGAGGGAGCCGACTGCTCGGGCGCGACCCAGCACTCCACGTCACGGGTTCCCGACTTCCAATCGGACGCCGACGGGAAATAGGCGCTGAAAGTGTCGTTCTTCGGGAGGCCCTGCTCGCAGATCGCGTTGACCTCGGTCTTCAGCGTGCTGGTGGTCGGATACGCGGCAGACGCGCCACCGGGCAAGGTTCCGTGTGTCGCCAGGGTCCACTGCGGGTTGTTCCGGCAATCGGCGATGACGCCCTGCGGGTCGGAAAGCGGACCCGTGCTGGTCGACTGGGTCGTGTTGATGCAATAGCCGTAGCGTGCGGGATCGGACGAGACGGCCTTCACCAGTGTCGAGATCGAGGATGGCAAAGCCGACAGCTTTTCCTTCGCGACGGTCGTGCCATATCCGACGACGCCGAGGTCACACCGCACCCACCGCGCCCCCGACTGCCACTGTGCACTGGTCGGGACAAAGAAGAAGTTGTTGATGAGCTGCTGGTTCCAGGTGGCGGCTGGCAGGAACTTCGCGTACGACGCTGCGCAGGCGGTGCCGGCCTTGGTGCTGATCGCATCGTTCAGGGCGGGATTGGTCGCCGACGTGGCCCAGCTCGTTGACGCGAGTCCCGTAAGTTTCACCACGCCGAAGGTGTACAGCGTGTGGGAATTCGAGCAGGAGGTCGCGGCGGCGCCCTTCCACTGGCTCCACGCTCCCGCGTCGGCGAACGTCGCGTTCCAGCACTGTCCGGCCACAGGTTGGGCCGATGCCGGCGCGGCTGTCGGGTGCGAGGTAGCGGAGGCCGAAGGTGTGACCGTGCTGCATCCGGCGAGAGCGAGCACGGCAACCGCCGTGACGGCCGCGACGGCAAGGGTGGTCATGAGCGACCGAGTCGCGACCAGTGTGGGCGTCCGGGACATGCGTGCTCCTCATTCATTTACTGCGAATGTTGAGAAGCGTAGCTGCGGAATATTGGGCCGAACCTGAATACCCTGGCCAGGAGCGGGGAGTCCTAGGAGGGAAGTGAGTCGCCCGCCGGCTCGGTGACGTCTTCGTCGTCAATCCAGAGGTCGTCATCGGCGCGCAGGGTCTGCCAGGCCGCGTAGGCGATGCCAGCGAGCGCAACGATCCCGACGCCGACAAGAATATAGCGGCCGGGGCCGGCGGATTTCCGCTTGGTAACTCCGACTCTTGCTCCGACGTCGCTCGCGTTCGAGGTCACTCGCTTGAGCGCGTCTCGCACGCGTGGATCCTTAGCGACTTCGAGAAGTGCGAGGGCGGACCCGAGCGCGGTGGATGCCGCGGGGAGAACGTCGTGCGTTACCCGTTCGCGTCCGGCCGATGCGACTTCACGGGCGGAGGAGAGTCCGGATGCCACTGCCGGCCGAATGCGATCCTCGAACGCGTCGCGGGCTCGCGGGGCCACTTCGTCACGCGCGTAGAGCCTGGCATGCCTGCTCGCTTCGCGCACCACGCGGTTGGCTCGGTCGAGAACATCTTTCTGGTCATCCCAGATGTCGCTCGCCTGCCCCTTGAGTCGGGCGAGTTCGTGCTTGCGCTTTCGTGATAGTGCCACCAGAGAACCTCCGTACGAATCGGTCAAGCGAACTGTTACATACTGTCATCCAACTCTTTCTACAGAAACCCCGTTGACCTGAACGCAGGCTGGGCATGCTCCGCGCGAGTGCTAAGACCGCTATGTAAGAATTGCTGTCATGTCTGCTCACACCGCTGTCGCCACCATTCACACGAACAAGGGCGACATCGTCGTCAATCTCTTCGGCAACCACGCGCCGAAGACGGTCAAGAACTTCGTCGGCCTCGCTTCAGGAACCCAGGAGTGGACGCACCCGGCCACGGGCAAGGTCTCGAACGATCCGCTGTACGACGGCGTGATCTTCCACCGCATCATCAAGGACTTCATGCTTCAGGCCGGCGACCCGCTGGGCCAGGGCACGGGTGGCCCCGGGTACACCTTCGGCGACGAGTTCACCTCGGAGCTCAACTTCAACGAGCCCTATGTTCTCGCAATGGCGAACGCGGGTCCGTCGACCAACGGCTCGCAGTTCTTCATCACCACGGTTCCGACCCAGTGGCTGCAGGGCAAGCACACGATCTTCGGCGAGGTTGCGGACGACGAATCCAAAAAGGTGGTCGATTCCATCGAGGCTGTCGACACTGACGGACGCGACAAGCCGCTGACGCCCGTCGTCATCGAGAGCATTGATGTCACCGAAGTCTGAGCGTTATGATTCCGCGGCATGACTGACGCCGCGCGCAATCCGGACGATTATTGCTATAGGCATCCGGATCGCTTAAGTTTTGTGCTGTGCGAGCGGTGTGGGCGCACAATATGCCTCGAGTGCCAGAACCACGTCAATGGTCAGGTGCTGTGCCCGGATGACGCAACCGCCAGGGTGACCCCGATCAGTTCGGCGCGCACTTCTGCGCACGGTTCGGCGCGATCTTCCGCGCGCAGTTCGACTCGGTCGAGCCGGTTGCGTCCGCAGGCGTCGCGGCTCCTGGCGCGGGTGACGCCGGAAACCCCGATCGTCACCTACTCGATCATGGCGATACTCGTCCTCGTGTTCCTGGTGGATGCGTTCAGCGGTGGCTTAGTGACCGCCTACTTCGCAGTGGAGCCGGGTCTCGTTCTGCAGCACCCGTGGTCGTTGCTGACGTCGATGATTCTGACCGGTGGGATAATCGGGCTGCTGTTCAACGGCTATTCGCTGTTCATCCTCGGACGACAGTTCGAGCGGTTCGTCGGTCGGCAAAAGTTCATCGTGCTCTACGTGATCAGTGGATTCTCGGCGTCGGTGTTCGCATTCCTGCTGGTTGGATCCGTCTCCAGCGCAACGGGAGCCATCTTCGGGCTCGTGGGTGCGACGGTCGTCATGGCGCGGAAAATGGGCGGGAACCACACGCGCCTGTACATAACTTGCGCCGTGATCCTGGTCATCTCCATCCTCTTTGGGGAGTGGCAGGCCGCGATCGGTGGAGGGCTTGCCGGGGCCGCGGTCGCATTCACCTACCTCTTCGGTAATGGCACAGAGCGCGAGCGCAGGACCCGGTTCCTCCTTGGTGCTCTCGTGGGCGTGCTGCTTGTACTCGCGGTCATCCGCGCACTGATCTTCTAGGCGGCATCATGACTGACACAACAACTACAGAGAATCGCTGCTACCGGCATCCGGACCGGGAGAGCTTTGTGCGTTGCCAGCGGTGCGGGCGGACGATCTGCGGTGAGTGCCAGACGCCCGCCGCCGTCGGTGTTCACTGCCCTGAGTGCATGCGCGAATCTCGCCAGGCAGCGGTGGGATCCCGTCCGCTCGCGTCTCGTTTCGCCCGCGCGGTGAGCCCGACCAGCCAGCGTCCGATCGTGACGTACACGATCATTGCGCTGTGCCTGGTGATCTACGGCATCCAATACCTCACGGGAAACGTGGTCACCGACGCGTTGGTCTACGCACCGGCGCTCACGGCATCCGAACCCTGGCGCATGATCACGAGCGTCTTCGCGCACGCGAGTATCCTGCACGTCGGTCTCAACATGTACTCGCTCTTCGTGGTGGGCCCTGCGGTGGAGCAAATGCTCGGCCGGGTGCGTTACCTCGTGATGTTCCTGATCGCTGGATTCGCGGGCTCGGTTGGCGTCTTGCTGATCGCGAGCCCGAACACCGTGGTGCTCGGCGCATCCGGTGCGATTTTCGGGCTGTTCGGCGCCTACTTCATCATCGCGCGCCGCATGGGCGGCAACGCGAGTCGGATGCTGGTGCTGATCGTCATCAACCTGGCGGCGGGCTTCATCCCCGGGCTGAATATTGCCTGGCAGGCTCACCTCGGTGGACTCGTCGGAGGCGCTGCGCTGGCACTCATCTACCTCGAAACCCGAGGGCCTCGACGTCGATGGGCCCAGGTCGCGTTGGTTATCGCCGTGGTCGTCGTGCTGATCGCTGCCACGATCGTGAAGGTGGAGATCTTCTAGTTATCCACAGCCCTATCCACAATGGGGATAATTACAGCCGTGTAGTTAGAGCAATGCTCTTAGCGCCAGCGGGTTGTCATGAGGAAACCCACGAACATGATTCCGAAGCCGACGAGGATGTTCCAGTTCGTCAGTGCCGGGATCGGGTAGAGGCTGCCGCTAACGTAGAAGACGATGATCCAGGCCAGCCCGACGATCATGAAACCGAACATGAGCGGCTTGAACCAGACCGGGTTCGGAGCCTGCTGATCGGACGCGCGAGTCTCGACGGGGCGAACGGTCTTGGAGTTCGATGAACGGGCCATGCCGAAAATTGTAGCGCGAAGAACTGCGCGGCTTCCTGAGGCTGGGGCTTTCCGTTCGGCCGTGCGCCTAGAATCGTCGATATGACGGTCGATGGGGGCGGGACGGACCTCAGCAGGCCCCGGCGCACTCGACGACGCAACCGCCGCTTGAGCATTATCGGCGTGATCGGCGAGCTGCTCATTACGGCCAGTGTTCTTGTACTGCTCTTTCTGGGTTGGCAACTCTGGTTGCAGGACATCCTGGTAGGCAATCAACTCAATAACCAGGCCCAGAAGCTCGGACAGACCTGGCAGAACGAGACGCGAGCCAGGCCGGCACCGATCAGCACGCCGGCGCCCGTCGTCCCGGTGGTTTCTCAGGCGCCGGGCAACGCGCAGAAGTTCGGCATTCTCATCGTCCCGCGCTGGGGCAAGGACTGGGAGCGACCAATCGCCCAGGGGGTGGGCGTCGCGGACGTTCTTGATGCCATCGGCGTCGGGCACTATCCGGGCACACAGATGCCGGGCCAGGTCGGCAATTTCGCGATCGCGGCGCATCGCCACGCGTACGGTGGTGGCTTCGAATACGTGCACGAGCTCCACGTTGGCGACCACGTGTTCGTCGAGACGACAGCCGGTTGGTACCAGTACTCCTTCCGTGACATCCAATATGTGCAGCCGACGCAGGTGAACGTGCTTCAGCCGGTGCCGATGGAACCCGGAGTGAAGCCCACCGACCGCATAATCACGATGACGACCTGCAACCCGTTCTTCTCGACAGCGGAACGGATGGTCGCATACGGTCTGTTCGACCAGTTCTATCCTCGCGCGGGCGGTCCGCCCGAGGAGATTGCGGCAACCGTCGAGGCGAAGGGTTAGGGATGTACGCAGCTCTTTGGCGTGTCCTGCCCGGCCCCTGGTGGGTTCGGGTACTCATCCTGCTGGTCCTGGTAGCGGCGATCCTGGCGATCTGCGTGTTCTGGGTCTTCCCGTGGGCGCAACCGTATGTCTCGCCTGCGCCGCCGGCGACGGTTGGCAACGGCTGACTTCCGCCGTTACAGGCGAGAACAGCCGGGCTTAGTTGCCCGTGCAGATCGTGATCGTGATCTTCGACTTCTGTGGCTGCGTGCCCTTGATCGATTGGCTCATCACGATGCCGCCGCTGCACTTGTTATCCGGCACGCTTGTCACATCCAGTTGAAGTTGCTGAAGGGTCGCGCCGGCCTCACTTGCCGATTGGTTGACGACGTTCGGAATGACAACTACACCGGTAGATACGACGAGGTCGACCGAGTCACCGGCCTGGCCGGTGGATCCTCCGGCCGGACTGGTCGAAATGATGATGCCCTTTTTGATGTTCGGGGAATTGAGCTTGGTCGTCGACCCCACCTTGAAGCCGAACTGGGAGAGTTCGGCGTTTGCCGCAGCGACCGAGAGCCCGGTGACGTCTGGCACAGCCACAGCACTCGGTCCCTGGGAGACGTAGACCGAGACGACCTGTTTGGTCTGTACGGAACTGCCCTCCGCGGGATCGGTGCGGATGACCACGTTCGCCGGCACTGTCGGGCTGGTCTCGAACGTCTTTTCCGGCACGAGAGTGCGCGCCCTGAGCCGGCTGGCAGCCGTAGCGTAGTTGAGGCCGGATGTCTTCGGAACGATGTGCGAAAGGCCAGCGGAGATATTCGGGGAATCCTTGGGAAGTTCGAGCGTCCACGCCACCACGGCAATCACAATGACGAGCATCACCGCGATCCCGACCCAGATCCACAACACCGGTGGCCGCGACTGCGTCCGTGACCCGCGCGCATCCTGGTCGATGGTGAGCTGTCGGAGCGCAGCCTCAGAGCCGGCGGTGGCCTGGGGATTGACGCCGAACAGTGTCGAGTTGAAGTCGATAACGGGAACCGAGACCCGCTTGGTCGGGGCGGTGCCCGCCCCGGCGGCCTCCAGCTCCTCGCGGAACTCGGTCGCGCTCTGGAAACGCTGGAAGCGGTCTTTGGCGAGGGCGTTCAGAACTACCGCGTCGACGGCGTGGGAGACCTTGGGATTGAGCGAGCTCGGGACAACCGGGTTCTGGTTGACGTGCTGGTATGCGACAGCGACCGGGTTCTCGCCGCGGAAGGGAGCCTGGCCGGTGAGCAACTCGAAAAGAACGACGCCGGTGGAGTAGAGATCGGTGCGGGCATCCACGCTTTCGCCGCGGGCCTGCTCTGGCGAGAAGTATTGGGCGGTCCCGACGATTGCGCTGGTCTCGGCGATAGTGGCGGAGGATTCGGAGATGGCACGGGCGATCCCGAAGTCCATGACCTTCACCTGGCCGTTGTTCGCGATCATGATGTTGCCGGGCTTGATGTCGCGGTGGATTACACCGGCGCGGTGGGAGTACTCGAGTGCGGTCAGTACCTGACCGACGATGCGGACGGCCTCCGCCGGCTCGATCGGGCCCTCGGCGAGGATGTCCTTGAGCAGCCGACCGTCCACGTATTCCATGACGATGAACGGGATCTGCGCTTCGTTTCCGCTCGGATCGGTCACCGTCTCTTCGCCGGCGTCGAAGATGCGAACGATTGTCGGATGCGCCATCTTCGCGGCATCCTGTGCCTCGCGACGGAAGCGAGTGCGGAAAGCGGGATCGTTGGCGAGTGACGGCTTCAGCAGCTTGATGGCCACGCGGCGACCGAGTCGAGCATCCGTTCCGACGCGAACGTCGGCCATTCCGCCGCGGCCGATGAGTTCGCCGATTTGATATCGACCAGCCAGCAGGCGCACGCCCTGACCCACGCTGCTGTCCGTCACGAATCCATCTCCCGTTGTATCCCCGCAATTGCCATGTCAGTGTACCCGGTCGTTCTAGGGGGTTGCAGGGGTTCCGATGGTCAGGCTAAGTGCAGGCGACGAAGCGGAGACGGCGTCGGTTCCGTTGCTCGTGCAGGTCGCGGTGTAGGTCACCGTGGTGGTCCCGGTGTTGCCGACGTTAATGACTTCGCTCGTGTTGGTCGGCAGGATCGGATTGGCATCCGTAGCCGTTCCGTTGACGACCGTGAGGTCGTATTCCTTCAGGGTTGAGCCGGTCGGGCAGGAGTACGCGGTCCAGTTGATCGTGACCATTGAGGCCGGAGGATACGGACCGGGGGTAGCCGCCGTTGCGGAGTCCGGTGCAGGTGGGGGCTGCACGGCGGTATAGAAGGAGACGGTGACCGTTGTGCCCTTCTGGAGGTTGCCGAGCGGATTCGCGTCGTAGGCGGTGCCGACAAGGGACGAGTTCGGTGCTGGGTCTCCCTGGTCCGGGGCGAGCACCAGACCGATCGAGTTGAAGTAGGTCTGGACCTGGTTCTGGGTCTTGCCCTTGACGTTGCTGAGTTGAAGCGGCACCGTCGACGGCGTTCGCGTCGGGGGTGGCGTCGACACCGTCGGCTTCGGCGCCGGACTCGAATTCGAAGCAGTTGTCGGCGGGGCGGTGTGGGTTCCTGACTGCGTAAGAAGCGCGATGATCGTTCCGATCAGGACCACGAGAAGCAGCGCGACGAGACCGATGAGCGGCCAGGTCCACGGGTTGCGTTTCTTCGTGGTCGTCGGCGCGGTGGCCGTGGAAGGCAGAACCGTGGTCGCCGGCAACACCCGCGTTGCCGCTGTCGGTTGGCCGTAGTTGGCACCGGCGGTCAGCGCGAGTGAACCCGTGCCGATGATTCCGGGGACGGATGCGGCTGCCGCGGCGACATCCCCACGACGGAGCGCCTGCGACGCACGCGCCAAATGCGCGGCGGAGGCTGGGCGATCGGCCGGGCTCTTCGCGATGGACGCGTAGACGAGATTGCGCACCGGCTCGGCGACCGTCGCCGGGAGTTCCGGCGGTGTCTCGTTGATCTGCGCCATGGCGATCGCGACCTGCGACTCGCCCGTGAATGGACGTCGACCGGCAAGGGCTTCGTACGCGACGATTCCGAGCGAGTAGATGTCTGTGGTCGGCGACGCCGGATGCCCGCTCGCCTGCTCGGGCGAGAGGTACTGGACCGTTCCCATGACCTGGCCGGTCGCGGTGAGCGGAACCTGGTCGGCGATGCGTGCAATGCCGAAGTCGGTGATCTTGACCCGACCATCCGGAGTGATCAGGAGGTTCCCGGGCTTGATGTCACGGTGTACGAGGCCCGCGGAGTGGGCAGCGTGCAGGGCGTTGGCGGTCTGCGCAACGATGTCGAGCGTGCGGTCGGTCGATAGCACGCGCTCGCGCTCGAGGATGGTGGAGAGAGCTTCGCCAGGAACGAGCTCCATGACGAGGAACGCGCTGCCGTCCTCTTCCCCATAGTCGAAGACATTGGCGATTCCCTCGTGGTTCACGAGAGCGGCGTGGCGAGCCTCCGCACGGAAGCGCTCGAGGAAGCCGGGGTCGCCGAGGTATTCATCCTTCAGGATCTTGATGGCGACGACGCGACCAATGACGAGGTCCGTGGCCTGCCAGACCTCGCCCATGCCGCCGATCGCGACACGGGAAGACAGCTGATATCTACCGCCGAAGGTGAGCCCGCTTGTCGGTCTCATTTGTTTAGCACCGCCTCAAGTACTTTTTTGCCGATTGGTGCAGCTATCTCGTTGCCGACGACGTCCTGGCCGTTCCCGCCACCGTTTTCAATCACGACCGCGACCGCAACCTGCGGATTGGTCGCAGGGGCAAATCCGGTGAACCACAGGGTGTAGGGCTGGTTCACGCCGTTTTGTGCTGTACCGGTCTTTCCCGCCACCTGGACCCCCTCTATTGTGGCATTGCTCGCGGCGCCACTCGCGACGCTCGAGATCATCATGTCGCGGACCTTCCCGGCGGTGGCCGCGGTGATCGGATTGCTGTAGATGGTCGGGGTGAGCGTCTTCAGCTCCGTGAGATCGGGCTCGATGACACTCTTGATCAGGGTCGGCTGCATCTCGACTCCTCCGTTGGCGATTGCCGCTGAGTCGAGGGCGATCTGCAACGGGGTGACAAGGTCGCCGCTCTGGCCGAAGGCCGACATCATGAGTTGCGGCGCATTCTGCCCGGTCGGGTAGATGCTCGGGGTCGTCGCGATCCCGTTGCCCGCGAGATCGAACTGGTGTCCGTAGCCGAAGCGGGTCGCATACTGCGAGATGGTGTCCTCGCCAAGGGCCGCACCGAGCTGGGCCATCGGAATGTTGCAGCTCAGTCGAATCGCGGTCGCGATGGTCGCCTTGGCACCGGTTCCGCACGGGGCGCCATTCGAGTTGTGGATGTAGGTGCTCGAGAGTGGCAGTTTGAGTTCGGCGGGGTTCGGGAAGGAGCTGTCCGGCGTGAACTGCCCACTGTCGATGGCGGCGGATGCGACGACGAGTTTGAACACCGAGCCCGGGTGGTAGAGATTGCCGGCGACCGCGCGGTTGGTCAGCGGTTTACTCGGGTTCTTCAACAGGGCGTTGTATGCCGCGAAGAACTTACTCGTGCTGTGAACGGCGAGCGTGTTGGGGTCGTAGGCGGGCTTCGAGACCATGGCGAGGATCGCGCCGGTCTTCGGATCGATCGCGACGACCGCCCCGGTGTAGTTTCCGAGCGCGTTGTACGCAGCCTGCTGCACCTTGGGCTCGATTGTGAGCTCGACCGCCGCGCCCTTGGTGGACTGGCCCGTGACGATTCGCGTCAGGTTGCCGAGGAACTGATCGTTTGCTGAGCCGCTCAGGTAGTCGTTCATCGCGCCCTCGATGCCGGGGTTGGCCTGGTTGAGGGTGAAGTATCCCGTGACGCTCGAGTAGAGCTGCGGATCCGTGTACACGCGCTGGTATTTGTACTCGTCCTTGGAGGGAACCGACTTGGCGATCACTCCTCCGTCGGCTGTCAGGATGTCGCCACGCTGCGCGTCGAACGATTCGTCGAGAGCGCGGACGTTGCGGGGATCCGCTTTGAGCTGGTCGACCGAGAACACCTGGATGATCGAGGACGACGCAAATAGCGCGAGAAACATCAGCAACACAACGGTGCTGACTCGTTTGAGCTGTTTGTTCACTCGATCACCACCCGGGGTTGACTGCGTACGGTATCGGAAAGCCTGAGCAGGAGGGCCGCAATGATCCAGTTGGCGACAAGGGAGGACCCACCTGCGGCAAGGAACGGTGTTGTCAGTCCGGTCAACGGGATCACGCGCGTCACGCCGCCAATCACGATGAAGACCTGAAGCGCGATGACAAACGACAGGCCAACGCCGAGGAGGCGGCCGAAGTCGTCCTGTCCGGCGAAGCCGATCCGGAAGCCTCGCGATACGAACAGCAGGTAGAGCGCGAGGATGGCGAACACTCCGACGAGGCCGAGTTCTTCGCCGAGCGACGCGAAGATGAAGTCGCTGTTGGCGAGCGGTGTTTTCTGGGGACTGCCGAGTCCGAGTCCGGTGCCGATCAGCCCACCCTGTGCGAGCCCGAAGATGCCCTGGACTACCTGGAAACTTCCCCCGGGAGCGTTGTAATTCGCGGGTGAGAACGCGTTCAGCCACGTCTGGACGCGGCCGTTGACGTAGGCGAGCACGGAGTATGCGACGAAGGCACCGACGAGGAACATGCCGAGGCCGAGCACGATCCAGCTTGCACGGCCCGTCGCGACGTAGATCATGACGAGGAACAGGCCGAAATAGAGGAGTGAGGTGCCGAGGTCCTTCTGGAACACGAGCACGATCATCGAAGCGGCGAAGACCACGAGGATCGGACCGAGGTCACGCGCTCGCGGAAAGGTCATCCAGAGGAATTTGCGCCCGACCATGGAGAGCGAGTCCCGCGCGCTCACGAGGTAGCCGGCGAAGAAGATGGCCAGCGCGACCTTGGCAAGCTCGCCGGGCTGGAACGAAAATGGACCGATCCCGATCCACACCCGGGCGCCGCTCACCGTTCGGCCGATGCCGGGGAGCATCGGGAGAAGCAAGAGAACAACACCGCTGAACATCGCGATATAGCGATAGCGCTGCAGGACGCGATGATTGCGGATGAGGATGAGTACGGCGATCGCGATCGCGATGGCCATGGCAGCCCAGACAATCTGACGGATGCCCGCCGAATTCCAGCCGGAGAGGCCGTTCGCGATGTCGATGCGGTAGATCTCGGTGATGCCGACGCCGTTGAGCAGGGTGATGATCGGGAGAATGAGCGGATCGGCGTTGGGCGCGACCACTCGCATCACGAAGTGCATGATCAGGACGAGCATGGCAAGGCCACCCGCGAGGGTGAGCGTTGAACTGTCGACTTTCCCGAGCGCACTGACCTGCACGAGGACGAGCGCGAATGCGACGATCCCGCAGGCGGCGATCAGCAGCACGAGTTCGAGGTTGCGCAGCCGGGCGGGTTCGCGAAGGCGGATGCGGATGGTGTTGGAGATCGTCGGACGCCCGCCGGCCTGGGGGAGGCCGACCGTGCTGGCGGTGACGTTCGCGTTACTGGGTTCGGGCATCCGCAAGCCGTTCGACGATCTCTTTCGCGAGCTTGAGGTCAGTCGCGTTGATGGTTGCCTCGACCTGGTTGCGATTGAACGCGGGAAGCTGGTCGAGAGTGATGGTGGTCTTTTGGTAAACGGACGACAGCGGAATCGGTCCGATGGTCTGCTGCACTCCGCGGTAGATCGCAACCGTTCCACCGTCGTCGCCGACGTAGTAGTGACTCTGCGTCCACTGGTAGCCGACGATTATGATCGCGATGATCGCGAGGACGACGAGACCGATCGCAATCAGCCAGGTGGCGCGTCGCCGCCGTGCCCTGCGGCGATCCTCGAGGATGAGCTCGTCGAGGTAGTCCTCGGACTCGGGCTCGAAGTGGCTCGGGTCCGGCTGCGTCGCCTTGAGCGGATGCAGCAGCAGCGTCGGGAGTCGCAGCGAGCGCCTCGCGTTGTCGCTGTCGTAGGACAGCGGGACCGAAGCAGATCCGACCGTAATCGGGGGAACGTGTGCGGAGCTCGGGGATTCGTCGATGTCGACAAGCACGACGGTGACGTTGTCGGGTGCGCCCTGGTCGAGACTCTCCTTGATGAGGCGATTGGCCGCATCCGACAGGTTCCGAACGGTTGCCAGGACGTGCTGGATCTTCTCGTCTGACACATAGCTCGACAGGCCATCGGAGCAGATCAGCCAGCGATCGCCCGGTGCGGTATCGAGAACCTGGGTGTCGATCTCCGGGGCCGCATCCACATCGCCGAGCACGCGCATGAGCACGGAGCGCCGCGGGTGGACCGCCGCCTCCTCCGGGGTGATGCGGCCGGAGTCGACGAGACGCTGCACGAAGGTGTGGTCGGCCGAGATCTGTTCGAGTTTGCCGCCACGGAACCGGTAGATGCGGGAGTCGCCGATGTGCGCGATCGCGATCTTGTGATCGACGCGGAGGAAACCGCTAACGGTCGTGCCCATGCCAGTGAGCTCGTTGTGCTCGAACACGGTCTCGGCCAGCAGCGAGTTCGCGGCGATGAGCGCGGACTGCAGCGCGAAGACGGCATCGTGGGCGGAGGTGTACGGCTTGTCTATCTCGGTGATGCGCCGGAGGGCGATTGCCGAAGCGACGTCGCCGCCCGCGTGGCCGCCCATGCCGTCCGCGACGACGAAGAGGTTGGTGCCCGCGTATCCGCTGTCCTGGTTGTTGGAGCGGATCTTGCCGACGTGCGAAACCGCGGTGCTCTTGAGCACTGGGCCTTTGGCCGCTGGCGTTCTCGCCCCAGGCGCCTTGGCCCCTGGCCCTTTGGCAGCTGTGTTTCTCGCGCCGCCCTTTGCGGCGCCGCTTTTCTCGGGAGTCGCCACGGGCTACCGCCGCAGTTCGAAGCTTGTCTGGCCGATGGTCAGCGGCGTATTAAGAGGTACCGGGGTCGGCAGGGTTACCCGGGCACCGTTGAGGAAGGTGCCGTTCGTCGAGTCGAGATCCTGCACCACCCATCCGTCATTCCAGAGCATCAGTCGGGCGTGATGGGTGGAGGTGTAGTCGTCGCGGATGACGAGACCCGATTCGCTCGAGCGACCGATCGCGAGCTGCTCGCTCGGCAACTCGATCTCGAGCCCCGCTTTCGGGCCGGAGGTGATGACCAGGCGCCGAGCGATGTTCGGTCGGTCCAGTGTCGGCGGCGGGGAGTTTGTCGGTGGCGGAGAGTGTGTCGGCGGCGGGGAGTGCATCGGCTCGGTGAGGGGAGACGCGGCCATCACCGGCTCGAGCGGCGTCGCAAGGAACGGGTCGACGCTGGCGGCATCCGCCGCCTGCCTCCGTGCCTTCTGCCCGAAAAGGTCGGAACGCAGCGCGTAGACAACGGCGAAAATGAACAGCCACATAACCGCAAGGAAAACCAGGCGGAGGATGAGCAGGGTCAGTTCGCTCATCTACCCGTTCCGGCCCTTGCGAGTCTCGGTGACCGGGTCGAGGTCAGCAGATTGGGGAAGCACGCGAAACAGAATACGGGTGCGACCGATCTCAATGAGTGAATCGGGGTCGAGAAGTGCTTTCTTTACCGGCGCACCGTTCAGCTTCGATCCGTTGGTCGAACCGAGATCGTTGACCTGGGCGCGCTTGCCATCCCAGAGGATCTCGACGTGCTTGCGGGAGATTCCGGTGTCATCCACCGTGATGTCTGCGTCCGAGCCGCGGCCGATGATAGTTCGGGATTTGGTGATCAGGTGCCGCTTGCCGTTGACGTCGAGGACCGGCGTCCAGGCGACCGAGGTCTTGACGTTCTCGGAGTCGATGTCGATGCTGCCAAGGCCGAGGCGGGCATCTGCCTGCAGCTTGATGGACAGGCCACCGGCGAACGAATAGTGCTGGCCGGCGGCGTGCCGCTGGATGAGCTGGGTCAGTTCATCGAGGAGGGTCGGACCGATCGCATCCATCCGATCGAAATCCGACTGGCTCAGCCGCACCGTGAACTTGTTCGGAACGAGGATGCGATCCCGCGCGACGACGACGGCTTTCGTGTCGAGTTCCCGCCGCAACGCACTCGTGATTTCCACCGGTTGCAGACCACTCTTGAAGGTCTTGGCGAAGGCACCGTTTACTGCCCGCTCAAGACCTCGTTCGAAGTTGTCCAGAAGGCCCAATGTCTCCCCGTCGATCCCGATGGTTAACTACTGATGTTAGCTGGCTCATGCTTCCACGACCTGTGCATTGTCTCGTCGTCTGTTGACAGGTCGCGTCGAGCTCGTGCGTGCGGCTCTTTTCGTTGGCGATTCCTCAGTGTGACTGTTTTCATTTGCGCCCGCCGACCGTGCTAATCTCGCTGAGTTGACGACACGTCGTCGACTGGTGAGCGCGAGTGGCGAAATTGGCAGACGCGCACGGTTCAGGTCCGTGTGCCCGTGAGGGCATGGGGGTTCAAGTCCCCCCTCGCGCACCATGGGTTGATTGCATAACTACCTGCGGGTATTTGCATAACTCTGAGCGAAGTAAAAGGCTCCCGAGATTTCGGGAGCCTTTCGCTTTTGTGGCCCGATGGGGTCAGTTCCGCGCTCGCGAGGTGCTGGTTCGTTGGTGCGCCGGTTTGTTATTAGTGCGCCGGCCGTAACCACCGCATGGATAACAAACGGGCGCACTGTTGCGCCGGAGACCGTACGAACGGCGACAAAACATCACTGCGGTGAAACTAACCGCCGAGGACTCGACTCGCGTCAGCCGGAAGACTTCTCCGCGACAGGAGGCCCTTCCCCCATCGGCTGATCGGCGTCTCGAAGAAGTGGAATGACACCATCGCGAGCCCCACGGTACCGACCGCGGCCACGATCACGACCATCCAGGTCTCGGCGATGTACTGCTGGAGGTAGGGGATCAGCCAACGGTGAATCAGGTAGATGCCATAGGAGATCTGCCCGAGGTACACGGTTGGGCGGAAGGACATCGCGGTCGCGACTCGCGTGCCGCTCCAGGCGATGGTCGCGGCCAGCACGCAACCGAAGAGGATCACCGACGCTGACAGCGTGATCGTCATGTTGGGCGTCGTCGGGAAGGGGAACGCCCAGCTTGCGCCGAGGAACACCAGGGCCATGATGCCGGTTGCGACGGTCAGCAGACGACGATGCGCCTGAAAAAGTTGCGGACCCCACTGTTGCTGCGCCAGAGCGATCGCCGCACCGAGGGCCAGGCCGTCGGCGCGAGCCGGAAGCATCGAGTAGGCGGATGCCCAATTGACCATCTCGGTGAGTTCGAGTCGGATGAACGGAGCGGCGACGATGATCACACCGACCAGGATCCAGCGCATCCTCGCCGAGCGGACGAAGAAGAGCAACAGGGGCCAGAGCAGGTAGAACTGCTCCTCCACCGCTAGGGACCACAGGTGTGCGAGTGGTCCCAGCGTGCCCACACCCGACGAGCTGTAACCGAAGTTACTGAGGAAGACGAGCGCCCAGGGCACCATCGGTAACGCTGCGGCGCCCATGAAGATCACCGCGAGCAAGATGTTCAGGTAGTAGGCCGGGAAGATGCGCAGCACGCGTCGGGCGTAAAACTTCGAGAAGTAACCCCTGCCAGGTTCAGACCGGATGAGGCCGCCCGTGATCAGGTAGCCGGACAGCAGAAAAAACATGTCGACACCCGAGCGCCCGATCCAGATGCCGCCCGGAATCGCGTGCTGGAAGAACACGAGCGCTACAGCAACGAACCGCAGAGTGTCGAGCGGCAGGTACCGGTGGTTCGTCTCGACCATCTGCACCGGAAGACAGTAACAGAGCGTCGATTCGCCGCAGGACGCCTGCGCGGCATCCTAAGAGGAATCGGCCGACGCCGGATCATCGGAGGCGGCCGCCCGGAGTAGTTCGATGGGCTAAGTGGATTGACTCACCTGGGTGCCGGCCATTGGCACCTCTGCTGGTTCGTCTATGCGCCGCTTTGTCATCGGTGCGCCAGCTGTAGCCACAGCACCGATAACAAGCGGGCGCATCGTTGGGCCCGAGGCACTGTTGAGCGGCGGTCAGTCCATTCGCGACGACTGCTTCGGCACCGGCGGGAGGCGCGATCGAGGAACAAGTTCCCGGAGGATGCGCTGCAACGTGAAAAGGCTCTCGAGAGATCGAGGGCCTTTTCGTTTCTCGTCATGCGGTCCCGCAGCCCACCTCGAGATGGCAGTGAAGTTCGCCCGTCACGGCCGCCTCTCGGGCGGCTCCCAGAACGAAATTCGGCCGCCGCGAGTATTTTGACTAATGCCGACCAAAGACCTATAACTAATAATGTAAATATGTTCTTACTTAGTTTCGAACGCGAGCCACGAACTCGTGCGGAGGAACTCTGAAATCACATTGTCAATGGTGACCGCACCCGACGCGAAGCTGCCGGGGTGCACCTCTGAAAGGGATCTCTTGAGCATCAAAGGAAATAAAGCCCTCGTCCGAGGGCTTGCCGCGACCACAGCAATAGTCGCGTCTCTGGCCCTGGCGGCCTGTTCTTCGCCAGCAACGACAAGTTCGAGCAGCACTGCATCCTGTAAGCCGTCCACCGGGAAGGTGACGCTCCAGTACTGGAACACCGTCCCCGGCATGGACAAGGTTGTCGCTCTGTGGAACAAGCAGAATCCGAACATCCAGGTCGACATGAAGAACATCTCCAACGACGAATACGGCACCATCAACAATGCGCTGAAGGCCGGAAATGCGCCGGAGCTCGCCCAGATCGGGTACGACGAGCTTTCCGACTACCGCCTCCAGAACGCCTTCGTCGACGCATCCGCGTGCACGGCAGCCGTCGCGGCCAAGAATGATTTCGCATCGTGGACCTGGTCGCAGGCCACGTTCGGCGGCCAGGGAATCTACGCGATCCCGCAGGACACCGGCCCGGAGGCTCTCTACTACCGCGCCGACCTGTTCAAGAAGTACAACATCAGCGTGCCGACGACCTGGGCCGAGTATCTGGCCGACGCCAAAACGCTGAAGGCGGATGACCCGAACCTGGACATCACCTACTTCGACCCGAGCAACGCCGAGGCGTTCAACGGGTTGCTCTGGCAGAACAGTGCCGACATGTACAAGTACACGAACAACACGTGGGACGTGTCGATCCAGAACCCGCAGAGCAAGCAGGTCGCCGACTACTGGCAGACGCTGATCTCCGACAAGCTGGTACGCACCGACCTCGCCAGCTTCTCGACCCCGCTCTACGCGGCAATGGAGAAGAACCAGGTCGCGAGCTTCGTCTCCGCGGCATGGGCCTACAGCATCGTGCGCGACAACCTGCCAGACCAGAGCGGCAAGTGGGCCGTCGCGCCCATGCCGACCTGGGGCACGTCTGCGGCTTCGGGCGACTACGGCGGATCGACCGTCGCGTTCATGAAGGGCGACAAGCACCTCTACGAGTCGGTCAAGTTCAACCTGTGGCTGAACACCAACCCGCAGGCGCTCACGCTGGAGAACAGCCTGGGCGGTCTCTACCCGGCGGCAAAGGCTGGACTTAACCTTCCGGCCCTCCAGCAGGGTGTCCCGTACTTCGGCGGGCAGAAGATCTTCGATGTCTTCAAGGCATCGTCGAGCAAGATCGACACCAACTTCACCTGGGGTCCGACGCAGAAGACAGTGAACCTGGCCCTGCAGGATGCCCTCGCGAAGGCCGTCAACGGCAACGGAACCGTCTACAGCGCGCTGGGTGCCGCTCAGGCATCCGCGATCTCGTCGATGAAGGCGCAAAGCATCCCCGCCACATCGAAGTAGCCTGAAACAGCGGGTCTGGCGCGGGTGAAAATACCCGCGCCAGACCCATTCTTCTGAAGGACGACCATGACAGACCTCGCCGTGCCGGTGATCCGGGCAGCCAAGAGCCGCCGCCGCCGGGGCATTGCAGGAGTATCACCGCGGATGATCGCGGCGTTCCTCATCCCGTTCTTCCTGCCATTCGTGCTCTTTTACATCGTTCCGATCATCTACGCGCTGTGCCAGAGCATGCTCGTCGTGCGCCGCACGGCCGGAGAATTCGGGACGAGCTACACGACCTTCGGCGGGTTCACGCAGTACATCCAGGCCGTGCAGAACTCCGAGTTCTGGGGCAGCATCGGCCGAATCGGGCTGTTCGGTGTCGTGCAGGTTCCGGTGATGCTGGCCGTCGCGCTGCTCATCGCGCTGCTGCTCGATTCACCACTGCTGCGACTGAAGTCGTTCTTTCGGATTGCCGCATTCATGCCCTACGCGGTGCCCGGCGTGATTGCGGCCATCATGTGGTCGTTCCTCTACTCACCCGAGCTCTCGCCCATCGTCACGCTGCTGCAGGACATCGGATTGAAGCCCGACTTCCTCGGTCCAAGCGCCGTGCTCTGGTCGATCGCCAACGTGTCGACGTGGCTGTGGACCGGCTACAACATGCTCGTACTCTTCTCCGCGCTGCAGGCAATCCCGCAGGAGCTGTACGAGGCGGCGAAGCTCGACGGAGCGAGCAACTGGACGATCGCTCTCCGGATCAAGGTGCCGATCATCGCCCCCGCGCTCATCATGACGACGGTCTTCTCGATCATCGGCACGCTGCAGCTTTATGCGGAGCCGGCTGTGCTCCAGCAGATTTCTACCAACATCTCGAGCACCTACACACCGAACATGCTCGCCTACGCGATCGCCTCCGGCAACAACTACCAGCAGGCGGCGGCGGTGTCGGTCATCATTGCGATCGTCACCTTCGTGCTGAGCTTCGGATTCATGAGACTGACTTCCCGAAAGGCGCAAGCGTGAGCACGGCGACAATGAGGCGCGGAGTCATCGCGCGAGAAAGCCGGGTCTCGAAGGTCGCGGCCATGACGGTCATGATCGCGCTCGCGATCTACTTCCTGCTTCCCGTCTACTTCCTCGTCGTCGCGGCGACGAAACCGCAGGGCGATCTCGCATCCACCTTCGGTCTCGCGTTCTCGCACTTCCATTTCTGGCAGAACCTCTCGACGCTGTTCGGAGTCGACAACGGGATCTTCCTCCGGTGGGCGCTTAACAGTGTCATCTACGCAGTGGGCGGTGCCGCCGTCGGCACGCTCATCTCGACACTCGCGGGCTATGCGCTGGCCAAGTTCCACTTCCGCTTCCGCGAGACGTTCTTTTCCATCGTGCTCGGTGGCGTGCTCGTGCCGACGACGGCGCTGGCGCTGCCACTGTTCCTGCTGTTCTCCACGGTGCACCTCACCGATACCTACTGGGCGGTGTTCCTGCCGAGCATCGTGAGCCCGTTCGGGGTCTACCTCGCGCGGATTTTCGCGGGCGGGGCAATACCGGATGAAATCATCGAGTCGGCGAGACTCGACGGTGCAGGCGAATTCCGCATCTTCTTCTCCGTCGCGTTCAAACTGCTCTCACCATCGCTCGTGACGATCTTCCTGTTCCAGTTCGTCGGAATCTGGAACAACTTCTTCCTGCCGATGGTGATGCTGCAGAGCGACCAGCTGTACCCGCTCACCCTCGGTCTCTACAACTGGAACGGGCAGATCTCGCGAGTTCCACTGCTCCAGCAGTCGGTGATCACCGGGTCGCTGGTGTCGATCATCCCGCTCATCATCGTCTTCCTGGCGCTGCAGCGCTTCTGGAAGACCGGCCTCGCCTCTGGTTCGCTGAAGTAGCCACACGAACGCAAGAAGCGCGGCAACCCTCGGCCGCCGCGCTTCTTTTTGTTTGGGGTGCTGCCCGTGATCAGAGGTAGCGGCGCTGTGCCGTTCGCTCGGACTCGTAGCGAGCCCGCGCCTGCTGGGTGCTCGGAAGCTCGGAGACCTCGGCGACGGGAACGTCCCACCACGCGCCACCGGGAATGCCGGCCGCGGTTGGGTCGGCGCGCACGTAGACGGCGGTCGTCTCCTCAGCGGCAAGGGCGCGGCGAACCGCATCCCGGAACTGCTCGACGCCATCCGCCTCGATCACGGTCGCGCCGAGGCTGCGCATGTTGGCGGCCAGGTCGACCGGCAGTAGTCCACCGTCGAGGCGGGCGGAGGCCTCGTCGCGGAAGCGGTATTTGGTGCCGAAACGCTGTGAGCCGACGGACTCCGACAGGTTGCCGATGGAGGCATAACCCTGGTTGTCGATGAGGATGACGACGAGCTTCACCCGCTCGGATACCGCGGTCACGAGCTCCTGCGAGAGCATCAGGTATGAACCGTCGCCGACGAGGGCGACCACCTGCCGCTCCGGCGCCGCGAGCTTGATTCCGAGGGCGCCCGCGATCTCGTACCCCATCGTCGAGAAGCCGTATTCGACGTGGTACTGCTTGGGCGATCCGGGATTCCAGAGTCGGTGCAGGTCGCCGGGGGCCGAGCCCGCCGCGTTGACGATGACATCCTCGTCGGCCAATTCCTCGTTGAGGATGCCGAGCAGGCTCACCTGGGATGGGAGACCGTCGATCGGCACGATTGCCGCCGCACGGGTGGTCGCCCAGTCCGTACGGAGGCCGGCGATTTCGTCGCGGTACGCGGCGCTGGTGACGGCTCCGGCGAGCATCGCGTCGAGCTCGGCCAGGGATTCGCGCGCATCTCCGACGACAGAAAGGCCGGCCAGCTTGGTCGCGTCGATCGGGGCGACGTTCAGGTTGACGAAGCGCACGTCCGGGTTGGCGAACAGCGAGTTGGATGCGGTGGTGAAGTCCGAGAACCGGGTGCCGATTCCGATCACCACGTCGGCATCCGCGGCGAGCTTGTTGGCGGCGATGGTTCCAGTGGCGCCGACCCCGCCGACATCCATCGGATGCGCGAGCGCGAGGATCCCCTTGCCCGCGTGGG